>PAKT01000076.1 GCA_002710725.1 Spongiibacteraceae bacterium
ACGGCGCACGCCGCATGGTTGACGAAGGCGCGTTGGATGGCGTGGATGCGATATTTGGCTGGCACAACTGGCCCGCCATTCCGGCTGGCAAGGCCGTGTGCCCGGACGGCGCTGTTATGGCCGCCAACGGCACCTTTAAAGTGGTGCTGCGCGGTCGCGGCGGCCACGCCAGTCAGCCTGAGCTGTGTCGTGATCCTGTACTGGCAGCGGCCGCAGTCGCGCAGGCCCTGCAGCAGATTGTGTCGCGTCGATTGGCTGCGCAGAGTGCGGCAGTAGTCAGTGTCACCTCCATCGACGCGCGCAGCGCCGAAACGGTTATCCCCGATAGCGCTACCCTCGCCGGCAGTATCCGCCTGCAATCCTCCGATATGCGTGAGCAGGTCGAGAGCCTGATTCGTGAAATCGCAGAAGCCAGCGCGGGCGCCTACGGTGTCAGCGCCGAAGTAGAGATTACGCCCCGCTATGGCGCCACCTGCAATCACAGCGACGAAGCCGGACAGATGCGTTCTGCACTGGCCGTAGTACTCGGCGATGATTGGCAGTGCGACAAAACGCCGGTGCCCATTATGGCCTCGGAAGACTTCAGCTACTACCTGAATGCAGTGCCCGGAGCTTTTGCACTGATCGGCGCCGGCGATGGCGATTCAAATGACTATCCCTGTCACAATCCGTACTACGACTTTCGGGACGCGTTGATTCCCGATGTGGCGCGGGTTTTTCTGCAGTTGGCAGGCGCACCGATGCCGCCGGTCAACGCCTGAGCGTATTCGTTATTGGCAAAATTCACGCTGTTGCAGCTGCGTTTTGCGATCACCAGTTAAACATGTTGGTATATAAGCAAGAGTTATATTGAGGAATCTTCAAGGGGTTGCGAGCCCTTCCTGAAGCCACGAATTTTTACCATCGAGGAGAACGGAAAATGGAAGTATTTGAACAATGGGAATCCAATATTCGCGGTTACTGCCGCAGTTTCCCCACCGTTTTTGCATCTGCTAAAAACGCCCGTCAGGTCGATGAGCAGGGAAAATCCTATATCGATTTTTTTGCCGGCGCCGGTGTTCTTAATTTCGGTCACAACAATGAGCGCATGAAGAAAGCCTTAGTCAATTTTATTGAGGCCGACGGCGTGGCCCACAGTCTGGACATGTACACCACAGCCAAGCGCGATTTCATTGAAAAGTTTGTCGACACTGTTCTCAAGCCGCGCCAGCTGAACTACAAAATGCAGTTTATGGGGCCAACCGGTACCAATGCGGTGGAAGCGGCGCTGAAGCTTGCCCGCCGTGTGACCGGGCGCCAGAGTATTGTTGCCTTCAGTCACGGTTTTCACGGCATGACATTGGGCTCGCTGGCCTGCACGGCAAACGATTATTTCCGTCAGGCGGCGGGGGTGCCGCTGGATCATGTTATCCGGCTGCCCTTTGAAAGCGCGCCGGGCGGCGGACTGGACAATCTGGCGGAGCACGAGCGGGCGCTGGAGGACCCTTCCAGTGGTGTCGCAGCTCCTGCTGCCTATCTCATTGAAGTCATTCAGGCCGAGGGTGGGGTTAACGTCGCCACGGAACGCTGGCTGAAAGAACTTCAGCGTATTGCCCATGCCCATGGCGCCCTGTTTATTGTGGACGAAATTCAGGTGGGCTGCGGTCGCACCGGAACCTACTTCAGTTTTGATGAAATGGACCTGTCGCCGGATATCGTCTGCCTGGCCAAAGGTATTGGCGGCTTCGGTACGCCGCTGGCCATGAATCTGATCAAGCCGGAGCATGACCAGCACTGGTCGCCGGGCGAACATACCGGCACCTTTCGCGGACAGGGCTTCTCCTTTGTGGCGGGCCGTGAAGCCCTGACCTACTTTGACGATGACGCGCTGATGAGTGAAGTGAAAGAAAAAGGCGCGTTGATGGCGGAGCACCTGGACAAACTGGCTAAACGCTATGCCGGGCAGGGTTTTGCGGTGCGCGGCAAAGGCATGATGCAGGCGCTGGACGTGGTTGACGGCGGCAAGGCCAAACAGATGGCCGCGGTCTGTTTTGAAAACGGCCTGTTGATAGGCCCCTGCGGCAGTGGTGGCCGGGTGCTGAAGCTGATTCCACCCCTGACCATTCCCGAGGCGGATCTGAAGGAAGGCCTGGCCATTCTGGAAGATGCTATCGGTCGTGTCATGGAGGAAGCCGCATGAGGCATCGCGATGATATGACCTTTCCGTTCGAGGAATACGAACGGCGCCTGACGGAGCTGCGGCAGCGCATGTCGCAGCGGCTGCTGGATGCGGTGGTCATTACCGATCCGGAAAACCTGATGTATCTCACCGATTATCAGACCACCGGTTACTCCTTTTTCCAGTGTCTGGTGGTGCCGCTGGAAGGCGAGCCTTTCATGATTACCCGGATGCTGGAAGAAACCAATGTTCACGCCCGAACCTGGGTGGAGCTGACTCGGCCCTATCCTGATACAGGCGATGCGATCCAGATGCTGGTGCAGAGTCTCCGTGAATTCGGGCTGGCCAATAAATACATCGGCTATGAACGTAACAGCTATTTTTTCCCCGCGTATCACCAGGACTACATTCACACCACCTACACCGACGGCAAGTTGCTGGACTGCTTTGGCATTGTTGAGCAGGGCCGGGTGAAAAAGTCCGAGCATGAAATTGAAGTGATGCGCAAAGCCGCGCGGGCTACGGAAGCGGGTATGCGTGCGGGCTATGAGGCCTGTCAGCCCGGCGTGACAGAAAATGAAATCGGGGCGGCGATCTCGGCGGCCATGTTTCGCGCCGGGGGTGAGCCGCCAGCGGTCATGCCCTATGTAACTTCCGGACCCCGCACCCTGATCGGTCACGCTACCTGGGAAGGCCGCGAAGTGCAGGCGGGAGAGCATGTGTTTCTGGAGGTCGGCGGTTGTTATCGCCGCTACCACACGGCGATGATGCGCACGGTGGTGCTGGATGAGCTGTCGCCCTCGATGCTAAAGGCTCAGGATCGAATGAAGCTTGCCCTGAAGGAGGTCAAACAGGCCATCCGTCCAGGGCTCACCGTCTCCGATGCGGATAACCTGGTGCGCAAGATCATCACCGATAACGATGTCGGTGCGCGACTCATCACCCGCTCGGGTTATTCCATCGGTATCGCCTTTCCTCCCAGCTGGGACGAGGGCTACATCATCAGTCTAAAGCAGGGCGAGTCGGCGGTACTGGAGGAGGGCATGACCTTTCACCTGATCCCCTGGATGTGGGCGGTGGACGGTGACAAGACCTGCGGTATCTCCGATACCATCCGGGTGACTGCGACCGGCTGTGAATCCTTTTTTGATTTCGAGGAAGACTTTCTTGTCAAGCCAGCCAAAGCAGATAGCCAAGGCGGCAAACCGGCAGGCGGCCCTGCGAAGGAGGACAAAGGGGCAAGAACGTTAAAGCTGGCTGGCGAAACAAAAAAGCAAACGCAGGAGGGGGAATAATGCTGAAGGTGATTAATCCCGCCACGGGCCGTCAGATTAATGAGGTAGCGGCGGCGACTCCGGCTGATATCGACGCCACGATGGAGCGCTCGGAAGCGGCCTATCGCCAGTGGCGGCATACCAGCTTTGCCGAGCGGGCGGAACTTTTGCAGAAGGTCGCCCGGCATATGCGGGACAATGTTGAAACCCTGGCGCCGCTGATGACCGAGGAGATGGGTAAGCCCATCAAGGAAGCTCGGGGCGAAGTGATCAAGGCGGCCTGGTGCGCCGAGCACTACGCCGATCACGCGGAGGGCTACCTCGCCAACGATGAGCTGGCCTCCGATGCCTCCCGCAGCTATGTTCGCTATCTGCCACTCGGGCCGGTGCTGGGGATATTGCCCTGGAATGCGCCGTTCTGGCTGGCCTTCCGCTTCTGTGCCCCGGCGCTGATGGCGGGGAATACCTGTGTCATGAAGCACGACCCCCATGTGCCCGCCTGTGCGGCGGCCATCGCCGAGGTATTTGAGGCGGTGGGTGCGCCTGCCGATGTATTCCAGAACCTGCCACTGGCTACCCCCGATGTCGAAGCCGCAATTCGCGACCGGCGAATTCGCGCCGTGTCCTTTACCGGGTCGGACCGGGCAGGGGCCAAGGTGGCGGCGGCAGCGGCGTCGGAAATCAAGCCGGCGGTGCTGGAACTCGGCGGCTCGGATCCGGCCATTGTGCTGGCCGACGCCAATCTCGATGAGGCGGCGGATGCCATCACTACCTCGCGCATTATCAATGCGGGGCAGAGCTGTATCGCGGCCAAGCGAATCATTGTCGAGGCGCCGGTATACGACGCCTTCGTTGAGAAACTGTCGGAGCGGCTGGGACGCCTGAAGGTCGGCGACCCCGCGCGCGACGATACCGATGTCGGTCCGATCGCCCGGCAGGACCTGCGCGATCTGCTGCACCGGCAGGTGTCAGAGACCATTGAGCAGGGCGCTGAGTGTCTGCTGGGCGGGACCTTGCCGGACGGTGACGGCTATTTCTATCCGGTCACCTTGTTGGCGGGTGTGAAAGCGGGTATGACCGCGGCCTGTGAAGAAACCTTCGGTCCGGTGGCCGCAGTAATGAAGGTCGATTCCGCTGACGCCGCACTGGCGCTGGCGAACGATACTGCCTATGGTCTCGCGGCCAGTATCTGGACTGAGCGCGAACGCGGTGAAATGCTGTCACTGCAGATGGAAGCGGGGCAGGTGGTGGTCAACGGACTGGTCAAAACCGATCCGCGGCTGCCCAGTGGCGGCATCAAGCGTTCCGGTTACGGTCGCGAACTGGGGCCGCACGGCATTCACGCCTTCGTCAACGCCCAGCAGGTCTGGGTGGGGCCAAAGCAGGAATAACGCGGCGTTTGGCGGTGTAAAGGGCGGTATTCCTTGACCGTTCGGAGGCACACGCCTATAATCCCGCGTCTTGATTGAAGTGGCATCGAGAGCGTGTGAAATGCTCGGGTCCACGCAGTGAAGGCGATAGAGTTCCGTCGCCGGAAGGACGTCGAAAGCCCCTCTTTAGGGGCTTTTTAGTAGCCATAGGAAATGGCTGCCGGACAGTAGTTTAACAATGTGGGCCTAGTGCCCATTTTTTGTTGGTGGGTCATAAATTTGTCGGCCAAGTCGCGACAGTTGCAGGAATTACTCGAGCCCTCGGTAACCGCTCTCGGTTACGAGTTTTGGGGGCTGGAATATCTGGCGCAGGGACACTCTGCGCTGCTGCGGATCTACATCGATGCCGAGCAGGGTATCAATGTGGATGACTGCGCACGTGTCAGTCGTCAGGTAAGTGCAGTGCTTGATGTGGAAGACCCCATCACCGGCGAATACCGGCTGGAAGTGTCCTCGCCGGGCATGGATCGGCCGCTGTTTACCATCGCGCAATTTGCGGCGGCGGCGGGCGAAACCATCAAGCTGAAATTGCGCATGAATTACGAAGGGCGTCGCAACTTTAAAGGGCGTCTGGTTGGAGTGGAAGAGGAAGACGTGGTGATCCTGGTGGATGATCACGAATACCTGTTCCCTGTAGTGGATATAGAAAAAGCGAATGTTGTTCCGCGATTTGACTGAAATCTGCGGGCTCTGGTCAATCGCCGGAAAACACCGGCCAGTCGACGAGGCATAGAGGAAGGATGAGCAAGGAAATCTTACTGGTAGCTGAAGCGGTCTCAAATGAGAAGGGCGTTTCGCGCGACATTATTTTCGAAGCTATCGAGCAGGCTCTGGCTACCGCTGCCAAAAAGCGCTACGACGAAGAGTCCGACATCTATGTCGTTATCGATCGTGAAACCGGTGACTACCGGACCTTCCGTCGCTGGGAGGTGGTCGCGGATGACGAGCTGGCGCTGCTGGGTACCCAGTTCACGCTGGAAGAGGCGGCCGAGAAAGACACCAGCCTGAAAGCGGGCGATGTCTACGAAGAAGAGATTGAAAATGTCGGTTTTGGTCGGATTGCCGCCCAGACCGCGAAGCAGGTTATCGTTCAGAAAGTTCGTGAGGCCGAGCGTGCTCAGGTTGTTGAACAGTATGAAGGCCGTATTGGCGAGCTGATCAACGGCACGGTCAAGAAGGTTACCCGCGACAATATTATTGTGGATCTCGGCAATAACGCTGAAGGCCTTCTGCCGCGCGAAGAGCTGGTCGGGCGCGAAGTCTTTCGCATCAATGACCGGGTACGGGCAGTGCTGATTGAGGTTCGCAGCGATGCGCGCGGCCCACAATTGCTGCTCAGCCGCGCCTGCCCCGAGATGCTTATCGAGCTGTTCAAAATTGAAGTGCCGGAGATCTCCGAGCAGGTTATCGAGATTCGCGCTGCGGCGCGTGACCCCGGTTCGCGTGCCAAGATTGCGGTAAAAACCAACGACGGCCGCATTGATCCGGTCGGTGCCTGTGTCGGTATGCGCGGCGCGCGGGTGCAGGCCGTATCGGGTGAGCTGAGCAATGAGCGTGTCGACATCGTTCTGTGGGACGACAATCCCGCGCAGCTGGTCATCAACGCCATGTCGCCGGCGGAAGTCGAATCCATCGTGGTGGACGAAGATGCCAAGACCATGGACATCGGTGTTGCCGAAGACAATCTGGCTCAGGCCATCGGCCGCGCCGGTCAGAATGTACGATTGGCCAGTGAGTTGACCGGTTGGGAAATCAACGTGATGAGCGTTGACGATATGGCCGAGAAGCACGAGCAGGAATCCGGTCGGGTCATGGAAATGTTCATGGAAGCACTGGACATTGATGAAGATGTCGCCGGCGTTCTGGTGGAAGAGGGCTTTACCACTTTGGAAGAAGTCGCCTATGTACCACTGGAAGAAATGGTAGGTATTGAAGGCTTTGACGAAGATATCGCCGAAGAATTGCGTGCCCGGGCCAAGGATGCTCTGCTGACCCAGGCGATTGCCACGGAAGAAAAGCTCGATGCAGTCGAGCCGGCGGAAGATTTGCTGACAATGGAAGGTATGGATCGCCATCTGGCCTTCCTGCTGGCAAGTCGCGGTATCAGTACGATGGAAGATCTGGCCGAACAGGCCGTAGAAGATTTGTTGGATATTGACGGGATGGACAGCGACAGGGCTGGCGAGCTGATTATGACAGCGCGGGCACCGTGGTTTGAGGATGAAGATTCATCCGGGGATGCCCAGTAATGCAGGGCGTGCATTTGGTTTAGGTCGCTGTCGGACGAGGTAAGGGAGAATTACGAATGGCTGAAGTAACGGTAAGCCAGTTAGCAGAGGTGGTGGGTACGCCCGTCGACCGTCTGCTCAAGCAGATGAAAGAAGCCGGTTTGAAACATCAGCAGGCAGACGAGGTCGTGTCTGATGATGACAAGCAGGTGCTGCTGGCTTTTCTCAAGAACAGTCACGGTGAATCGACCGCGGCGCCGAAAAAGATCACCTTGAAGCGCAAGACACTGAGTACGCTGAAAACCGGCTCGGGTGCAGCGAAGAAAACCGTCAGTGTTGAAGTGCGCAAAAAGCGCACCTACGTAAAACGCGACCCGGCTGAACTGGCCCAGGAAGCGGCAGAAGCGGAAGCGGCTGCCAAAGTCGATGCTGAAAAGCAGGCGGCAGAGGCGGCAGCGAAAGCCGAGCAGGAACAAGCTGAAGCTGAAAAACAGGCTGCCGAGGAAGCTGCGCGGGTTGCTGCTGAAAAAGCTGCTGCGGAAGAGGCTGCTCAATCCTCTGAGCCTGAAGATACGGCAGCCGAGGCCAAGGCCGAGCCTTCTGAAGCGACACCGGCAAAAGCCACGCCCAAGCCCAAAGAAAAAGTCGAGATTGACCCGGAAGTCCTGCGCCAGCGCGCTGCGCATCGCCGTATGGATGAAGAGGCCAAGGAAAAAGAACGTCGGGAAGCGGCCCTGAAAGCCAAGCGCGAAGAAGAAGAGCGCGCGGCGATTGCGGCTCAGCAGGCTGTGGAGGCCAAGAAAGAATCCGCCCAGCCACACAAAGACACAGAAGCCGACAACAAGATCAAAGCCAAGAAGGCTCTGCGCACCTCCACGCGCGAGAAGGACGACGACAAGCCACGCGGCAAGCGTGTCAAGGCGGCCGCAAAAGGTCGCGGTCGGGTCGCGGTAACAGCTGACTTCGAAGAAGATGATGGCAGCTACCGTCGCGGCAAGAAAAAAACCCTGAAACTGCCCGACGATCACAAGCGCCACGCGTTCCAGGCGCCCACGGAGAAAGCTATCAAAGAAGTTGCAATTCCCGAGACCATCACGGTCGGGGAGCTGGCTCAGCGTATGAGCATCAAGGCAGGTGAAGTCATCAAGGAGCTCATGAAGCTCGGCATGATGGCCACCATCAACCAGGCCATTGATCAGGAAACTGCTCAGCTGGTGGTCGAAGAGATGGGCCACACCGCCAAACTGGTATCCGACGATGCGCTGGAAGAAGCGCTGGAAGAAACCCTGCTGTCACACGGCGAAGGCACGCTCGAATCGCGCGCGCCGGTGGTTACCGTTATGGGCCACGTCGACCACGGTAAGACCTCGCTGCTGGATTACATCCGTAAAGCCAAGGTGGCCAGCGGTGAAGCCGGCGGCATTACCCAGCATATCGGTGCCTACCACGTTGAAACCGGTCACGGCATGATCACCTTCCTGGATACGCCCGGACACGCGGCCTTTACCGCTATGCGTGCTCGCGGTGCCAAGAGTACCGACATCGTCATCCTGGTGGTTGCCGCCGACGATGGCGTGATGCCACAGACTGAAGAGGCTGTGTTGCACGCCCGTGCCGCTGGTGTACCGCTGGTGGTTGCGGTCAACAAAATGGACAAGGAAGGCGCCGATCCCGATCGCGTCAAGAACGAACTGTCAGCCAAGGAAGTCATCCCGGAAGATTGGGGCGGCGATACCCAGTTCGTACCCGTATCAGCCCACACCGGTGACGGCATTGATGCGCTGCTCGATGCGGTGCTGCTGCAGGCCGAACTGCTGGAACTGAAAGCGCCGACCGATATTCCCGGTCAGGGTCTGGTCATCGAATCGCGCCTGGACAAGGGTCGCGGTACGGTTGCCTCGGTACTGGTACAGAGCGGTACGCTGCGCAAGGGCGACATCGTCCTTGCCGGCCAGTTCTATGGCCGCGTGCGCGCCATGATTGATGAGACCGGTCAGCAAATTGACTCCGCAGGCCCCTCGATTCCGGTTGAGATTCTCGGTCTCGACGGCACGCCCGACGCCGGCGACAGCTTTGTAGTGGTGGAGAACGAAAAGCGCGCCCGCGAAGTGGCCGACTACCGCGCCCACAAGGATCGCGATCAGAAGCTCAAGCGCCAGCAGGCGGCGAAACTGGATTCCATGTTCGACCGCATGGGCGAAGGTGCCGATCGCCAGTCGCTCAATATTGTACTGAAAGCTGACGTGCGCGGTTCGCTGGAAGCCCTGCAGGCTTCGCTGCGCGACCTGGGTAACGACGAAGTGGAAGTGAATGTGGTTTCCGGCGGTGTCGGTGGTATCACCGAGTCCGACGTCAACCTGGCCATTACCTCCGGTGCCGTCATGTTCGGCTTCAACGTTCGGGCAGATGTCTCGGCCCGTAAACTGGCGGAAAACGAAGGTGTGGACCTGCGCTACTACAGTGTTATCTACGACCTGATCGATGACGTTAAGCAGGCGCTGTCCGGTCTGCTGTCACCGGAAATGCGCGAAGAGATTGTCGGTACGGCCGAAGTGCGCGATGTGTTCCGCTCGCCGAAGCTGGGCGCCATCGCCGGCTGTATGGTTCGGGAAGGCACCATCTACCGCAACAACCCGATCCGGGTGCTGCGCGACAACGTGGTTATCTATGAAGGCGAGCTGGAATCCCTGCGCCGCTTCAAGGATGACGTTGCCGAGGTTCGTCAGGGCTTCGAGTGCGGTATCGGTGTGAAAAACTACAATGACGTCAAGGTGGGTGACCAGATCGAGGTCTACCAGGTGACGGAATTTGCCCGGACTCTATAATTGCGTACTGATGGTAAGAGGTTGAGCGCGTGAGTGATTTCAGCCGCACCCAGCGGGTTGCCGACTTCCTGAAAAAGGAGCTCGGCAGCCTGATTCAATTCCAGATACGCGATCCGCGCGTGGGCATGGTGTCGATTACTGACGTTGAAGTCAGTCGCGACCTGTCTCACGCCAAGGTGTTTGTCACCGTGATGGGAACCGACACCGAGGAAGAGGCCAAAGAGTCGCTCAAGGTGCTTAACCGGGCTGCCGGTTTTCTGCGCAGCAAGGTCGCCAAGAGTCACAATGCCCGCACCACGCCGGCGCTCAAGTTTGTCTATGACAGCAGCGTGCGTCGGGGTGAATATATGTCCCGCCTGATTGATACGGCCGTCGCCAAAGACCGCCAGCGCAGCAACGACGACTCGGAGCAGTAAGTTGGGTCGCAGACGTCGCGGCCGTCTGGTGGACGGCATTCTGATTTTGGATAAACCGGCAGGTCGCAGTTCCAACGGGGCGCTTCAGGTGGCCCGCGCCATCTTTAATGCTGCCAAGGCGGGCCACACCGGCAGTCTGGACCCTCTGGCGACCGGGGTTCTTCCGGTCTGCTTTGGTGAAGCCACCAAATTCTCCCAATACCTGCTCGATGCGGATAAAGCCTACGACGCGACGGTTGTGCTGGGCGTCGCCACCGAGACCGGTGATGCGGAAGGCGAAATAAGCGCCGAGACCAGCGCTGCGGCGTTGACGGAAGTGCAGGTGCGACAGGCGGCCGAGCAGTTTGTCGGCGAGATTGATCAGATTCCCTCCATGTATTCCGCCCTGAAAAAAGACGGCAAGCCCCTCTATGAATTGGCGCGCCAGGGCATTGAGATCGAGCGCGAAGCCCGCCGCATCACGGTTTACTCGCTTGAGATCACCGCGTTTCGCCCGGGTGAGCGCGCGGAAGTGGATATCAGTGTGCGCTGCAGCAAGGGCACCTATATACGTTCGCTGGCCGAAGACCTTGGGCAGGCGCTGGGTGTCGGCGGGCATGTGGCCATGTTGCGGCGAACCGCCGCCGGCCCCTTCAGTCTTGATCAGTCGGTAACGCTGGATGCCCTGCAGGTGCTGCGCGACGCGGACGATTTCCCTGCGCTGGACGCCCTGCTGGAGCCCATCGATCTGGCGCTGCCCCAGTTGCCGATGATCGAGCTGGGCGATACTGCGGGCTACTACCTGCTCCAGGGGCAGCCGGTGCAGGTGCCGAATGCGCCCACCGAGGGTCTGGTGGGGCTGAAACTGAAAACCGGTCAGTTTGTTGGCGTCGGCGAGATCCTCAGCGACGGGCGCATTGCCCCTCGCCGTTTGATTTCGAATGTGCGACAATAGGCGGCTAGTCTGAGGCTCCGTGTATGCGCGGGGTTCAGGCAACGAACCTGTCTGTAAATATGCACGGGCAGGCTCGACACGAGGGCGGCCTGTTTGTCGGTGTCGCTCAAGCATATTCATAGTGAATGAGGAAAGTGAAATGGCATTGTCTGCCCAAGAGAAAGCACAAGTCGTACAAGAGTACCAACAGTCTGAGACTGACACCGGCTCCCCCGAAGTACAGGTTGCCCTGCTGACAGTCAACATCAACAAACTCCAGAGCCACTTCGAAGCCAACGGCAAAGATCACCACTCTCGCCGCGGCCTTATTCGTATGGTCAACCAGCGCCGTAAACTGCTGGACTACCTGAAGAAGAAAGATGCAGGGCGCTACACCACCCTGATCGGACGTCTCGGCTTGCGTCGTTAATACAAAGCATAGTGTGATTGGGGCCGGTTTCGGCCCCAATACATTTATAAGACCTCAATGGAGGAGAACTGAGTGATAAATCCCGTTCGCAAAACATTCCAGTGGGGTGGCCATCAGGTCACTCTCGAAACAGGCCGTATCGCCCGACAGGCGACTGGCGCTGTGCTGGTGTCGATGGACGATGTATCGGTTTTGTGTACCGTAGTCGGTGCCAAAACAGCCAAAGAAGGGCAGGACTTTTTCCCGCTATCCGTACACTACCAGGAACGCACCTATTCAGCCGGTAAAATCCCCGGTGGTTTCTTCAAGCGAGAAGGCCGTCCGTCCGAGAAAGAAACTCTGACCTCGCGTCTGATCGACCGTCCGATTCGCCCGCTGTTCCCCAACGGTTTCAAAAATGAAGTACAGGTTGTCTGTACTGTCATGTCGTCTGAAAAAGACGTCGATCCCGATATCGCCGCCATGATCGGCACCTCTGCCGCACTGGCAATTTCCGGCATTCCCTTCGCTGGCCCCATCGGCGGCGCGCGCGTTGGTTACAACGCCGACAAAGGTTATTTCCTGAACCCCACCTACTCAGAGCTGGAAAGCAGCGAGCTGAACATGGTGGTAGCCGGTACCGAGCAAGCGGTACTGATGGTTGAATCCGAAGCCTCCGAGCTGACCGAAGACCAGATGCTGGGCGGTGTACTGTACGCCCACCAGGAAATGCAGGCAGTTATCAAGGTTATCAATGAGCTGACTGCTGAAGTCGGCAAGCCCAAGTGGGAGTGGTCTGCGCCGGAAGAAAATACCGCGCTGATGGCCGCTGTTGCCGAAGGCTACAAAGCCGGTCTGGGCGATGCTTACCGCATTACTGACAAGATGGAGCGTTACGCCAAAGTTGGCGAACTGCACAACCAAGCCGTTGCCAGCCTGGCCGGTGAAGGTTCCGAGTTCAGCGCCGATGATGTGACCGGTGTATTCGCCAAGCTCGAAAAGAACATCGTTCGCCAGCGCATCCTGAACGGCGAAGCCCGTATCGACGGTCGCGACAATCGCACCGTGCGTCCGATCTCTGTGGAAGTCGGTGTGCTGCCCAAGGCTCACGGCTCGTCACTGTTCACCCGTGGCGAAACGCAGGCCATCGGTGTTGCCACGCTAGGCACCACCCGTGACGCACAGTTTATCGATGCGCTGGAAGGTGAGCGCAAAGACAACTTCATGTTGCACTACAACTTCCCCCCCTACTCAGTAGGTGAATGTGGTCGTATGGGTGGCACCGGTCGTCGTGAAATCGGTCACGGTCGTCTGGCCCGCCGCGGTCTGGCTGCAGTACTGCCGACTGCCGAAGAGTTTCCCTACACGATCCGTGTGGTTTCCGAAATTACCGAGTCCAACGGCTCCAGCTCCATGGCCTCAGTCTGCGTGGGCAGCCTGTCGCTGATGGATGCCGGTGTGCCGCTGAAGGCGCCAGTTGCCGGTATCGCCATGGGTCTGGTCAAGGAAGGCGAGCGTTTCGCCGTTCTGACTGACATCCTCGGCGACGAAGATCACCTCGGTGACATGGACTTCAAAGTAGCCGGTACGGCCAACGGTATCACTGCCCTGCAGATGGATATCAAGATCGAAGGCATTACCGAGAAGATCATGGAAATCGCACTGGAGCAGGCTCAGCAGGCTCGCTTGCACATCCTTGGTCAAATGAATCAGGTGCTGCAGGCCTCGCGTGAAAATGTTTCAACTAACGCGCCGAGCATGACAACGCTGAAAGTTGACTCGGACAAAATCCGCGACATTATCGGTAAAGGCGGTGCGACCATTCGCAGCATCTGCGAAGAAACCGAAGCCCAGATCGATATCGAAGACGATGGCACGGTGCGCATCTACGGCGCCAATGCCGAGTCGCGCGACGCCGCTGTTGATCGCGTGCTGGCGATTACCGCCGAAGCTGAAGTGGGCGCGGTCTACACCGGCAAGGTGTCGCGCATCGTTGACTTCGGTGCCTTCGTCACCATTCTGCCGGGCAAAGACGGTCTGGTGCATATCTCGCAAATCGCTCACGAGCGGGTTGAGAATGTGTCCGACTACCTGAAGGAAGGTGAAGAGATCCAGGTGAAAGTACTGGATGTCGATCAGCGTGGCCGTATCAAACTCTCCATCAAGGAACTGACGGAGAAGGAAGAGGCGCCAGCCGAAGAAGCCAGTGAAGAGTCTGACGACTGATCACAGGTGCTGATTGATAGTTGATCAAGAAAAGGAGCTTCGGCTCCTTTTTTTGTGCCTGATCCACCGGCAGAGCGTCTGCGTAATAGGAGCGTCATTCAACGGGAGATCGTCGTGAAAGTAACCCTGAAGGAAACCATACGCGTGCGGCGTACAGTCGCCGACTGCTTTCGCTACCTCAAGGATTTCTCAACCATCGAGCAGTGGGATCCTGGAGTCTATCGGGCCGAAAAGCTGACGCCCGGTGCCGTGGCCGTGGGTGCAGAGTTTCTGCTGCAGTTGAATATCTCCGGAAAGCGGGTGCCGATGACCTACCAGCTGACGGCCTGCGAGGACAACACGCGGCTGGTGCTTGAGGGGGTCAATGAGACCCTGCATGCACTGGATACGCTGACGTTTTCAGCCATCGAAGACGAACTTACTGAAATCACCTACGAAGCCCAGCTGACGCTTAAAAACGTGCCTCAGTTTTTGCGTTTGCCAATGATGCCGGCGCTGAACAGATTGGGTAAAAAAGCGGTTTCCGGGCTGCAAACGGCACTGGAGCGGCCTGCCAGTGCTCCCAAAATCAGCTGGAATTCCGCCCTCAAAGACAAGCTGATACTTCCAGCGGCACTGGATTTCACCGAGCGAGGCTATCTCAGGCAAGCCGACAAGGGCTTGAGTCAGTTTATGGATGGCAAAACCGTCGTGCTGACCGGCCCCACATCCGGGCTCGGGCTGGCGGCAGCCTCTGAGTTTTCCCGGCTCGGCGCCAAACTGGTGCTGATCGGGCGGGACCACCAGCGCCTGCAGGCCGCGCGTGACACTGTACTCGATTTCAGCGGCGCAGATGCTGCCACCATCGACTTCTTTGAGGCTGAACTGTCGCTGTTGAGCGAGGTGTCTCGGGTGGCGGACGAGATTCTGGCGGCGTACCCCTCTGTTGATG
This sequence comes from Spongiibacteraceae bacterium, assembly GCA_002710725.1. Taxonomy (GTDB): domain Bacteria; phylum Pseudomonadota; class Gammaproteobacteria; order Pseudomonadales; family Spongiibacteraceae; genus Litorivivens. Next base: position 14,811 of record PAKT01000076.1, read on the forward strand.
TGCTGGTAAACAATGCCGGTGTCCTGCCGCTGCAGCGGGAGGTTACCGCAGAGGGCCACGAACTGACGCTGGCCGTGAACTGTCTGGCGCCGGTATTGTTGATGCGGCGGCTTCTACCGGCACTGAGTGCGGGCAGCCGGGTAATCAATGTTGCTTCGGGTGGTATGTATCTCAGCGGCGTCAATCTGGCCGATATCGAGTCCGAACACGGTTTTGAAGGGGCCAAGGCCTACGCTCAGGCCAAGCGGGCTCTGGTGACACTGACTGAAATGTACGCATGCGAGTGGAAGTCGCTGGGCATCGACTGCAACAGCATGCATCCGGGGTGGGCTTCAACACCGGGGGTGGCGAAATCGCTGCCGGCCTTCAACAAAGCGTTGGCGTCGCGACTTCGAGACGCCAGAATGGGGGCGGATACGGTGGTTTGGCTTGCGGCCTCAGAAGAACTGCGGGGCCAGACCGGTGACTTCTGGTTTGACCGTGAGCGGCATCCGGTGAATGTCTTGCCCGGAAAAGCACTTTCGCCGAATCGTGCGCTGGCTTTGAAAGTCTGGGTTGAAAATGCTCTGGCTGGCTATATGAATTCCGGTAAGAGTAAGGCTGCCTGAGCCGCCTTTCAGGGGCGTGTCAGTCTACTGTGCGCCCCTGATCCACGTTATACACCGCGCCGTGAACTGCCCGCGCTTCGTCCGAAGCAAGAAAGGCGATGGTGTTGGCAACGTCCTCTGCCTCCATGAAACCGCGCGCCGTTCCTGAGCGCATGATCAGATCGAAATCCATATCGTCCGCGAAAGCGATGTTCTGAATCTGCGGTGTATTCATGCCGCCGGGACACACTGCGTTAACCCGCAGGCCGCTGTTGATATATTCCAGCGCGAGGGCTCGGGTCAGACCAATCAGGCCGTGCTTGGCGGCGCAATAGGTGGCGGAGTAGGGCTGACCCTGAGAGGAAGCCAGCGAGCCGACGTTGACGATATTGCCATGGGTTTTGAGCAGCGCGGGAATTGCGGCCTGAGACAGAAAGAAGGGCGCGTTCAGGTTGATGGCCAGATCCTGCTGCCAATCCTCAGCGCTGATGCTATGGGTGTGGCGAAAGCGGTGAACGCCGGCCACATTCAGCAGGATATCCAGTTTGCCAAACTGTGCGACGGCCGCCGCAACGGCTTTTTGGCAGTTGTCTGCTTGCGACACATCACAGGCAAAGTGTGCTAGGCGCTCACTTCCTGCCTCGTTCTGCAATTGCTGCAACTTTTCCGCTGAGCTGGCAACGGCCAGCACCTGAGCGCCCTCTGATAAGAGTTTCAGGGCGCAGGCTCTTCCCAGTCCGGAGGAGGCACCGGTAATCAGTGCCACCTTGTCGGCGAAGCGGCCGCGGTTCATCAGGTCGAGGCTTTGATGATGCGCCACAGAAGGCCGGGGAAGAAGCGACGCAACCAGGTGAGGATTTTCGCTTCAGCGCCGGGGTAGAGGAATTCTTTGCCCTTGGCGATGGCCTTTTCCACTTCATCGACAATAAAGTCCGGGCTGGCCAGGCGGCCTTTTTCCCGAGACTCGCGAATGTTCTTGGTCTGCACCGCCTGATCAATCAGCGGCGTGTTAACCATCGGTGGATTGACCGCGAGGATATGGACGCCGCTGCCGCGATTTTCGTGAATCAGTACCTCGGCAAAGGCGTTCGTGGCGGCCTTGGTGGCGTTGTAGGCGCCCAGCTCAGGTGCCATCACATAGCCGGCGATGGAGCCGTAGATGACAATGAGGCCGCGTTTGCGGGCCTGCATCAGCGGCAGTACCACCTTGGTCAGATGAACCGTGCCATTGTAGTTGATGCTCATCATCTTGGTGATCAGGTCGGCGGGCATGTCAATGAGCGAGCCGGAAGGCATGATCGCAGCACAGTGCGTCAGTTGGTCGATGGGGCCGAGCGAAGTCTCCACCTGCTCGATCACTTCCCGCACCTGCTTGAGATCCGATACGTCACAGCGGTAGGCGGTCAGATTGTCCGACTCGGCAGCGGTGCTGGCCAGGGCCTCCTCGTTCATATCCAGAATGGCGACCTTGACACCGCAGCCGGCCAGACGCAGTGCCGTAAGCCTGCCCATGCCACTGGCGCCGCCCGTAACGACCGCGATTTTCACATCTGTACTCATGATGGCTTAAACTCAATTTGACATTGTTATGGCAGCAGTCTGCCACAGGCAAGAGGTGACGCTAAATGAAGATTTATCCACCTCCATTCGACGTTTCCCATTCCCCTTGGGACTGGTCATAATGTCGCAAAGGAGATAACACCCCCATGCGCATAGAACCTGAAGTCAGTGAATTACTTGCCAGTATTTACGAAGGGCCGCTGGAGGCAGAGCCCTGGCATTCCTTTCTGGGCAAGCTGCGTAAGCTGATGGGCGGAAATTCAGCGACGCTGGTGCTCAAACCCCCGTCCAGCGGCGATCGGGGTGTGCTGCGTATCGACGGCGGCTCGCTGGAGGGCATTGCCCGCTACCAGGAGAGCTTCTTTGCGATGGATCCCTTTCTGCATATTCCGCCCGGTGAGGTGAAATCGCTGCTGGAGCTGGTGCCCGAGGAAGAGTGGGTCGAGAGCGAGCTCTACAAGGTCTGCATGGAGCCGGCAGGTCTCTACGACAGCCTCGGTGTTGATATGTCGATACCGGGTGAGATGGAAGGCGGGCTGCGGGTAACGCGAGACAAGGCCTCGCCGCGCTTTACCGATGAAGACAAGGCCTTGATGTCGCAGATTGTCGAGCATCTGATGCGCGCCATCCGCATTCACGTGCGCATGAACAAGATTGAATCCGAGCGCGCCCTGTATGCCGGCGCGGTGGATCAGCTGTCTCTGGCAACCATCCTGCTGGATGAGAACGGTGCGGTGCTGTCCTGCAACCGGATGGCGGAACAATTGCTGGCGCGAGAGCCGGATCTGAATGTGGTCAACGGTTACCTCCAGCTCGGCGACGAAGTCACCACCAACGAATTACAGCGCTTGATTGGGCTGGTGCTGGAGCAGCAACAGCACGGCGGCCCGGCGGTGATCGAAGCCATGCGTATTCAGCGCGATGCCGACTATGCGGATCTGGGCGTGGCGGTGCGCCCCGTACCCATGAACGAATGGTCTGAAGGGCGTTCAGTGCCCACAGTCGCGATCTTTATCAGCGACCCGGATTTTGGCGCGGAAGCCCCGGTAAAGGTCATCACCCGCCTGTTCGGTTTTACCCCGACGGAGGCTCAATTGTCGTTGCTGCTGGCGGAAGGCTTGAGCCTGGATGAGGCCTCTCAGGCGCTTGGCATCAGCCGCAATACCGCCCGAACCCATCTGCGTTCGGTATTCAACAAAACCGGAGTCAGTCGCCAGACTTTGCTGGTCCGTCTGATCCTGAAAAGTGTTGCGCAGCTGGCCTGGGAGGGTAGCTAGGACGGCGTGGCAGCTTATTGACGACATTGTCACATAAATGTCACCATTGCCCGCGTTGTGGGTATTTGCGCCGGTGTGCGGTGCAAAGTGTCGGGTACTGTGATGAAAAAAATAATAACCGTCTGTCTGTTTGTCGTTCTTCCTTTTATCGCTGCCTGTAACGACAGCTCTTCTTCTACCTCAGACTCGACGTTTCAGTCGGACATTGTGACTGAATCCTTCGTCAACGATGCCGCCTCGGTTCTGTCGGACTACACTATGGCTCAAGCGCTGGAACCGAATTGCACGCCGGATGAAGCCTCCAATCTGCCGTTACCCTCGGCGTTTATGGTTTACCGGCGCAGTGAAGCGGCGCCAAAACGCCTGGTGGTGTTTGCCCATGGTATTGGTCATGAAGTCAGCGCCTCCTGGGTGCCGCATATGCGGCGCCAGATACAGGCTGCGCGATTCCTGCCTCAAAACCCGGGCGACGTGGTCTTTCTCAGCACCAATTACCGCGATAACTTCGGCTTTCCCGCCTTGCGCGGTGCCCACGACACGATTGCCGCCACCCTGCAGGTGCTGGAGCGTTTCCCCTCCATTGAAACGGTCTACCTGATGGGGGTTTCCATGGGCGGATCTGTATCCGGTACGGCTATTGCCGAATCCATCGACCTGCAAAGCGGCGGCCGCTTCAGCGATGTGAAAGAACCCCTGTTCGATTACTGGATTACCGTCGAAGGGGTCAGCAATCTTGTAGAGACCTATTCCGAAGCCCAGGCTGCTGTGCAGGCCGTTGATAACGACACGGCAAGAAGGGCGGTTGAAGGTATAGAGCGCGATACCGGCGGTACGCCAGCGGAATGTCCGCATGCCTACACCCGTCGCTCTCCCATGTATCATGCGGCCACGATGAAGGCGGGCGGTTTGAAGGCGGCTACGGTTATACACCCGGTGAACGATGGTCTCGTTCCCCACAACCAGGGGCGGCAGATGGCGGCGGCCTTGACCACGGCCACAATTCCCACTCAGTTTTTTACCATTACCCGTGTTCATCCCTGGCAGGACAACGGTACTACCGGTACCGAAACCCTTCTGCTTGGGGATGCTGACCCCTATCTGAATCTGGCGGGGCACGCGTCGGAAAGCGATCCCATCCACCCGGTGATGGTGACCGCCTTCCAGCAACTGCGGAAAATGCTGGACGGTAGCTACAATGAAACCGTACCCTACTTCGAATGCGTGGTAGACCCTGAAATCCCCGCCGATAGCTGTCAGGTCGACCAGTTCCAGTAGCCGGATCACGTGTTTCAATCCGGCGTCTCCAACGCCTGTTGGCGCGCGTTCGGTCACGGGGTTATAGATCAAAGGTTGAGAATTTATGTCCCCAAATCGGGTGCAGTGGCACACCGACGCCGAACAGGTTGTTGATACCCTGATTGAAAAGCTGGGCAAGACCCTGATCGTGGCCTTGCCGCTCGGGCTCGGCAAACCGGTGCTGCTGGTCAATACCCTTTACGCCCGCGCAAAGCGCGACAACTCTCTCAAGCTTACCTTTCTGACTGCACTCAGCCTCGCCAGGCCACCGGCATCCGACGATTTACAGGGACGCTTTCTCGCCCCCGTGCTTGATCGGGTCTACGCGGGTGTGCCGGCGCTGGACTATGTAGCGGATCTCGATGCGCGCAGCTTGCCCGCCAACGTAACCATCAAGGAATTTTTCTTTCAGCCGGGCAGCAGGCTTGGCAATTTTGGCGCCCAGTACCACTACATCAGTTCCAACTACACCCATGCCGCGCGCGATGTGTTTGATAATGGCTGCAACGTTGTATTGCAGATGGTGGCCAGTCGCCAGGGCCGTTTAAGCATGAGTTGCAATCCGGATACCTCGCTGGAACTGCGTCAGCGTCTGCGGGATTCCGGGCGCGACTTTCTCAGTGTGGCGGTGGTTAACGACGAGCTGCCCTATATGTGTGGCGATGCGGAAGTCAGCCCGGCCTTCTACGATGTGCTGGTGCGCGGCGAGGTCCACAATCAGCGTCTGTTCAGTATTCCCAAGCTGCAACCGGTCGGTGCGGTTGATGCCCTGATCGGCCTGCACGCCAGTGCGCTGGTGGCCGATGGCGGCACTCTGCAGATTGGCATTGGCAGTATGGGTGATGCGGTTGCCCACGCCCTCTGTCTGCGCCACAAGGATAATGCCCGCTACAAGCAGGCCCTGATTCGTTCAGGCATTCTGACGCCCGACAAGCGCGACATGCTCAAGATCATAGGCGGCACAGCGCCCTTTGAAGAAGGCCTCTATGGCGCCACCGAAATGCTGGTGGAGGGTTTTCTGCATTTGCAGGAGGCCGGCGTTTTGAAACGTGAGGTCTACGACTTCTGGGCGCTGCAACAGCTGATCAATGAGGGCCGATGCAACCCGAAGCAGCTCGACGCCGAGGTGCTGACGGGCCTGTCGGAGCTGGGCGTCAGAGAGATTCGCGGCAAGGATTTCGCGGTTTTGCAGTACCACGGGCTGTTCAACAGTCAGTGCAGTTATCGCGACGGCTATATCACTGCACCGGACGGCAGCAGTGTGCCAGCCAATGTGGCCAATCCCCATTCGCGTCGGGTGATGGCGGCTCAATGTCTGGGAACTGCGCTGGTCAATGGCCGCCTGTTGCACGGTGGTTTCTTTCTCGGCAGTGCCGATTTTTACGAGCGCCTGCGCAACTTGCCGGAAGAGCTGCGCAAGAAAATTGATATGACCAGCGTTGAAAAAATCAACCAGCTGGATTTCAATCCGCGTCTCTACCGCGCACAGCGGATCAAGGCGCGCTTTATCAACACCGGGCTCAAGGTCACGCTGAACGGTGCCGTTGTGTCGGATACGCTGCAGACCGGACAGGTGCTTTCCGGTGTCGGCGGTCAGTTCAATTTTGTCAGCATGGCGCACCATCTTTTGACCGGGCGGTCCGTCATCATGATCCGCGCCGTGCGCGAAGGTGCAGGGCATGCCGAGTCTAACATTGTCTGGGAATATGGAGCCTGCACGATTCCACGTCATCTGCGGGATCTGGTGGTCACCGAATACGGGATTGCCGATCTGCGCGGCAAGTCCGATGGTGAGGTGATCAAAGCACTGCTGAATATTGCCGATTCCCGCTTTCAGCCCAATCTGCTGGCGCGGGCGATTGCCTCAGGGAAGGTTGAGCCCGACTACGCGATTCCGCCCCAGTACCGGGAGAATACGCCGGCGCGCATCACACAAATCGCTGCGGAACTGCGTCAGGCTGAGGTCCTGTCTGCCTACCCCTTTGGCACAGATTTTAGCGACGAGGAGCTTGTCGTCGCGCAGACCCTCAAGGGCTTGCCATCCGCCAGTAAAGCCCGGCTGCTTTTCGATATAGTCAGGCCCCTAGGCAAACTGTCGCCCCGTGTCTATCACTGGCTGGAGACGCTGGGCCTGGCAGGTGCAGGTTCATTGAAACAGCGGCTGTTGAAGCGGGTTTTGGCACAGGCTCTCAAGCGCGCGCTGGATGATTCCTCCGGCGACTGATTCGGCGTCAACATTTCTCTTGTGGTCGTGAGCCGGTTCACGCTTTTGTGGCTGAACTTTGTGACTCCCGTCAGAACAGCTGCGACCGTCCCCCCTAAAATCGGTAGCGCGCAAACTACAGCGCACGATAACAATTCAAATGAAACCTGCCAAAACGGATTGCGATCCGTTCGGAGCCCTTCATGAAAAAAATGCTGTTTCCACTTTTTGGTGCCTTGCTTCTTGCGGGCTGCCAGTCCGGTTCAGACGGTGACGCCGATGTCGCTGCCCTTGAGCCACAATCCGTGGTCGAGACGGCCACCACTCAGGTTGCCCGGGTCGGCGAGGCCGTTAGCGGCCGCTATATCGTCGTGTTGAACAAACTGGATGTGCTGGGCCTGGCTGATCTGACCAGCCAGATTAATGCTCTGGCCGCGAACTATGGCTTTAGCGTTGATCGGATTTACGAGCATGCCCTGACGGGCTTTGTGGCCGAAATGTCGGCAGAGGTGGCCTCTGTACTGGCTCAGAGCCCGCTGGTGGATTATATCGAGCCGGATCGCATTGCCGGCGCCACAGCGGTGCAGGCAAATGCTACCTGGGGGCTCGATCGAGTCGATCAAGCGGCGCTGCCGCTGGATGGTAACTACCGCTATTCTGCCGACGGCAACGGCGTTCACGCCTACATTATCGATACCGGTATTCGAGCGACCCACAACGAGTTTTCCGGTCGCATGGGCAACGGCTTCAATACCGTCGGTGCCGGCGGCTTTCTCGGTATCGGCGGTGGTTCTGCGGATCCGGATGATACCAACGACTGTAATGGCCACGGCACCCACGTTGCCGGAACTGTTGGCGGCACGCTCTACGGTGTGGCTAAAAGTGTGACACTGCACCCGGTCCGGGTACTGGACTGTAACGGCAGTGGGCTGAACTCCGGCGTCATTGCCGGTGTTGATTGGGTAATGGCGAATCACCAGAAGCCGGCTGTTGCCAATATGAGTCTCGGTGGCGGCAACAGCAATGCTCTGGATGACGCGGTGCGAGCAGCCATCAACGCGGGCGTAACCTTTGTTGTCGCGGCGGGTAACGATAATGCGGATGCCTGCAGTGGATCACCGAACCGTGTGGCGGAAGCGCTGACAGTGGGGTCTACCACGTCTGGCGATGCGCGCTCGTCCTTTTCCAACAAGGGCAGCTGTGTTGATGTGTTTGCGCCGGGCTCGAGCATTCGCTCGGCAGGCATCAGCAATGACAACAGTACAGCGACCATGAGCGGCACTTCCATGGCGGCTCCACACGTCGCCGGGATTGCGGCGCTCTACTTGCACGCAGAGCCGCAGGCGCAGCCCGGAGAGGTCTTTACTGCTGTCATTAATGCTGGCACGGCCGGTCGGCTGAGCGGTCTGGGAACGGGCTCGCCCAATCTGCTGGCCCAGAACAGTGTTGCCGGAGAAGGCGTGGATTTGCCGCCGGTGGCACGGATGAGCGTGGACTGCACCGAACTGGTTTGTCAGTTTGATGCCTCTGCCAGCTCCGACGACAACGGTGTCTCCTCTTATCTATGGGACTTCGGCGATGGCGCCAGCAGCGTGTCAGCCCTGGCCTCGCACAGCTATTCAGTGGCTGGTAGCTATACCGTTAGCTTGCAGGTGCATGATGCGGCAGGGCAGAGCGATACTCAGGTACAGACGGTTGCCGTTTCTGAAGCCAGTGCCGGACCCTGTACCAACTGTACGTATCAGGGCGGTAGCCTGAGTAACGGCGAGGTGGTTTATATTCCCGCCCAGGGCTTTAACAGCAATGGCGGGCGTTTTCAGGCCTGGCTGGAAGGCCCTGCGAATGCTGACTTTGATATCCGTCTTGAGCGCTACAGCTGCTCATTGTTCTGTAGCTGGCGCAGTGTAGCCCGCTCCGAGAGCAACAGCAGCAGCGAGCAGATTGACTACAACGGCGGCTCGGGGAATTACCGCTGGCGTGTCAGCAGCTACAGTGGTTCCGGCGCCTTTGACTTCTGGTACAGCAACCCCTGAGCCGAAGTACTGCAGCACACCAAAAGGGTGGGGCCACAAGCCTCACCCTTTCGTGTCATTGCAAGACAGGCAAAGTCCTTATAGTGTCCGCTCTGTTATAACAACAATTCAGGCCAAGAGAGGGCAGTGCGATGGGCAATGCATATAAAGCGCAGGAAGCCAGTTTTCAATCCGGCAAGTATGTTCTGGCCGGCGATCGGGAAGGTTGGTTGAGCCTGTTTGCCGACGACGCCGTGGTGCAGGACCCGGTAGGAGAATCTCCGCTCGACCCCACTGGTCAGGGGCATCGTGGCAAAGATGCGATTGCAGCCTTTTACGATATGGTGATTGGCCCCGGCGACATGCAGAAGTTTGAAATCACCGGTTCGCATCCCGCCGGTGACGAATGTGCCAATGTGGTCGAGATTCGCAATGTGCTTGGGGATACTGTGGTCGAGATGCAAATGGTGGTGGTCTATACCGCCGACGATGTCGGCAAGCTGACCTCACTGAAAGCCTACTGGGACTTCAATAAGACCATGGGGTGAGTTTGAGAAGAGGGGCGTGCCCCTCTTTCAATTACTCCCTTCCTATTCGGCGCTGCCCGCCATAACGGAAAAAGCCCGCCGCTTCTTCTCGTCGTATCATTTCGGCTTCTTCCCCGAATACATTTTGCTGAAGAGCTTCAAGTTCTCGTTGCTGGCGATTGCCTTCATAACGGGCGACAATCTGCTCGCGCTGCTGCATGTAATCCTGCCCGGCCGACCAGCTCTGGTCGCGCTGGGTATCCAGCCTTTCCCAGCGATCCAGCGCAGCTTCATCCATGCCCAGAGTCTGGCGGATGGCGCGCATTTCACTGCGGCGCTCGGTCGCCGGCATGGCGTTCAGACTGCTCTGCACAGACGGTAGTTCAACAAATTTGTTGACCAGCTCGGTCTGGCGGCTCTGGATAAAGTCGTCGGCACGATCGCCATAGTTTTGCTCTATGGTCGTGACGAGTGCGGTGAGTTTTTCCTGTACGCTGCTGTCGCTGTTGTTGCCCAGTGACTGCAGTGCATCCGAGATGTTCTGATTGCGAATTTCTGCCGCCCAGATAATGTCGGCGTCTTCTCCAAACGCTGCGTAGCGCTTGTCCCAAAGGGCAGCCCGGCGCTCGTCAGCGGGCATGGCTTGCAGC
>PAKT01000077.1 GCA_002710725.1 Spongiibacteraceae bacterium
GCTGCCGCCCATCGGGTGCTTTGCATAGGATCGCCGGGTGATGATAGCTCGTCGCGATGAATAACCTGTGTTGGCCAAGCTCGGATACCGGGTGACGGCATCCACCGGACGCATGGAAGAAGAGGCATTTCTTAAATCCCTCGGCGCAACACAGGTTATTCATCGCGACGAGCTATCATCACCCGGCGATCCTATGCAAAGCACCCGATGGGCGGCAGCGGTGGATTCCTGTGGCAGCCATACCCTGGCCAATGTGCTGGCGCAGGTGGACTACAACGGCGTCGTCACCGCTTGTGGTCTGGCGCAGGGGACAGATCTCCCCGCGACGGTACTGCCGTTTGCGTTGCGCAATGTAGCTTTGCTCGGGGTCGACTCGGTCAATGCTCCGATGCGTCTGCGTGAGCAGGCGTGGTCGCGACTGGAAACCGACCTAGATCGCAGCAAGCTGGATTCACTGTCTTTTGACTTGCCCTTTGATCAGTTGACAAAAGCTGGCCCCGAAATTCTGGCGGGCAAGATTCGCGGCCGCGCCATTGTGTCAATGCGGAGTCAGATTTGAATGATGAGCGATCATTTTTCACTGCAGGGAAAGGTTGCGCTGATAACCGGTGCGGGGAACGGGATTGGTGCAGCCTGTGCGCGCTGTTTTGCGCAGAGCGGCGCAGCGGTTATGGCCAGCGATATCAACGGCGAGAGAGTTGAGGCGCTAGCCCGCGAGCTGGTTGCCGAAGGTTTTAAAGTCAAGGCGATCCAGCATGATGTGGCCAAAGAGGATGACTGGGCCCGCGTCGTCGATGCTCTGGCTGACTGGCAAGATGGCTGGGATATTCTGGTGAACAACGCCGGTATCTATATTGGTGGAAAGCTGGAAGAAAATTTGCTCAGCCAATTACACCGCATCAATAGTATCAATATCGATTCCATTTTTTTGGGCACCCAGTTTGCTGCCAGTGCTATGCAACCGGACGGACGCTTCGGACGCGGCGGCTCAATAATCAACTTGTCGTCTATTGCCGGATTGATTGGCGTACCGGGACATTCCATCTACGGAGCGACTAAAGGCGCAGTGCGATCTTTGACCAAGCATAGCGCCGTGGAATTTGCAGCGTTTGGGTACGGTATTCGGGTCAATTCCTTGCACCCCGGGCTGATTGCCACGGACATGGGGCATTTGGTGTTCAAGGACTTTGTCGAGGTCGGTTTGGCCTCGTCGGAATCCGAAGCGCAACAGATGCTGGAAAAACAGATGATTCCGATGGGTCGTTTGGGTGACGTGCAGGACATCGCCTTGGCGGCTCAGTTTCTTGCCAGCGATGCATCGTCCTATATGACCGGCTCAGAACTTACTGTGGACGGCGGTTTTACTGCAACTTGAGGGCAGCCAATGCTATGACAAAAACACAGCAACAAGTTGCACTGATTACCGGCGCCGGTGCCGGCATTGGAAGAGCCACGGCAATCGCGCTGGCCGCTGACGGGTTTTGTGTAGTGGTCAGTGATATCAATCTGGAGGCGGCAACGTTGGTGGTTGAGCAGATAAAAGCCGAGGGCGGGGCCGGATATGCCCTGCGTCAGGATGTTGTCGACGAGGCCGGTTGGCGCGATACGGTAGACCAGATTGTTGCGAGCCATGGTGGGTTGCACGCGCTGATCAACAATGCCGGCGTCGCCACCATCTGTGGTATAGAAGAGGAATCCCTTGAGGGTTGGCGTCGCACCCAGAGCGTCAATGCGGACGGGGTATTTCTCGGCTGCAGGGCCGCTATCTCCGCCATGAAGCACTGTGGTGGGGCCATCGTTAACGTGTCATCTATCGAAGGTATTGTCGGCGACCCGATGTTGCCGGCCTACAATGCCAGCAAGGGCTCAGTTCGAGCCCTCACCAAATCGATTGCGTTGTATTGCGCTCGTCAGGGCTTTCCCATCAGGGTGAATTCTATTCATCCCGGTTATGTCGCTACACCGCTGGTCAGCAACGCGCTGGCCGAGTTGGAGCCGTCCGCAGCTGATGAGTTTACTGCCAGTGTCATGGCAAAAATCCCCATGGGGCGAATGGCAGAACCGGAGGAGATTGCCAGTGGTATCCGGTTTCTCGTATCCGGGGAATCCAGCTACATGACCGGCGCAGAATTGATAATGGACGGCGGCTATACCGCCGCGTAACGGTGATTACCAGGAGGTGGTAACCATGAACCAGACGAGAGAGCCGATTCCTTTTTGGGCGCGTTTTTTTCTCAAATTTGCCGATGTCTGCATATTCGATGCACCCGGAAAGCCGCGCTTTAAGGTAGCGTGGGCGGTGGATGTTCACAAAATAGCAACGCTGTTTATCATTTACGCAATGATGCATCACTTTCAGAACTTTTCCACCGGGGCGTGGGTATATCTGGCCCTACACGGCATCTATGGCTATTGCTGGCTGATCAAGGATTTTGCATTTAGGGATCATCAGCTCAATAACAAACTAAGCTTTATCGGTTTTTTTAATCTCTATGCTCTGTTGATTGCCTGGTACTGGCTGATTCCCTATCTGTTTTTGTCGCGCTACGTGGAGCCCAGTGGCTTTGTTCTGTTTGTCGCAATCGCGCTACATACACTTGGTGTGGTCACCATGATTGCAGCTGACGGCCAGCGGCACTGGGCGATGAAATACCGCACCCAATCAGGCCTGTTTACAGACGGTATGTGCCGCTATACACGTAATCCGAACTACCTGGGTGAGCTAATGCTTTACGCGGCCTATGCTTTACTGGCGGCGCACTGGCTGGCGTGGGTTATCTACGCTTATATGGCGATCTACTTTCTGGCGCGGATGAAAGGCAAAGATCACGCAATTTCCCGCCATCCCGGCTGGGCAGACTACAAAGCACAAAGTGGCTTGCTGATTCCCTGGCGTATACTCAATGGCCGGGCATTGTATGAGCGGTGGCAGGAGCATTCGTCCAGAGCAGGCACATTAGAGGAGGCGAAAGGATGATTGATTTGAAACGCTGGAAAGCCTTTTTCCTGTTCGCTGCCCTGTTTAACGCCGCTGCGGGTATGTTGATGGTATTTGCGCCGGAGCTTTTCGGGGTACTGATGCAAATAGAGGCGGCCGATATACAGGCATCCACAGCCTGGATACACCAGTTTGGTGTGCTGGTGTTGGGGTTTGGCCTGGCTTACTTCTGGTTGTCCCGTGATCCGCTGGCTAATCGCAATCTCGCGCTACTGGGCTGCATTGGCAAACTGGCTGTCTTTGCGACGGGCTGGATTGACTATTTTGCGGGCCATGCCCCCCTGTACTTTGCAATTCTGGTAGTGGCAGATGCCTTGTTTGCCCTGGTTTTCTACTACTTTTATCGGATCACGGCCACCGCTGAAACCCGGACTTTTGTCTGAAAAATTAACGATTTGCCTGCGGAACTCGATTTGCTGCCAAAGCTTGGCCAACTATCACCGCGATAGCTGGCTCTTGCTTGCAGCATTCGCTAACATCAGCGCCTCATCTTGGAACTGATGGATAGAGAGGCAAATCGTGTCAATAGAAGTCGTCATTCTCGCCGCCGGCAAGGGCACTCGAATGCGCTCGAGCCTGCCAAAGGTCATGCACGCCATCGCCGGCACGCCAATGCTGGGCCATGTGATCAGCGCTGCACGGAGTATTGCTGCTGACACCATTCACGTTGTTGTCGGACATGGCGCGGATCATGTCAAAGCGGCTTTTGACCGGGTTTCCTGGATTGATCAAACCGAACAAAAGGGCACCGGGCACGCGGTAGCGCAGGCTTTACCGAGTCTGGCGGACGACAGCCGAGTGCTGATTCTTTACGGCGACGTACCACTGATTGCCTCTGAAACACTGGACAAGCTCGTTGCGCACTGCAACGACGAGGCAATGAGCCTGCTCACCACCAACCTTAACGACCCAAGTGGTTATGGCCGTATCATTCGAGAGCAGGACAAGGTTGTGGCCATCGTTGAACAGAAAGACGCCAGCTTTGAGCAACTTGCTATTCAGGAAGTGAACACGGGCATCATGGCCGTGACAGCCAAACACCTCAAACAGTGGTTGCCGAGGCTCAGCAGTGACAATGCCCAGGGCGAATACTACCTCACCGACATCATCGAAATGGCCGTTGGCGATGGTATTGCCGTCGAGGTCTGTCAGCCGGCGTCGCCCTGGGAAGTGCAAGGGGTCAACAATCGTGCGCAACTCAACGAACTGGAACGCTATTACCAGCGCTGTCGGGCGGAGGCGGTTATGGCTGACGGCGCCACATTGGCGGACGCCGGCCGCATTGATATTCGCGGTGAGCTGAAGGTGGGTCAGGATTGCTACATCGACGTTAATTGCGTTTTTGAAGGGCAGTGCGAAATTGGAGACAAGGTTCATATCGGCCCCAACTGCGTCCTGATTAACAGTCGGGTGGCCAATGGCAGTACAATTAAGGCAAACTCCGTGCTCGAAGAAGCGGTTGTGGGCGAAGACTGTGATGTCGGCCCATTCGCCAGGCTTCGTCCGGGCACCGTGCTGTCGGCGAAAGCCAAAATCGGCAATTTTGTAGAGACAAAAAAAGCCGTGCTGGGTGCAGGCAGCAAGGTCAATCACCTGAGCTATATCGGTGACAGCGAGCTGGGTGAAAACGTCAACGTGGGTGCCGGAACCATCACCTGTAACTACGACGGCGTGAACAAATCCAAAACCGTTATTGGTGACGGGGCGTTTATCGGCTCTAACACCTCGCTGGTGGCGCCGGTAACGGTGGGGAAAAATGCGACTGTGGGCGCGGGGTCAACCATTACCGGTGATGTTGCCGAGGCCGAACTGGCGGTGGCACGCGGGAAACAACGCAATATAAGCGGCTGGAAACGGCCGACCAAAAAGACAGATTAAGGACATACCATGTGCGGGATTGTCGGCGCCGTAGCCGATCGCGATATCAGCGATATTCTTATTGAAGGCCTGAAACGACTGGAATACCGAGGCTACGACTCTGCCGGTGTCGCATTGCTGGATCAGGGTAAACTGTCCATCCGCAAGGAAGTGGGCAAAGTGGCTGCCCTGGAGCAGGCGTTAACGTCTAAACAAACCGGTCACGCCGGCATTGCTCACACCCGCTGGGCCACCCACGGCAAACCCACAGAATTGAACGCGCACCCCCACTTTTCCGGCGACAAACTGGCGGTTGTGCACAACGGCATTATTGAAAACCACGAAGCCCTGCGCGAGGAATTGAGCAGTCAGGGCTATCAGTTTGTATCTGAAACGGATACCGAAACGATTGCCCACCTGATTAATCATCTGATGCAGCAGGGGCATGATTTGCTGGCCGCGGTCAAGGCGGCGATTCCCCGTCTGGAAGGTGCCTATGGCCTGGCGATAGTTCACGCTGACGAGCCCGATCGCATAGTTTGTGCCCGCAGCGGTAGCCCACTGGTACTGGGTTTGGGGTTTGGTGAAAATTTTCTGGCCTCTGATCAACTGGCGCTGCGACAGGTAACCGATCGCTTTGTCTATCTGGATGAAGGTGATATCGCTGAAATTACCCGCGACGCTTACGCCATCTGGGACCACAATGGCAATACGGTAGAGCGCCCGGTAGAGCGAATTACCGGCAATGCCGATTCAGCCGAGAAGGGAAACTACCGACACTTTATGCTCAAGGAGATTTTTGAGCAGCCGGCGGTCGTCAAAAATACCCTGCAGGGGCGTCTGGGCCGCGATCATATTCTGGAACAGAGTTTTGGCAGCGCCGCTTCCAGTATTTTTGACAAAGTGCAGAGCGTACAGATTGTTGCCTGCGGCACCAGTTATCACGCGGGCATGGTGGCCAAATACTGGATTGAAGGTGTGGCCGGTATTCCGTGCCGTGTCGAAGTCGCCAGTGAATTTCGCTACCGCAAATTTGTGGTTAGCCCCGGCACGCTGCTGGTTACAATTTCCCAATCCGGCGAGACAGCCGACACCCTGGCGGCCCTGCGTCTGGCCAAGGAGCTGGACTATACCGCCACGCTTACGGTGTGCAATGTCGCGCAAAGCTCTCTGGTGCGCGAATCCGACCTGGCGTTGATGACGGAGGCTGGCCCCGAAATCGGTGTCGCGTCAACCAAGGCTTTCACTACCCAGCTCACAGCACTGCTTATGCTGACGGTAGCCCTCGGTCGTCGCTATGCCATCGATAAAGCGCAGGAGTCGGAGATTATAGCCGCGCTGCACTCGCTGCCGGAAACCCTGGCTTCGGCCTTGACCATGGACCATGACATTCGCGATGTTGCGGAAACCTTTGCCGACAAACATCACGCACTCTTTTTGGGGCGCGGTATACAGTGGCCGATCGCGATGGAAGGCGCGTTGAAACTAAAAGAGATTTCCTATATTCACGCAGAAAGCTATCCGGCCGGTGAGCTCAAGCACGGACCACTAGCGCTGGTGGATGACGATATGCCTGTGGTGGCAGTCGCGCCCAACGACGAATTGCTGGAAAAACTGAAATCCAATCTCGAGGAAGTGCAGGCCCGCGGCGGTCAGCTTTTCGTGTTCGCCGACAAGCAGGCGGGCTTCAAAAATGAGCCGGGTCTTACCGTTATCCCGGTGCCGCACAGCGCCGACATCATCGCGCCGATTCTCTATACCGTACCCCTGCAGTTGCTGTCCTACCACGTCGCCGTGTTTAAAGGCACAGATGTGGATCAGCCGCGCAACCTCGCAAAATCGGTGACCGTAGAATAAGCAGCAGTGCACTACGATGTCATTATTCTCGGCGCGGGCGCTTCCGGCCTGTTCTGCGCCTTTACCGCAGCCCAGCGCGGCCGCCGTGTACTGGTGCTGGAGCGTGCCAACAAGGTTGGTAAAAAAATCCTGATGTCGGGCGGCGGGCGCTGCAACTTTACTAACTATTCTATCGAGCCGAACAATTTTATTTCCAGTAATTGCCACTTCTGCAAGGCATCGCTGAAGCGCTACAGCCAATGGGATTTCCTATCTCTGGTGGAGCGCTACGACATTGCCTTTGAGGAGCGCCAATACGGTCAGCTGTTCTGCCTGAACTCTGCGCGCGATATTCTCAATATGCTTCTGACCGAGTGCGAAAACGCGGGTGTCGATATCCGCACAAACTGTCAGGTCTCCGATGTTAAAGCCGTCGAAGGTGCAGAAGATGAAGGTGCGCGATTCAAGCTCTCCGCCGGCAAGCAGAGTTTTACCTGCCAATCGCTGGTCGTGGCTACCGGGGGTTTGTCCATTCCGACACTGGGTGGCAGTGGAGATGGCTACCTGCTGGCTGAGCAGTTTGGCCTTACCCTGAAACCACGCCAGGCTGGACTGGTGCCTTTTATGTTCAGTGACGCCATGAAGGGCGTTTGCGAACGGCTATCGGGGCTTGCGCTGCCGGTTGCTGTGTCTTGCAACGAGCAACAGTTTCACGCGGATATGCTGTTTACCCACCGGGGAATGAGCGGCCCGGCCATGCTCCAGATATCGAACTACTGGAACCCAGGCGACGCGCTGACCATCGACTTTTTACCCGACGATGATGCCGTCGAGTGGCTGTTACAGGAAAAACAGCGCAGCCCGAAAAGCCTGCTGCGCAGCGTGCTCGGTCAGCGTCTGTCAAAAAGCCTGACGCTGGAACTGCAGAACCTGTTGTGGACTGAGCGCGGGCAAACAGTAATGGCGGAAATCAGTGACCGCGACTTGCGCAGGGTCGGTGAAAGCCTGAATGCTTTCGAGGTAAAACCGTCAGCCACCGAAGGCTATCGCACCGCGGAAGTGACCCGCGGCGGGGTTGATACCGATGGTCTGAGCTCCAAGACACTGGAAGCGAAAACGCAGCCGGGACTCTACTTTATTGGCGAGGTGGTGGACGTCACCGGTTGGCTCGGCGGCTTTAACTTTCAGTGGGCCTGGTCATCCGGCTACAGTGCGGGTTTGCACGCCTAGGCTGTCGTATCTGCCTTGGTTGCCAGCATGTCGTAAAACTCGCGCCAGAGAATTTCCGCTTCGCCCTGCCAGCCTTTCTGCCGCAACAGGATTTCGGCTGCAGTCTGCACCCGAATCAGTGACACCACAGGACAGCTCGGCATGCATTGGGCTTGCAGTGCCCGGTCGGCCACATCGGGTCTGACTTTGGCATGGCGGGCCACGTCCTCCAGTGAAATGCCAAACTCGATCAGGAGCTGTCGCGCGATAGAAAGTTTTTCTTCTGTGCTGCTCATCGTGTGCCTGTCCCTCGGTAAAACGAATGAGTAAAGTTAAACTAAACAGAAGAGTAATTTATTCTTTCCTTTCCACCTGCGTCAAGTATTTCTAAACTCGCGCCATGACTATCGGTTCCCGTATCAAACAAGCTCGTCAGTCGCTTGGCCTGTCTCAGGCCGAGCTGGCTGACGCCCTGGGCATTACCCGGAGCGCGTGCAGCCAGTGGGAAGCGGATGTGGGAACCGGGCCGCGGCGTGTGCGACTGGAGCGTTTGGCAGAACTGCTTGAAGTCAGCTATGAGTGGCTGGCGACGGGGCGGAATGAAGTACGCGAGGACACACCGCGTTATCTCAGTGCGGATCAGGAGGAGCTGCTGCAACGCTTCAGAGCGCTGAAGCCCAGACAGCGCGAGGCATTGTTGGCATTTTTGCGAACCATGTCTTGAAGGGGCGTGGCGACGGGCTCAGTGCGCGCTGAATACCTGCAGACAGTAGCCCTTCTGCAGGGCTTCGCGAATCTGTGGGTCGTCGTGGCTTTGTCCTTCCAGCTTCAGAAAGCGACGCTTGATAATGGTCGCGTCGCGAAAGCCTTCCTTCAACAAATACAGTTTCGCCAGCTGCTCCGCGCCAAACAGGTCCACAAAGTTGATGTAGGCGATAAAGGGGCATTCTTCACCCGCTTTGAACTCGCCCTGATCCTTGCTCGATGTTGCGTTGATGGAAAACAGGTACATAGTCTCGAATCCGTTTAACTGCTGACAATAGCCAGGCGCAGAGCATTCATCTGCAATTGCAGTTGTTGCAGGGCGGCCTCACCGGTTTCACTGCGCTGGTCAAAAGCGACAAGCTCGGCGTCGCCGACATCGGGATTGCGTGCGGCCAGAGCAGCCAGCCGCTCGCGTTCGCGCTGTCGTTGGCCGCGATAGTGTTCAAGGGCCTGTTGTCGCCACTCTTTCTGCAACTCGGCGCTGCGGTTTTCAGCCTGCTCGAGCAGGCTGACCAGCGGTTCGCGGATCTGGCGCATCAGCGGCGGAATCAGTTTGCGTTTAACGGTCTGACACAAGCTGTTGAGTTGCTCGTGCGACACTTTTCCGCCCAATTGCCTGCCCTGACCATCCATCAGCAGGCGCTCGCTCATGGCCGGCAGGTAGCGATCCAGCTGCAGGGCAGCCGGTGCAGGAATCACCGGGTTCAGAAAGGCTTCCAGTAACAGGCTGCCGGCGGGCAGCCCCTTCACCGAAAGGGTACTGATACTGGCGCTGCCCAGCTCACCGTTCACGATAAGCTCCATTGCTTCGCGCACCAGCGGATGTTCCCAGGACAGGAAAGCCATATCTTCCCGGGACAGGGCGCGCTGCCGATCGAAGGTGCCGGTCAGCCCTTCTTCGGGCAGGTGCGGAAAACTTTCGCTGAGCATATGATCGCCCGGGCGCAGGATGATGGCCCGATCACTGTGATCTTCGTGTTCCAAACCGAACTGATCGGCCAGCTGCAGCAGATACTCCGCGAGTTCGTCGCTGTGCTGCTCCTGTTCTGCGTTCTCGATCAGCGCCTGGGCCACGCCGGGCCGACAGGAATTGAGTTCCAGCAGCCGGTTGCGGCCGCTGTGCAGCTCCTGGTGCAGTTCGGCGGCGTAGTCGCTGGCTTCGCTGATAAGCTCGGCCATCTTCCCTGTATCAGCGAGCACTTGTTCGAGCTGTTCGCCGTAGCGGTCAGACATCGGCGCACCAATGGTGCAGGGCTCGCGAAAAATACCGATGGCATCGCGATACCATTCCAGCAGGCGCTGCTGGGCGGTCTCGGCAAAGTAAGGCACATGAACGTGGACATTCTGCTGGCGACCAATGCGATCCAGCCGCCCGATGCGCTGTTCCAACAGGTCCGGGTTCAGCGGTAGATCAAACAGCACAAGGTGTTCGGCAAACTGGAAGTTGCGACCCTCGCTGCCTATCTCAGAACACACCAGCAGCTGGGCGCCGCTGTCGTGATCGGCAAAGTAGGCCGCAGCGCGGTCGCGCTCAAACAGGCTCATGCCCTCGTGAAAAACGGTCGAGGCGATACCCCGGCGCAGGCGCAGGTAAAGTTCCAGCGTGCGTGCGGTTTCGGCGCTGTTGCAGATCAGCAGAGCGCGCTCGTCCGGGCGCTTCAGCAGAAACTGTTCAAGCCAGCCAACGCGCGGATCGGCTGCGGGCCAGTCGTCACTTGAGTCGACCAGGGCGTGGGGGTCGCGGGTCGCAATCTCGGCGATGGCTTCGGGGCAGGGCAGGGGGTGTTCGTGCAGCTCGCGCACCGGAAATCCGCCGACGGCGCTGCGACTGTTGCGAAACAGGCTGCGACCCGTACCGAAGCGATCAAGCAGGGCGTCGAGAACATCCTCGGCCAACGCCTGTGGGCTTGCCTGAAAGCGCTCCGCCAGGCCCGCATCTAGTAAGCCCAGCAAGGTGTTATTTGACGCGGCAGTGACGGGATCTTCCGTGACTTGATCCACCAGCTCGCTGATGGCCTGATAATCGCTCTGCTCTTGGCGAAAGTTATCCAGACTGGCATAGCGGGCCGGGTCCAGCAGTCGCAGGCGGGCGAAGTGGCCTTCAATACCGGCGCTTTCCGGGGTGGCCGTCAACAGCAGTACCGACGGGATGGCCGCGCACAGGGCCTCGGCAAAGCGGTAGGAATCGGAACAGTCGCCGTCTTCGCGCCAGTGCAGGTGATGGGCCTCATCGAGAATCAGCATATCCCAGCCGGCGTCCAGCACTTGACGCTGGCGTTTTTCATTGGCGCTCAGCCAGTCGATGCTGGCAATCACCAGCTGCTCGCTGTCGAAAGGGTTTTCTTCCCGTTCGCGCTCGATTTCTTCGTCGAAAAATACCGTGCTGTCTTCGTTGCGCGAAGGGTCGATATCGGCGCAGCGAGCCTCATCGAAAATACTGAAGGCCAGATTGAAGCGGCGGCGCATTTCCACCAGCCACTGATGAATCAGACTGTCGGGCACCAGAATCAGCACCCGGCCCACCCGCTCGTTCAGCAGCAGCTGATGCAGAATCAGGCCGGCTTCGATGGTTTTGCCCAGACCCACTTCATCAGCCAGCAGCAGGCGGGGATGTTCCCGCCGAGCAGCCTGTGAGGCGATATAAAACTGGTGCGGAATCAGATCGACGCGGGCGCCCAGCAAACCGCGGCTGCTGGCCGCGCGGGCGCGGTTGCGACAGGCCAGGGTCTTGGCGCGCAGCATGTACAGGCGCGGGTCATCCAGCTGGCCGCTCAGCAGGCGGTCGCGAGCGCTGTGCAGCTGTACCTGGGCACTCAGCAGTTGTTCGGGCACCGGGTGCAGCTGGCCCTCACTGTCCTCGGCCAGGTAAATCAGGCTTTGATTGTGCTCCTCAATATCGCGCACCAGCAGCTGCGGGCCGTCATCCAACTGAATATGCTCGCCGGGCTCAAAGCGCACCCGCGATAGCGGCGCATTATCAGCGGCATAGGTGCGTTCTTCCTCGGCGGCGGGAAAAAGGATGGTGATGCGACGGTTTTCGGCCTCGGTAATCAGGCCGAGCCCCAGATCGGGCTCGGTCATGCTGATCCAGCGTTGGCCGTTGGCAAACTGTAGTGACATGGGGCTGGAATCGGTCTGGTAAAGCGGCCGTGCATGGTACTCGGCTTGGCCTCCGAGCGAAAGACCTTCAGCAACTGGCGGCGCTGCGGCTGGTGCTGACCAGCCGGGCTCGACCCCCACGGCTGATGACCACCTCCAGCGCCTTGTCGGTATGGCTGGCGCACAGGGTTAGGGTGCCCATCAGCAGGCCGCCGCCAGGCTGTCGGGTTTCCCCGCTGGCCACATAGCCAATATGCTGGCTGACCGCGGTGGTGCCCGAGATAGTCAGCGCATCGGCATACGCCGGGCGCGACAGCAGCAGGGGTTCGCCACTGTCGCGGTTGCCGTTTTCATTATTGTCGACAAAAATCTCCCAGCCGCTTTGCCAGTCGCCATCGCCATTGTTGAGCGTAACGCGCGTCGCGCGCTTAACCGCTTCGTTGCGGGCCATTTGCAGGTCGTTTAGCAGGTCGTAGCCAGCTGTGCGCAGGCGCTGTTTATTGGTCCAGCCGGAAAAGGCCGGCGCGGCGATCGCCAGCAGCAAGGCGGCAATGGTCAGGGTAATCAGTAGTTCGACGATGGTGAAACCTTTGTTTTGCATCACAAATCTCCTCCTTGAGACCTGCGTGATTGTAGACAATTTGATCAGCTTTCTGTCAAGCTAAGCATCTTACCGGCGCAAGACCGCGCCGAAGTCACACAACGAACAGGATGTTCACCCGAGTGCAACAGGGACGGTTGCTGTCGTTCTCTCTGTCCACTCGACACCATGCAAAGGAATGCACGATGTGGAATCGACCCTGCGCAGGCTTCAGCCTGATAGAAGTGCTGGTTGCCCTGCTGGTAACCGCCCTGGGCATACTCGGCTTGGTCGCCGCCAATCTCAATGCCCTGAAATTCAACCAGACCGCCGATGTGCGCTCCCATGCCACGCTGCTGGCCTATGACATAGTCGACCGGATGCGCGCCAACCGCGACGCGGCGCTGGCCGGACTCTACGACACCACATTCACAGCCACATCTCCCGGCGGCAACCGTGTTCACCAGATCGACCTGCGCGACTGGCTTAATGCACTGGCCAGCCAAATGACCAGTGGCGACGGCAGTATCGCCCGGGATGGTCGTCGCTTCACCATCACCGTGCAGTGGGATGAAGAGCGTATCTCGGGGTCCCGCCCGGCCAACGCCGGGGGCGGTCATCTGCAGCGCTTCGTCTTTGTGACGGAGCTATAGCGATGAAAGCCTATCCTCAAAAACACGATCGAGGTTTTACGCTGGTAGAGCTGCTGGTCGCGCTGGCGCTGGGCCTGGCCCTGAGCGCCGCGGTGATGCAGGCAACGCTCGCCAGCCTGCAAAGCCGACAGTTGCTGGACGCCGCCGGCCGTTTGCAGGAGAGCGGCCGCTTTGCGCTGGCCTACCTCAGCAAAGATCTGCGCACGGCCGGGTTCATGGGCTGCCCGAATCTGGGACAGGTTCCCTTGAATGTGATCGCCAAAGATCCACCGGACGATCTCGACTTCACTCCCGGCGGTGTACTTAAAGGTTATGACAATGTGTCTGCCGGCAATCCCTTTGCGGCGGTTGTCGGCAGTGACGTGCTTACTCTGCAGCGCGCCGATCCGCGCATGGCCGGGCTCACCGGCAACCTTAGCCCCAACAACGCCAATATCCAGATCGATAACAATGACGCCGGCCTCGGCGCCGGCGATTTTGTGCTGATTACCGACTGCACCCACGCTGACCTGTTTGAGGCGACGACGGTGTCGCAAAACCAAAGCGCGGGCAATGAACGCTTTACGATCGCCCATGCCAGCAACGCCAACGACAACAACAAACTCAGCAAACTGTATGGCAGCGATGCCTTCCTGCCGGGTTTTCAGTCGGTAGAGTATTTCGTTCGCGACACCGGCCGCACTACTGCAGCGGGCAAGCCAATTCACTCGCTCTATGTGCGGGCGCGCCAGTTCGACAGCGCAACACCGCGTGTAGCGCAGGAATTGGTAGAGGGTGTTGAAAACATGCAGCTTAGCTATGGCGAAGACAGTAATGGCGACCGCGCCATTGACGGCTACAAGACGGCAGACAACATCAGCGACTGGTCAAAAGTGCTCAGCGTGCGCATTGAATTGCTGCTGCACAGTCTGGAAGACAATGTCGTCCCCGATGGCCAGAACCTCACATATAACAGCAGCCTTGTGCCGCAAGACGGTCGCTTGCGCAAAGTCTATACCACAGCCGTAGCTGTGCGTAATCGATTGCCGTAGGAGGAAAGCCATGAACCGAACTGCTCAACAGGGCGCCACCTTAATTGTATGTCTGATTTTCATGCTCATCATGACGGTGATCGGTGCCAGCGCCTTGCAGTCCACCACATTGCAGGAACGAATGGCGGGCAATGCCCGCGATACCCACGCCGCCTTTCAGGCGGCCGAAGCCGCATTGCGTTCCACGGAGCGACTGTTGGCGGCGGCTTCGCTGCCGGCCTTCAATGGCAGCAACGGTTTATTTCAGGATTGCAGTGGCACATCGACGGCCTGTTCAGCGCCCGACTGGTCAGATCGCAATTCAGGCAACTGGGCAAGCGTGAGCCAGTTTGGCGCAGGGGTGCACAGCGATCCCCAGTACATCATCGAAGAGTTGAATGTGCAGGGCAGCCCGTCAACCTCGCTGGAAGCGGATATCGCTGTATCGCCCTTCAAAGTCTACCGGATAACCGCGCGGGGTTTTGGCGTCAGCAGTAACTCGATGGTGGTATTGCGCAGTATTTATCGACGGCAGTAACGCCGCAGCAACAGTGGAGAATCAGGGATGAGTATTCGCAGTGCGAAGCTATTTTGTCTCGGCGCTCTTGCCGGAACAGCACACAACCTTGCCGTCGCGGCGCTGGATATTGCACAGGCACCGCTATCTCAGGCGACCGGGGTACCGCCCAACATACTGCTCGCTATCGATGATTCCGGCAGCATGGATTCGGAAGTGCTGATGCCCACCAATGACGGCGCCCTGTGGTGGAACACCGAAAGCCAAAGCTTTGTCGGGCTGAACGGCCGCGACGAAGCAGAAAGCGGGGTGTTGAATGTCAACGCCGCCGGTGCCGCCAACCGCAGCTGGAAAAAATACGTCTATCTTTTTCCCAACGGCTCCGGCAATGGCAACAGGGTCTATGCTGACTCCTCCAACGATCACTTCGCTATTCCACCGACCGCAGAGCTGGCCTATGCCCGCTCGCCGGATTACAACCGGGCCTACTTCAACCCCGCAGACGTTTATGCGCCGTGGCCAAGCGTAGGCGACACGAGCTGGAGCAACATTAGCGCAACGGCGGCGCCCAGCGACCCGAGCAAAGGCAGTTTCACTTTTGATTTAACAAGCAATATCGATTCAGACAACGAAGGCCACCGCTTTACCTTTTTTCCGGGGATGCGTTTTTCCGACGGCGAAATTGCGACAGAAAAAACAGCGCGCGCGATGGACTACTTTCCGGCGACCTTCTACCTGAAAGAAGCACTGCCGACCCGCTTTGGCTATACCGGTGCAGCTCTCGCAGGTCTTGCGCCCGATGGCACGACACTGATTGGCTACGAAATTAAATCCGCCAATTTTCAAAGCAGCGAACAGTACCGCGCGATGCTGCAAAACTTTGCCAACTGGTTTTCTTACTATCGCAAACGCCATCTCGCCACGCGGGCGGGTGTTGCCCACTCGCTGTTTGAAGTACGCAACGCGCGGGTTGGCGAATTCACCATCAATTCCCGCGAGGAGCTTACGCTGAACAGCCTCTCTGTGTCGTCAGAGCGCGAACGATTTTACAACAGGGTCTATAGCCGGGGTGGAAACAGCGGGGGTACACCCAACCGCCGTGCATTAAAGCACGCAGGCGACCAGCTGCAGCGCAGCGATGGCAACGCGCCTATAACACATGCCTGTCAGTCGAACGCCGCCATTCTTTTTACCGACGGCTACAGCAACCCCGACGACGTCGGGATCGGCAATGAAGATGCCGGCAAAGGCTCACCCTATGAAGACAGCGTGGAGGGCACCATGGCCGACATCGCCATGAAGTATTACAGCACCCATTTGCGCAATGATTTGCCGACCGGCAAAGTACCCCTGCAGGAAGCCTGCAGCCGCCGTGATCGCAGCCCGGCATTGGACTGCAACAGCAACCTGCATATGCTGACCTACGCCGTTACGCTCGGTTCGCGCGGCTTTCTGTTTGACCCGGACAATCCCATTGATCCCTACAGCAACCCGCCCACCTGGCCGACCGAATTTCCGGCCCGCAGTCCCACGGCGGTAGATGATTTGTGGCACGCCACCATCAATGGGCGGGGCCAGTTGTTGAACGCCAGCAAACCGGTGGAAATCGCCGACAAACTCAAGGCGGCGGTAACCCGCATTCTGCAGTCCGTCGGCTCGGCCTCGGCGGTGGCAACCAATTCCACCCGGCTCGATACCGATACCCTGCTATTTCAGGCACGCTACGACAGTCGCGACTGGTCCGGGCAATTATTGGCCTACCGGGTGGGTAGCGATGGCAGCCTGGAAGG
Source organism: Spongiibacteraceae bacterium (assembly GCA_002710725.1). Classification (GTDB taxonomy): domain Bacteria; phylum Pseudomonadota; class Gammaproteobacteria; order Pseudomonadales; family Spongiibacteraceae; genus Litorivivens. Next base: position 16,315 of record PAKT01000077.1, read on the forward strand.
TCTTGAATGGTCGACCGACAGCGAGGCCACAATACCAGCCTACGATGTCCGCAATGTCTTTACCTGGACAGACACCGGCGGCCAGAATTTTGATTGGGACAGCCTAAGCGATAGTCAGAAAGCGGCCTTGATCGCTGATATTGCGTCAGCCGATAGCGCCGCTTTGATTGGCCCGCAGCGAGTCAATTGGCTGAAGGGCGATCAAAGTCGTGAGGGCTCAGATACCGCGTTTCGTATTCGCAGTAAACCACTTGGTGATATCGTCAATTCAAACCCTTACTTTCACTGGCAGCAGAATTACGGCTTCTCAAAACTGCCGGGCAGCGAAGGCAGCAGCTATGCCGCTTATCTCGCCGCCAAGGCCAGCAAACCGGCGATGCTGTATGTGGGTGCCAACGACGGCATGCTGCATGCCTTCAAAGCAAGTACTGGCGAAGAGCAGTTCGCCTATATCCCCGCTGGGGTGTTTGGTCACCTCTACGCACTGACAAAACCTGACTACGAACATCGCTATTTTGTGGATGGCTCGCCCCGCGTGCTCGATGCCTACATCGGCAACAGCTGGCAGTCGGTGCTGGTGGGCGCCCTTGGTGCCGGCGGGCGCAGTGTCTTTGCCCTGAATGTTTCCGACCCGGAAAATTTTGATGCGGACGATGTGCGGTGGGAATTTTCCACCAGCAGTGAGAGCAGCGACAAACTCGGCGTTGCCATGAGTGAGCCGGTAATTGCGCGTCTGGAAAGCGGTGACTGGGTGGCGATTTTCGGTAACGGTTACAACAGTGGGGATACGCTGAAGCTCTTTGTGGTGAGTCTCGCGGACGGCAGTTTGCTGAAAGCCATTGATACCAAAGTCAGTGGCGCAGACAACGGCCTGAGCAGTGTGGTGCCGGTGGATGTGGACGATGACCGCATAACCGATGTGGTGTATGCCGGTGATCTGACCGGCAATGTCTGGAAGTTTGACCTCACCGGAAACAACTCGAATGGCTGGGGCGTGGCTTATGGCACCAACCGTGAACCCGCGCCCCTGTTCACGGCCCGCGATGCAAGTGATGTGGCACAGCCGATTACCGCGCGCATTGCGGTCGGGCGCCATCCTGACAGCGGCATCATGGTGTATTTCGGCACCGGCAAATATATAGAAAGCCAGGATGCGCAGGTAGGAGATACTCCTCAGGTACAAACCTTTTACGGCCTGCACGACGATGGCGCGGTTATTGATGGCCGCACAAACCTGCAGGAGCAGACGATTACCGCCCAAGGGGTACGCGCCCTCAATGGCACGGACAATAACAGCAGCTCAGATCTGCGCGTGGTGTCCCGCAACTCGGTGGATTACAGCAGCAAGCAGGGCTGGTATCTGGATTTGAAACTGAGCAGTGCCGGCCACGGCGGAGGCGAGCGGGTGATTGACCAGGCCATTCTCCGCTACGACCGGGTGATCTTTGTGACGCTGGCGCCCTCGGCCAACCCCTGCAGTTTTGGCGGCACAAGCTGGTTAATGGAGCTGAACGCGATGACGGGCGGGCGGCTGGACGAAGCAGTATTTGACGCCAATAATGACGGAATTATCAACAGCGCAGATCTGATCGACAGCGACAGCACCTTGATCCCACCCAGCGGCAAACACTTTGATGAAATGATGTCGCGACCGGGCATCGTCGGCGCCGGTGAAAAGGAATACAAATATACGTCGGGTTCGCGCGGCAATCTTGGGCTAACGGCCGAGCGGGGCGCGGGCGCCGCACTCGGTCGTCAATCCTGGTGGCAGTTGCGCTAGTGTCCGCCTCCCGAAAGGAGGGGTGACTAGAAGCGGTAGCGCCCCTCAACATAAACCACCTTGGTTGGTTCGATGGTGGCGCGATAGCCACCGGCGTCCAGCGCCGAAGGCGAGCCGATACCAATGGTGGTTTCGTCGGTTAGGTTGCGCCCCACCACTGCCACACTCCAGTTTTCATTGATATCACTCAAGGCGAGGCGGGCGTTCACCTTTTCTACAGATTCCTGAATACCGCGCGGGTCCAGATCACCGGAGGTGAAATGCTCGCCCTTGTAGCTCAAATCCACACCCAACTCCAGCATCAGGCTGTTGAACAGCGGTTGCGTGTAGGTGCCCGACACGGTGCCAGTCCACTCCGGGGTTTGCTGGTTTTCGCGGCCGGTGAGATCGCAGGTGCCGGTGTTGGGGTCTTCGTTAGGTGCGCCGTTAAAACAGGGACCGTCCACATAATCCAGCCATTCAAAATCCAGATAAGCCATCGACCCACTGAGCATAAATTTTTCGGTCAGCAGCCAGCGGCCATCGAGTTCAATACCCTGAGTTAATGCGCTGCCCGCATTGGTGACGGTAAAGCCGGCAACCCCATCGAACACACTCACCTGCATGTCTTCGTATTCCACCCGGTAGACCGCGATGTTGAGTTCGGCTGCACCATCGGCCAGGCGCATCTTGGCGCCCAGCTCCCAGGCGTCAGCCAGTTCGTCTTCAAACTCGAAGTTGGTTGCGCCGCCATTTGGGCCGGTGCCATCGTTGTTATTGCGCGCATCGTAGCTGCCGGATTTTGCGCCTCGAGTGAAGCCGATATAGGTCATGATGTCGTCGGTAATGTCCCACTGCACATTCACCGAGGGCAGGGTGACGGCAACGTCGCGCTCACCGCTCAGGGTGTGCTCGTTGATCAGCAGGGCATTGAGCACAGTGGCGGTAGCCGGGTTGACGTCATTCTGGGTGCCCGGCTCGTAGACGTCGAAATCCCGGAAGCCGGTTTTTTCTTCGACCACATGGCGAACACCCAACGTGGTGCGCAGGTAGGATGTCCAGTTAAAGGTTACCTGTACAAAGGCAGACCAGGCATCGCTGTCGATACTGAAATCGCGTGCCAGATCGGCTTTTACATTTTCGGCGGTGTTGATCGCGCAGACCCCGAAGTCCTGCAGAGCGCCATTGCGTACATTGAGCGGAGACGACTCGTCGAACTGCAGCTCACTGGTCTGGTAAAAGGCGCCGGCGATGTAATCAACAAAGCCGCCAGTGGCCGAGGCGAAACGAAATTCCTGGCTGAACTGGTCGTACTCTTCGAGGCCGAGCAGGGGCACAGTGTCAAAGCTGCTGGAATCGGCGTCGAACAGATCTTCGGATTCAAACCCCGACAAGCCGCTGGTCATGGTGAGTGTGCCGGGTTCAAAATTCATGTCGACATTGAGTGTGTAGTTGTAGGTGTCGATCTCGGCAAACTCTTCCGCGTCGGTATTCTTGACGCGGTTAAGCTCCACATCCTCACCACTGCAGCCCGTCAGCGCACTGGCGTGAGTAAACTCAAAGGTGCGGCCGCGCTGTTCGCGGTTGGAGTGTTCTATTTTCAGGTAGGCCTCGGTCCAGTCCAGCGGATACCAGCCAAGGGTCAGACGGGCGGCTTTTTCGTCGACGCCCGGCTCGACCCGCTTCAGGTTCTCGTTATACATATAGCCGTCTTCACTGCGCTTGCGGCCCGCCAGACGAAAACCAAAAGTGTCTGTGACCGGCACCGACACCATCGCGGAGTACTCTTCGCGGTCGTTGTCCCGTCCACGGGGGACACCGACCAGGCCGCTGACCATCCCTTCAAATTCGTCGCCGGGCCGACCGGAGACAATATTCAGGGCACCGGCAATGGCGTTTTTCCCGAACAGAATAGACTGCGGCCCGCGCAAAACTTCCACCCGCTCGATATCCATAAAGGCCGCGCGGGTCTGGTGGGGGCGACCCAGGTGAATACCGTCGGCGAAAATGCCCACCGACAGCTCAAAGCCCTGGTTGGAGCCGGAACCCACGCCGCGCATGTAGACGTTGGGAATCAAACCGCCCGGCACCAGTTTGAAGTTGGGCGTGTACTCAGACAGGTCAGCCATATTGCTGATACCCGCTTTGTTCAGCTTCTCACCACTTACGGCAGAGACAGAGACGGGTACATCACTGAGAGATTCGGCTCGCTTCTGGGCGGTGACAACGACTTCCTCCAGTACGGGTTTGGCGTTGACGGTGGTAGCAAGACCGGCAGCGGTGAGCATAAGCACCTGCGGCCAGCAATAGGCACGATTTGGCATGACGACTCCATCGGTTGTTATTATTTTCGTGGTGTAGCGCATTTTTGTTTATTTTTTACCCGGTTTCTTACAGATTGTCCACGCACGGCCTGTATTTAGTCGGTAGAGTGAAGAAAACAGATCAAAAAACGAGGATCTTATGCCGAGTTCGTTACGACTGAATATGACCGGTGCCGAGAGTGACCCGTCTGCCCGCTCCGCGCGCTATCAGGCCGCCATCGACATGGCCGAGTATGCGGATAAACACGGTTTCGACTACATCAATGTCGAAGAACATCACTGCGCCCAGAATGGCTGGCTGCCGTCGCCCCTCACTATGGCCTCCGCCATCGCCGCACGCACCGAGAAAGCGGGCATCGGTATCATGGCGCTGCTGGTCTCTCTCTACGATCCGGTGCGGCTGGCGGAAGACCTTGCCGTGATTGACCTGATCAGCCGGGGGCGGCTGAGTTTTATTGCCGGGCTGGGGTATCGGGAAATTGAATTTCACGCTCTCGACAAACCCTTTGCCGAGCGCGGCAAGTGGATGGACCACGTACTCGACACTTTGCTCAAGGCCTGGGGTGATGAGCCCTTTGAATACCGGGGCGAAATGATTACCGTCACCCCCAAGCCCTACACCCGACCTCACCCGATGTTTCTGGTGGGTGGCATGAGCAAAGTTGCAGCTCGCCGCGCCGCGCGTTTTGGTCTGCCGTTCTCACCGCCCATGTACGACGCGGAGCTGGAAGCCTACTACTACGAGCAGCTTAAAGCCCACGACAAAAAGGGTTTTATGGTGGCGCCGCCGCAGGATTTTTCATTGTGGTTTATCGACGAAAACCCCGACACTGCCTGGGCGGAAATCGGTCACCACTTTCTGAATGAAGTGCAGGAATACAACAGCTGGAAGCGCGCCGGTCTGGCCCGACCCATGGAAATGCCCAGTGCGAGCGTAGAAGAAATTCGCGCCAGCGGTCGCTATGAAATTGTGACGCCGGAAGAGTGCATTGAACGAATGAAAGCCGACAAGCATAAAAACGCCGTGCTGCATCCGCTGGTGGGCGGTATGCCGCTGGAGCGGGGCTGGCGTTCGCTGGAATTGTATTGCAAGAAAGTCTTACCCGAAGTGGGGTAAGGAATAGGGTATGGGGGCATTTAGCCCCCAAGTCGTTATAAATTTTTAACCCCCCGCTAGCTTTTCATGGCGGCTTTGACCGCGTCAGCAGTGATCGGCAGGTCCCGCACCCTGGCACCCACCGCATTGAAAATAGCATTGCCAATGGCCGGCGCTACCGCTATCAGTCCGGGCTCGCCGAGCCCCACGGGAAACTCGGTGTTCTCGACAAAGCGGATATCCAGCTCCGGGACATCTTTCATTCGCAGAGGGCTGTAGGTATTCAGGTTGTTGTCCTCCACTTGCCCGTTCTTGATCCTGGTGCCTTCATGCAGCGCCAGGCTCAAGCCCCAGAGCATGGCACCTTCGGTTTGCGCCAGCGCGCCGTCCGGGTGCACTACCGTGCCGCAATCCATAACGGTGGTGAGCTTTTTAACCGTCACCTGACCGTTATCCCGGTTGACCTTCACGTGGGCAACGCAGGCGCTCCAGGTTGGCATGGTGCGCTCCTGCCCTCCGGCAACAGCAACCCCCAAGCCTTCGTTGTCGGGCAGCTTGCGGCCCCAGCCGGATTGTTTTTTCACTTCCTTTAGAACATGAGCCAGACGCTTGGCGCCGCCCACCGCCTCCGGTGCTTTGCCCGCGTTTTTCCCCTTGGCATCCAACAGGCTCAGACGAAAAGCGACCGGATCGGCATTCTGCTTGTGCGCCACTTCATCCATAAAGGATTCCACGCCCCAGCCTATCCAGCCGGGGCCAACCGCACGCAGCCAACCCGGCACAAAGGTTTTCTGAGCCAGAGGGTTGTTGATGGCGCGCACCCGATGATTGGGCAGGGTGTACCAATGGTCAGCGCCGCTGATGGAGAAGGTATCGATCTTGCCTTTGCCGTCTACACCGTCAATCAGAAAGGCGGGCGCCATGGTTTTGGTAGGCCAGCCGGCCGCCGCGGCATGTTCAATGCCCTGCAGCTTTTGTTTGCTGTCCCAGTAGGCCCAGAAGTGCTGCACCGACGGCGAACGAATACAATCGAAACGGGAATCGTCTTCGCGGGTAAAGACCAGTTTTACGGGCTTGTTAACCGCCTTCGCGGTCAGCGCCGCCGGCAACATATAGTCGCCCGCCAGGCGCCGCCCGAAACCACCGCCCAGGTAATGCTGGTGAATAATGACCTTGTCTTCACTCAGGCCAACCGACTTTGCCACCACGGGCAAAAACAGCGACTGCCACTGGTTACCGGTATACACGTGGCAAATGCCGTCTTTGAATTCCACCGTGGCATTCACCGGCTCCAGCGCAAAATGCAGGGCAGAGGCTGTGCGGTAACGGCCTTCCAATGATGAAGCCGCCTGCTGCGCAGCCGCGTCGATATCACCGTGTTCAACAAACAGTGCACCGGCAGATTTATCGGCCACCAGCTTTTCGCCTTCGGCTATCAGATCGTCTTCGCTCACATTGGCGGTATCGCCTTTTTGATACTGCACCTTGAGCTGGTCAGCCGCCTTGATAGCGCCATAGTAGGTATCGGCCAGCACCGTTACCCAGCCCTGCAGAACCTCGCTGGGGTCTTTCAGCACTTCATAGCCCAGATAACCCTTAACCTTTTTCGCGCGGCTGTCGTCAACGTTTTTCACCACAGAGCCATAGCGGGTGGGCGGCACCAGCGGTCTGGCGTAGACCATTCCCTCCAGCTCCACGTCAATGCCGTAACGGGCCTCGCCGTTGGTTTTCGGGGGAATGTCCAGTGCCTTGCCGGGCTTGGCAATCAGGTGCCGTTGCGCCGGTTTTTTCGGTTTGAACTTCGCCAGCGCTTCGGCGGAATAGGTTTTATCAATCTTGCCGCGTTTGACCACCTCGGCAAAATCGATGCTTTTATTGCCGCAAACTACCTGGCTTTCGCGGGTTTTGCAGCGCTCGGGTTTAACGCCCAACAGCGCTGCACCGGCCTCGATAATAGCCTCGCGGCCCGCCGCGCCCGCCTGCGACATCGGCAGGTAAGACTGGAACACCGACCAGGAACCGCCGGTCACCATATAACCCCATTTGGGGTCCGTATCCACGTGTTTAAAGTGAACACGATTCCAGTCAGCGCCCAGTTCGTCGGCGACAATGCGCGCCAGCGCAGTGCCCACATGCTGGCCCATTTCCGCGCGGATAACATTCACCAGTATGTCGCCCTGAGTATCTATCTGAAACCAGATCGTCGGGCTAAACAGTTTCTGTTCAATCTTTTCAGAGGCCAGCAGCGAGCCGTAGCGGGTAAAGGCCGGAGCAAAGGCCATCACCAGCCCGGCACTCACGGAGCCAACCAGAAACTGGCGGCGGCTTTGTTCAATGCTTTCGGTTTTATTGACGCGTGTCATCTCAGCCCACCTCCTGCTCGGTTATTTGCCCGGTCACGCCGACTACTGCAGCGCGGTTCGGGTCGTAAACCTGCACCGTGCCGTCAGTCTGCGAGGCGGCCTGCTTGATGGCGGATTTGATGCGGACATAGGCCATGCAGCGGCACAGGTTGCCTGACATCTGCTGCACAATGTCGTCGTCCGAGGGGCTCGCCTTGTTCGCCAGTAGCGCCGCTGCCTGCATGATCTGGCCTGACTGGCAGTAGCCACACTGGGGCACCTGCTGTTCTACCCAGGCTTGCTGCAGGGGATGGCTGTTTTCCAGCCCTTCAATGGTTCGCACGTCACCGCCCTCGGCTGCGCTCAGCGGCATGGAACAGGAGCGTATCGGGCTGCCGTTGAGGTGCACTGTACAGGCGCCACACATGGCAATACCGCAGCCAAACTTGGTTCCCTTGAGATTGAATTCATCGCGAATCACCCATAGCAGGGGGGTATCGGGTGGCGCGTCGGTAGAAACCTTTTTTCCGTTGAGCGTTAAGGTGGTCATTAAAGTATCCCCCTGAAAGCTGGATCTGGCGTTATGAATTACCAGTGTAGCAAGTGCACTGGAGTTTGCTTGTGCCAGGCCTTAGCGCCGACGGCCAATAATCAGGCGCTAATGCCTGAAAACCGCGGGGCACAAGAAGATGAGGGTAGGGCCAAGGAGAGGGGGCAAAACGTGGTAATTTTACCCATCTTGGCAGGGCTCAGGCAGGGCCGTTCGCGGCATAAGTTGCCAGCCGCGAAACTGGCCCCCCTTAGGCTTGGCTGCGCTGAGTGATTAGCGCAAATCAAAACGGTCGAGGTTCATCACCTTGTCCCAGGCTGCCACAAAGTCCTTCACAAACTTCTCTTTGGCATCGGCACTGGCATACACCTCGGCAAGCGCCCGCAGTTGGGAGTTGGAGCCGAACACCAGATCAACCCGGGTGCCGGTGAACGTGAGTTTGCCGGTTTTGCGGCTGTAGCCCTCGTACACATCCGGGTCGTCCGCGCTCGGCTTCCACTCGGTGCCCATATCCAGCAGCTTCACAAAAAAGTCGTTGGACAGCGTGCCTTTCCTGCTGCTGAAAACACCGTGTTTGCTGCCGTCGGCATTGGTTCCGAGCATGCGCATCCCGCCTACCAGCACCGTCATCTCGGGTGCGGTCAGGGTGAGCAGTTGAGCGCGGTCAATCAGCATGGCCTCAGCGTTAACCGAGTATTTACCGTGCTGATAATTGCGGAAGCCGTCGGCAATCGGCTCCAGATGGGAGAACGACTCGACATCGGTCTGCTCCGGTGAGGCATCCATTCGCCCGGGGGTAAACGGCACCTTGACCTTCACGCCCGCCTTTTCGGCTGCCTGTTCTACCGCGGCGCAACCGCCCAGCACAATCAGGTCGGCTAGAGACACACGCTTGCCACCCTTGGCCTTTTTATTGAAGTCAGCCTGAATGCCTTCCAGCACCTTCAACACTTTGGCCAGTTGCTTGGGCTGGTTTACTTCCCAGTCCTTCTGCGGCGCCAGTCGGATGCGCGCGCCGTTGGCGCCGCCGCGTTTGTCGGAACCGCGGAAAGTCGACGCCGAGCCCCAGGCTGCGGACACCAACTGCGACACCGTGAGCTTCGAGCCGAGAATTTTCTTTTTCAGATCGGCAATATCCTTTTTGCTCACCAGCTTGTGGTTCAGCTTGGGAATCGGGTCTTGCCAGATCCGCTCTTTCTTGGGCACCTCTGGCCCAAGATAGCGGGCGCGCGGGCCCATATCGCGATGGGTCAGTTTGAACCAGGCTCTGGCAAAGGCATCGGCAAAGGCTTTCGGGTCTTCCAGAAAACGCCGGGAAATTTTTTCAAATTCCGGATCAAAGCGCAGGGTCAGATCCGTGGTGAGCATGGTGGGTTTGTGCTTCTTCTTCGGGTCGTGCGCATCGGGAATAATGGCCGGCGCATCTTTGGCCACCCACTGAATCGCCCCGGCCGGCGATTTGGTCTGCTGCCATTCAAAGTTGAACAGGTTCTCGAAGAAGTTGTTGCTCCACTTGGCCGGGGTTTTGGTCCAGGTCACTTCCAGGCCACTGGAAACGGTATCGGCGCCATGGCCGGTGCCGTAATCGCTGGTCCAGCCAAAGCCCTGCTGCTCCAGACCGGCGGCTTCCGGTTCCGGCCCCTTATGGGCCTCCGGCGCTGCGCCGTGACATTTGCCAAAGGTGTGGCCGCCGGCGATCAGCGCCACGGTTTCCTCGTCGTCCATGGCCATGCGGCTAAAGGTAATGCGGATGTCTTTTGCAGCCGCCAGATAGTCGCCGCTGCCGTCGGGGCCTTCCGGGTTCACGTAGATCAGGCCCATGTGGGTGGCGCCGAAGGGCTCCTTGAGATCGCGGTCACCGCTGAAGCGCTTTTCGACTCCCAGCCACTCAATTTCCGAACCCCAGTTCACATCCTCATCGGGCTCCCACACATCGGCGCGGCCGCCGGCAAAGCCGAGGGTTTTAAAACCCATCGATTCCAGCGCCACATTCCCTGCCAGAATCATCAGGTCCGCCCAGGAAATCTTGTTGCCGTACTTCTGCTTGATCGGCCACAGCAGGCGCCGTGACTTGTCGATGTTCACGTTGTCGGGCCAGCTGTTGAGCGGGGCAAAGCGCTGCTGCCCGCGGCCACCGCCACCGCGCCCATCGGCTACCCGGTAGGTGCCGGCCGCGTGCCAGGCCATGCGGATAAACTGGGGGCCGTAGTGGCCGAAATCCGCTGGCCACCAGGGCTGCGAATCGGTCATCAGTTTGGTCAGGTCTTTTTTCAGTGCTTTGTAATCGAGCTTCTTGAAGGCCTTGGCGTAATCAAAATCCTCGCCCATCGGGTCAGACTTTTCGGAATGCTGGTGCAGCAACTCAAGGCGCAGCTGGTTTGGCCACCAATCGCGGTTGGTTTGTCCGACGCCAGCGGTGTGATTGAATGGGCACTTACTCTCTTCAGCCATTTTATTTTCTCCAACACGGGTATTTATAGTTGCCGGCGCTACTCAGACGCCAAACGAACAGACGGCTGGCGCGGCATCAACCAGCATTCGCTGCCTTTCTGCGTAATACGAGTCTAGTTCAACATTTGCGGAATATGCCAAAAACTGAATCGCACTAAGCGGCGACAACCTTATTTTGGTGCATACGCGAAAAACGGGCTCGCCGATGACGCTCTATTGGCGTCGCGGGCATGGCAGGTGTCTGTCTTGTCCTGTCCTATACTCCCCTTAGTGTTCTCTCCTGAACACATTCTGATAAACGGGCGGGGTGATATGCAGGACGATGGTAAATCACGTTGGCAATTTGATATCAGCTCGTCGCAGAGCCTGGAGTCATGCGCGAGCAGCTTTCCGGAGGAGGTTGATCTTGCTGAGTTAGCGGGCTTGCAGTCACAGCTCAAGCGCGTCCAGCGTCGGTTCTGGGCCACCGGAGAGGCGGCGCTAGTTGTGATCTTCCAGGGGCTCGATACCAGCGGCAAAGATGGTTGTATCCGGGCGGTAGGCGGCGGCATGGACCCGATGGGGTTTCGGGCGGTTGGTTTCGGCGTGCCTTCGTCGCTGGAGCGGGCCCACGACTTCCTGTGGCGGGTTCAGCCGCATTTGCCCGCCAGAGGGCAGGTGACCCTGATGAACCGCAGTTACTATGAGGCGGTTCTGGCCGAGCGCGTGTTGGCCGACGACGATCCGCAGGCAAATGGCGATTGGGCCGGTCGCTATCAGTCGATACGCGATTTTGAAGCGCATTTGATACGCAGCGGTACCAGATTGCTCAAGTGCTGGTTGCATGTAGGGCCTCAGGAGCAGGTGAAAAGGTTAAAGAAGCGGCTGACAGACCCGGAGAAGCAGTGGAAATTCCACCCCGCCGACATTGACAGCTGGCGCCACCGCGCCCGGTATCTGGCTTATACCACCGAGGCGCTGCGCAATACCCATTCCGAGGAGGCTCCCTGGTACATTTTGCCGGCAGACGACAAAGAACTCTGTCGTCGCGCCGTCTGCAAGCTTGTACTGGACGCGATGGAAGCAGGGGCGGGCCCCTTTCCACAGGCTGACCCGGCGGTTTTGCAGTGCTATCTGAATGAACTGGAGCGGCAATGAGTTTTTCCATTGACTGGTGGCTACTGGTGTCGGGGCTCGGCCTGTTTATGCTGGGCATGTTCTTTCTTGAGCGATCGTTAAAGTCTCTCCTGAACAGGGCGGTAATCCAGTCGCTGCGCACGGCAACGGCCAGTCTGTGGCTGGCGGTACCACTGGGGGTAGTACTTACCGCGTTGCTGCAAAGCAGCTCTTTGCTGGGTTTGTTAGTACTTGCCTTTGTCGCCGCCGGGGTGATGCCCATGCGCAACGCGCTGGGTGTTATTCTGGGGGCGAACCTCGGTACTACCATGACCGGCTGGCTGGTGACCTGGCTGGGTTTCAAGCTGGACCTTGGCAGTCTGGCGCTGCCGCTGATGGGTATCGGCGCCCTGTTGAAAGTCTGGCTGGAAGGGCGCCTGCGCTGGGAAAGCCTGGGGCATCTGCTGTTGGGGCTGGGGCTGTTGTTGTTCGGCCTCGATGCCATGAAAACGGGTGTAGAAGATCTCGCCAGAAATACCGATCTCAGTTTTCTGGTGGGCTGGTCAGCCATCTGGTTTCTGGGTTTGGGGGTACTGCTGGCAGCGGTGATTCAGTCTTCGTCGGCGGTGGTGATGCTGGTGCTATCGGCATTGCATGCCGGCCTGCTCGGGTTCCCTGAGGCGGCTGCTATGGTGATCGGTGCCGACCTGGGCACAACCAGCACTATGCTGCTGGCGGGAGCATCGGGTGCGGCGGTAAAGCGTCAGGTGTCGATGTTTCATTTGATCTACAACGCCTTGACGGCAGTGTTTGCCTTTGTGGTACTGCTGCCCCTGGCGCCACTGGCCTACGAGCGTTTAGGGCTAAGCGACAATCTTTTGCAGCTGGTTATCTTTCACAGCAGCTTTAATTTCTTTGGCATCTTTCTGGTTCTGCCCATCATCCGGCAGCTCGCCGATTGGCTGGAAAACAATATCGGGCAGCAGCATCAGCTCACCGCTTATCTTCACAAGGTGCCGGTGTCGGTGCCGGAGGCGGCCGTTGTCGCGCTGCGTCAGGAAACCGAATTGTTGCTGGCCCGATCCTTTCAGTTGCTGGGCCAGGCCTACCACAGCCCAAAGCAGTTCTACGCCAGCCAGAGCGAGCCATTGAAGCCTCTGGGCAGGGGCATGGCGGTTTATCTGGATCATTACGAGGAACTGAAACGTCTGGAAGCCGAGATTGTGGCCTATGCGAACAGTCTGGAAGGCTTGCCGCCCGAGCACCGCGATCACGTTGAAGCCTTGCTGGCGACGGTCCGTAAGGCAATCTACGCGACCAAGGCGATCAAGGATGTGCAGGACGACATGGAGCCGCTCTGGAGCGACTTTAGCCCGGATGCGAAGGCGTTGCGCGAAGCCCTGCAGCAGCGGATCGAGCATCTGCTGGCAATGGGTCAACAAACCCTTGCCGGCGACATCACTGAGGGCATGCTGGAACAGGAAGACGCTTTGCATCGCAGGGAAATGCAGCGCTTTAACGACGAGGCCTATGGCTCGAAGGGCGTTGAAGGCGTCAGCTTTTCCAGCCTGATGAACATCATTCGTGAAACGGACGAATGCGGGCGCGAGCTGCTGCGCGTGTTTGGCACCTATCCGGCAGCCGGTTTGCAGGACCTCCCGTCGCCCCCCGGTAGAGAGGCCCCGGCGACCTGACTGGCGGACTGCAAGCGGAATCAGAGCCGAAAATCGTAGTTGGGGTCACGTACTTTGCGCCAAAAGAACGCTGACCTTACGCTATCAGCAAGTTAGGCTTGTTCCAGCGACTGACTGCCGGTGCGAACCCTATAGGCTGCCGCCTTTTCCTCACGGTCGTTTTCGCGGTCAAAGATTGTCGCTACGTGATACCAGGTTGCACTGCAGGCATCGGTTGTGACATCCAGAATCATGTAACCCCGCCGACTCAGGTTGCTGTATTTGATATGCGGGTTATAGGCTTTGAGTGCCTCCTCAGCTGCGGTGATGCCGATATCAGCCGGTATAACCGCCTCAAGCCCAGGCGACGTTATTGAAGGCGTAACAAACTCCACGCCGTACTTGGGCCCTTGCAGGCTAACCAGCGGTTCAATGCCGGGATTGGTATTTAACGCCGCCGAATTGAGAATCAGCGGCTGCTGTAATTCCATTGCCCAGGAGGTGTGAATATCTCCGGTCAGCACCACCAGATTGTCTATCTTGTTGCTATCGACAAAATCCCAGATCACCTGCCGATTGGCTGCATAGCCGTCCCAGCCGTCGGTGTTAAGCACGTTGATCCACTCGGGGGACACTGGCCCACTGGGCGGCGAGTCGGGCTGCTCCGCCAGCAGCGGCGGCCCCTGAAAGGGCGCCATCATTACCTGCTGGCCAATCACCTTCCACTGGCGCGACTGAGCTTGTGCCGCGCCTAACTGCTGCAGTAGCCATGCTTCCTGCAGCGGGCTGATCAGCCGGCGGTTGGCGTCATTAAAATCGTCGTGGACAAAGTCGGGTTGCTGGCTGCGTCCACCAATACGCGTATCCAGCATCATTAGCTCCATCAATGAACCGAACACAAAGCTGCGATAGATCTGCGGGTTAAAGGGATCTTCAATATCAGCGATGGGCATCCACTCATTGTAGGCCTGAACACCGTTGGCCTTGCGCTGTTCCCACTCGCCCTCGCCGCCGTTGTGGTTTACCGCACCGCCATCGGGGCCACGTCCATCCGGATCCCAGCTGTTATCCGTGGTTTCGTGATCATCCCAGGTCGTGATCAAGGCATAGCGCGCGTGCAGCATCTGTAAGTCGGTATCCTCACGATATCGCTGGTAGCGTGCCCGGTAGTCTTCCAGTGTGACGATTTCCTTGCGATTGCCTTCCGCGTATAGCCGGCCCTGATCAAGCACCTCCTGATTGCCATACTCATCTTCACGATACTCATAGATGTAATCGCCAAGGTGCAGCACGTAGTCGAGGTCATCGCGACGGGCGACGTTGCGGTAGGCAACAAAAAAACCGTGGGGATAGCTGGAGCAGGAAACCACCGCAAATTTGAGTTTGGCCACGGCAGCCGTTTTGGCCGGCAGCGTCCGCCCGCGCCCGGTCAGAGAAAAATGTTTCAGGCCGTCTGTGCTGGAGACTTGCGCAAATCGGTAATAATAAACCGTATCGGATACCAGCCCGCTAACCGTCAGTTTGACCGTGCCGCCAGCCAGAGGCACCTGTGTGCCGGCTGCTGCAATCTCATTAAAAAACGGATCGGTGGACACCTCCCAGTGCACGGCCACGGTCTCGTTGCCTTCAACGCGCGTCCAGATGATGAGAGACCGGGGCCCCGGATCACCACTGGCAACCGCCTGTTGAAAGGGCGACGAAGCCAGAGATGCCATTCCGGCAAAGCCTTGAGGCAGGTCTTCAATACCGGTGTATTCCAGTTCAAAGGCGCCGCCTGCCCCCAACGTCATAGCGTAGCCATAGGCATTGCGCCACTGGCCCACAATATCGTCACTGCTACCGGCAAGCCGAACCCATTGCAGCAGGCGCTCGCGGGCCCCGTCCCGGTGTAGCCAGAACATGGCATCACCCATAATGCCGCGCACCGCAAGGCTGAAGTCATCGCCAATCTGGGGTGAGTTTCCGCCTGGGAACTGCGATTCACTGATCTGGATAATCAGTGTTCGGGTTGCCTCGTCGTACTGATAGCTGCCGCTGGCGAAATAGTGTATTTCATCGGGAAATTCATCATCCGTCGCAACAGAGGGCGCAGGACTGGAAGAGCCCGAGCCATTACAACCGGCGAGTGTCACGACACTTGCAAGGCCCATTCGAGAAATAAAATTACGCCGCTGAATGTCAGCCATATCGCCACACCGAATAATATTGGCGGAGAAGGTACTAAAGGGGTGTTACAAAATTGTTTCTGTAGCGCGACGAAGGGCGAAACTGACGCAGCATTTAAATAGCCCTGTATTCCTTTACGGTAAAGGTTAATCTGTATAGTGGGGCTTTATAATCCGAGCCAGACAGGGGAACACATCAACCCTAGAACTGGCTGAATAACGCGAGCGTGGCATGACCTCTACCAGACCTCTATTCAATGCGTATCCGCAATTGAAAGATGCCTTGCCCTGGCGACAGTTGGCGGATTTGCCGACCCCGGTCGCGCCATTGGCTGGGTTGGGCGCTAACGCCTGGATCAAGCGGGACGACCTTTCGCATGCGGTGTACGGCGGAAATAAAATCCGCAAACTGGAATTTATTCTGGCCGAGGTCATGGCCCAGGGCAGGGAGCATGTGATCACCTTTGGCGCCACCGGAACCAACCACGGCGTTGCCACTGCGATGCTGTGCCAGCAACTGGGCCTGCGCTGTACCGTTCTTTTGTTTGACCAGCCGGAGTCAAACACTGTGCGCGACAATTTATCGCGCATGAAAAAGTTTGGCGCCGAGCTCAAGTTTTGTGGCTCGCTGGGCCATACCGTTCTGCGCTTCTACGCCAATCCATTGCGTTTATCGCCAAAGCACTATTTCCTGTTTGCGGGCGGCTCTAATATCGCGGGCACCCTTGGCTTTATCAACGCGGCATTTGAATTGCGCCAACAAATCGAGCAGGGGCAGTGCCCCATGCCCGCTAAAATCGTTGTTCCCGTTGGCTCGGCGGCGACGGTTGCCGGATTGACGATTGGCGCGGCAATGGCCGGGCTCAGAACCGACATCGTGGGAATCCGGGTTGCACCCTCACACCTCGGCCCGATTCCCACTTGCACTGTCGACACCGTTGGTCAGCTGATGAAGCGCACCTGTCATTGGCTGTCACGCAATAAGATCGCTCTGCCGCCGATACCGCCGCCTACGCTGATCGACACTTATTACGGCGAAGGCTATGGAGTGCGTACTGAGGAAGGGGATAGGGCCACCGCAAAATTTGCGGACTGCGGTATCACGCTGGATCAAACCTATACCGCCAAAGCCGCGGCAGCTTATTTGGATTCCATAGACGCGTCATCTGATGCCCAGTTGTATTGGCATACCTACAATTCACGTCCTGCCTAGCTGATATTGCCACTCCGTCCCATTTAGTTGTCTAGTCGAGATTGTTCCGCTACGCCGCGGTGATCTTTAACGTAGTTTGGCGTGATGCATGTACCGGCGGTTTTGATATCAGGCGTAGCCCGCAGCATCAACCAAGGGCAATTTGCCGCGAACAAAAATACCACTGCCACGACCTATTTCGCGGTCTTGCGCGTCGTAGACAACCGATTCAGCAATAAACTGGCTCTTGTTACTGTTTACCACCTTGCCAATCGCTTTCATCTTGCCAGACGCAACCGGTCGCGTAATGTAGGTAGTAAATGAAGTGGTTAAAACAAAAAATTCCGGTTCAAGCGAGTTGGCCGCGAAGAAGGCTGCGTCATCCAGCATTTTAAAGTACACCGAACCGTGCACACCGCCCGCCGAGTGATGAAACTTTTCCGAGAGCTCAATTTCAATAACCGCTTCGCCTTCGCGAACCCTCATCATGGGCTTGTAGAATTCATTGACCGGAGCAGCAGCATACATGCTTTCAAGGCGGTTAAAGTGTTCTTGTTTTGTCATCTAATATCCCCAACTATTCAAACAGCATGACGCGTTATTTTTTTCTAATAAGCATTCATAAACCACGCCACCACCACTATCTGCGGTAAGGCAATCAGCGGTAGAAACAGCGCCAATTTCCAGCTTCTGGTGGTATCTTTAAGCACCATGACTTCGGTGTAATCGGTCGCAACCCCGGCCATAAGAAAAGCAAAGCTGTTACCCGGCGCGCCGGCTCGGGTCAGTATATCAGCCGCAACCGGCGTTGACCCCTCCGAGCAAACCTCAAGAACCGTGGCAACAAAAATAGTTATGGCCAGGCCAACAAGCGTTGGGCCGAAAAACTGCTCATATTGAGCCGGTTCCAGAAGCGCCCGTAATATACCGGCCAGCAAAATACCAAATAACAGCCAGCGAACAACCATCCGGGAATCCATAACGCCGCGAACTATAACATCAGCGAAAAAACGGAAATCGAAATCGGTTCTCGCCAAACCGCGTTTGGCTTCGGGCCAGAACTCAAAATCCTCCGGCAGAGAAGTGGTGTTGAAGTTACGGGGCAGTGTGCCGCGATCTACCAGTCGATCAAATACAAAGCCGGTAGTGATTGCAATCAACATGGACAAGGCGATAAAGGCAAGCGTCCACTGCAGACCGATCAATCCGATTAACACCAAGGTGAGAGAAAAGGAATTCCACGGGCTTGCCAGCAAAAAAGCAATGACCTGACCGGCGCTGGCGCCTCGCTCATAGAGCTTTGCACCTACCATTAAGATTCCGTGCGAACACAGATCCAGCAAAACGCCGGCGGCGGTAGCGCGGAACAAACCGGACAGTGTGCCGCCTTTTCCCAGTACCGACATAATAAAGTCGCGGGGAATCTTTGAGAGAAGGCCAATAAACAGCGCGCCAATCGCCACGCCCCACCACATCGCATGAACCATTTGGTGTGTTGTGTGGGCCATGGTCTCGAGCCATGGCAGCGCACTGACAACTTGGGAGAAATAAAGCCCGAGAACAAAAAGCGTGCTGACGCCAATAAGCGAGCCCCAAAACAGAAAATCTATACTGCGCTTACTATGCTTGTCGCTGTTCTCACCGTTGCCGTGGCATGAAGAGGACATGTTCAACCCGCCATAATTTTCAGTGCGCAATAAGGGGTAAAGTTAAGAACGAAAACAGCAATCTTGTACTGCGACAGATAATTTGCGTAAAGGCGCAGCAATTCATCTTCACGTATACCCAGCAATCTTTGGTGGAGTGGGATAATAAAGGGTCGCGCAGTACACACCACGGCTGTCACGAGAAGAAGGATAAAAAAGTTGATGGCCAGAGACCAGCCGAGAAACTCTGTGAGGGACGATAGATCAATCATGTTTTGCACTCCCGAGTTATGGGGTGAAAGAAGGCGCTTTTACAAAACAAAAAGAGGCCACTTTGGAGGATTCGCGCGTGTACTTGGCAATATACCTCCTTGATTTACTATAGTTCAGTTAGCCTGGGTGTTCGTCTACTTGCCAAAAGTAACAGCGAGCATTGGGGTGGGAAAACGCTCAACTACACACTTCGCGGGTATCGCGCTGTAAGAACAAAGGCCACTGCAAACTGTATCAGGAGCACTCTGACCCCATTGATCTGACCGACAAGAATAACCGCCACACTTTTGTGCTCAGGTTTTGGGTTTATCGGCACTGCGCTTTTCGCTTTTTTCAGCCCTTTTATTCTTCTTTCTCGCGTTCTTGTCGGTGACGATCTTAAGGGCTTCTTCCTGAGTAAGATTAGGATGCTTGGCAAGCAATTCTTTGACTCTTTCTTCAACCTTGGCCATTGGTGCACGTTTCCTTTTCGAGTTTGATCTATGGGCATTAACAAGCGCCGGAATGACGCTGCGGTGCATAGCCTGGTTTGCGATTGGCTGGATATCTCCGCCAAGCGTGCACAAAGGGTTCGATCTGCGCCATTTAAAGCCCGTCGCTGATTGCTTTACGAGTTAGCCAGCGCTGGCGCGTATTGAATCATAATAAAGCGTTAAAAGGGGCGGAGTGAACAAATATCAACCAACCCTGATTAGCCCTCCATGGGTGGATATCGATCAAATTCCGGGAGTTGGTGCGCATCCGCCATCCACTTGATTCTTTCCGCGACCTGAATATGGACCCGCGCGGGAATTGCCTCGGGTTCATCGTATGTGGCGCTCTGAATATCAATAAGACCCGGAAGCGTTTGGCTATTTGCGTAAAAGAGCCCCGTTCCGCAATCCGAACAAAACTGTCGGCGCCCGTTCTCAGAAGATTTGTAAACCTTTGGTACGCCCTTAGTTATCGTGAGAGCTTCCTGAGGGTACATCGTCCACCCAACCATCGGTGCACCAGCGTGTCGTCGACAATCCGAGCAATGGCACAATGCATGGGTGTAAGGGTCTCCTTCAACTTCGTAGCGAACCCCGCCACAATGACAGCCACCTGTTAGTTTCATCATTCATTCCTCAAGAAGAAAAGGGGGGCGGAGGGAATAAATCTTGATCAAATCCGCCTCTTTGGCGGTCGCCCTCCGCGTATCTTCCCAACCTTTATACCGTACTTTTCTTCTATCATCCTGCAAAAACGGTCATCGGCTACCGGGTGGTTATACCGGGTGCCTTGCTGAATTTTATGTATGTCATCCAAATCCAGTGAATTGCGGAACAGCTCGCGGTAAGCATGTTGGCTGCGGCCCAAGCTTTCCATACTCTTCATGCAGCTTAAGCCAGTGGCTCTCACCCCAGGCGTTTGCCTGGTAGCTAGACCATTTTTCTTTTCTACATCGTCCGGCTCCGCAGGGTTGGCAGGAGAATGCCTCTCGCAACCCGGGCAGGCCGCCGGAGGCCACTGCGGCAATTGACTTTGGCAACTTACGCGCTTGACTGCTTCTGTGTCCTGCTTTTCTCGCGGGCGTTGGAAATAGGCTATGGTGTTAGGTAGTCATGGCTGATTGGTTCAGCCCCGCAAGCGGAGAAAGCTTATGAAACTCGGAATTCTGTCATGTGGCCCCAAGTCCTATAGCACCAAGCGCTTGCGCGAAGCCGCAGCGGCACGCGGGCACACGGTAAAGGTATTGAATACACTCAAGTTTGCGATTGATCTTCAGCAGGGCGTTCCGGACCTGTATTACCGCCAGCAAGTCCTGAGTGAATACGATGCCGTATTGCCGCGCATTGGCGCGTCCATTACCTACTACGGAACGGCAGTTGTCAGGCAATTTCAAGAGATGGATGTATTTTGCGCCAACACCGCCCACGGCATCATCAATTCCCGTGACAAACTCCGAAGTCTGCAGATATTAAGTCGACACCATATTGGCATTCCACGAACGACCTTCGTCAGGGATAAGAAAGATGTGCTCCCGGCTATTGAGCGCGTGGGGGGTGCTCCGGTTGTTATCAAGCTGATCGAAGGTACGCAGGGCATCGGGGTATTGCTGGCGGAAAGTGTTAATGCTGCGGAGTCAATTATTGAACTCCTGCAAAGTCAAAAGCAGAATGTGTTAATTCAAAAGTTTGTTGCCGAGAGCAAGGGCAAGGATATCAGGGCGTTTGTTGTCGGGGACCGGGTCGTTGCCGCAATGCGCCGGGTTGCCCAGGGGCAGGAGTTTCGCAGTAATGTTCACCGTGGCGGTGTGGCCGAAGCGGTGGAACTATCCGATGAATATGCGCAGACCGCCGTTCGCGCGGCGCAAATATTAGGGCTGCGGGTTGCCGGCGTCGATATGCTGGAAGGTAAAACGGGTCCGCAGATCATGGAGGTCAATTCGTCGCCGGGACTGGAAGGCATTGAAACCTGCACCGGTCTGGATGTTGCGGGTGCTGTCATCGATTATATCGCGGCTCAGGTCGACTTCCCGGAGATTGATGTTCGGCAGCGCCTGACAGTCAGCAAGGGTTATGGGGTCAGCGAAATCTATATTCCCGATGGCTCAAACTTCGTCGGGATGACCATCGCTGACACCCAGCTGCGAGAGCAGGATATCAATGTGTTGACGCTATATCGGGGGGCGAAAAGTATCCCGAATCCAAAAGCCACCAGAGAGCTGGAGGCCAATGACAAGTTACTGTGCTTCGGCAAGCTGGAATCGATGAGAGAAATGATACCGGCAAGAACCCGGCAGCGGCGCCAGCCGAAAATTGCTGATCTTCCCGTGGAGGTGCTCGAACGGGGCCCCGATGTCGAAGACTAAATCGCGATAGTTTGCCAAGGGTGCTACTCAGCGGCCGTGTCGAGATATGGGGTCTTTAGCCGGTATCGAATGTTTCCGTTGGACGTCCAAGAAAAAGGGGAAGGGGGAATAAAATCCTGCTCTACATGACCAAAGGGGGCAGAGTCGAATTGTGATCGAGGATCATTTGACCAATGACTCTGACCCCATTTTTCTCGTTGCGCTGCCTGCAAGAGTATGCAGTAGTCTCCTCAACCCGCAGGGGTTCCACATCCGCTGACTAGCTCCACGCTTGTAGCATCTTCACCCGATACGACGTCGCATTCTTCGCCCCCAACACCGCTGGCTACGTTGACTTCAGTGCCACCACCGGAGCCGATGCCACCGCTGCTTGAGCCGCCGCCACTGCCTCCGGCGGCAGCAGCCAGTCCGACTACTGCTACTCCCACCCACACCCAAGGGTTAGATGCGATAGCGATGCCTGACCCAGCACTGCTTTCAGAAGCATTGAAAACCGGTGAAAGCCTGATCACCACTGGAAAGCCGTAGAGCATTCCAAGCGAACTGCCCAGTGAATCAGTCGACCACTGCAGGGGCAGTAGTGAACGTTCATGGTAGTAGCCAGCTAAATAATCATAGTCGAACGAGTCATCGAAGCTACTGCCTATAGAAGCATTCTTATAGACTGACCGTATAATATTATCGGTCGAGCCCAGCGCAAAATTGGCCTGCCAGCGGCTTTGATCGGGATGAACATCACCCATATTCCAACCAAACTGCACCAGCATGCCAACCCGATCTTGGTGCGGGGCTGCATAAATTAGACAAGGCGACAGTGCTAGTGTCAGTGTCACTACACCGGATAAGATACGACGAAAAACCAAGCCAAACATATTAAAAACCCCAATCAGAATCGTATTTATTTTCTTATTTCAGTCATCAATCGTGTTCGCCGGGAACTTCGCAATGCTGTGGCGTGGGGCGCTGGCACGTGAGCGAAGGCGCCGCGGTAGCGCGTTAATTGCGTAGTGACAACATGCGCTTATAAAGTTCTAAGCATAAATACGTTGGTATCATCAGACTTCTCCACTTGCTCCTTGAATCCCAGGCTTTCATACAGCCTGAGCGCAGATGAATTTCCCCGGTAGACATTGAGGCTTACCTTGCCGCCACCAAGCTCAAAGGCATAGTCGACCAGATAATGACAAATCCTCCGACCCACTCCCTGGCTCCGGCAAGTAGGGTTGGTAATGATTCTGGCGAGATGTGAGCGCCCATCCTCTTTCTGCATGACTTGCCCAAATGCCAACAACCCCATATCGGACCTGCAGGAAAAGGAATTCTCTGGGCAGAAAGATATTTCATCCAGTAGGCGGCCCTTGCTAATTGGAAACGTGACGGCAGGCCCAGCCCATATGCGACATTCCTCTTCAGTGGCAATCCATGAAATGACTTCTTCTAGGTCATTTATTGAAGCTGGCAGAATGTTCACATGATAAGCCTACCGCATGAAATAAAGGGCATGATCAACGGGGTCAGAGTCGAATTGTGATAGAGGATCATTTGACCAATGACTCTGACCCCATTGTTCGGGTTATTGCCCCGCTGTACCACGTGGTAAGGCATGCCTGTCAGATAGTTCCTCGCCTTCCTTGGCATAGGTAATCCTCATTTTTTAATGAGTTACTTCATACGGTTCAGGGTCTTTGGATTAGGCGGCTGTTTATTTTTTAATCCCTCCGTCCCCTTTATTTCTTTAGATTGTGTGCTTAAACAGAAAATCATCTATATCATCCTCGGTAAAAGGGTCTGCCTTTTCCTGCATTGCACTTAGATACGATTGATAGTTAAGCTCAATGTACTTAAACCCCTGTTCGATGGTATTTATATTTACCCCTTCTGATGCAAGAGCAACCAGAGTGGACATTATGACATCTAGATAATCATGTATATTCTCAATAAGGATACTGGTAAAGCTAGGCGTAATTCCTGAATGAACAATAAGGTTCCGTGTCCTATATATACGGCGTATTTGCCATTTTACACGCTCATCATGAGCCTTTAGCATTTTTGAAACGCTGCTTCCGCTATTTATCGCTTGGCCGATATAAAATGCTCGGTTTCTTAGTAGATAAAAGTCACCAAAATCGACAAAAAGCTTATCTTTTTGAGCTTGATATTTTGGCTGAGTTAAGAGCTTCGCTATACGTAGGGATAGCTTTCCACCAGGAATTCCTTTGACGGCAGCATTGAGTGCTCCTGGCTTCCAGTTATAAAGATCGGCAATGAATCGTTCAATGATCCTATTTGGGTAAGCCAAGTTAATAAAAGGCATTATACTATCGATTAAATTGGCTATTTTGGGTTTATCTTTGGAGGATGGTGGGACAAGTGATTCAAGCGCGATCCACAAATTAATCATTTGATTTTCACGTGAATCGCTATTCAGAGCTAAAGAATGCAGCTCGGCGCTGCGGGCAAACTTTTTAAATGAACTTTCTTGCAGTGAGAACTCATTGATCATTTTGTTTAGCTTTTTTGAAGCTTTTTCAGCTTTCAGATCAATGCATCTATGCATTGGGTTGATAGGCGCTTTAACTTTCCTTGAATGATTTTGGTCAAGATTGATAATGATGCACTCTTGTTTCCAAGAAGGGTGTTCTTTATGGTGGAAAAGGGTCAGCAAGGTTCCCACGGTTTCGATTCTTTGCTCAGAATTCTCTCTCGCTGTGTAATGCTCCATTGCTTCTATATCGGTGATAACCACGAATACTTCATCGTTGTTTCTTAGCCTAAACCCTTTTTCCTTTAGGTGGTCGTCGTAATCAACAGGATTGTCAGTCACATCAATACCAAGGGTTTTACAGGAATCTTTGATAGTGGTGAATATTTTTGACGCTCTATAAATCGCCACATACTTTTGATTGTCTATATGAAACTTTCCTATAAATTCGTCTATATCACTGTTTCCGGATATTTCTCCTGCACCGTAATAGAAGTAATCTAACGCTTCTGTATTTAAGTAAGTACTACTAAAGCCAACATTTTTAAAAGTTGTTATGTAGCTCCTAATAAGACCTCTAACCTCATTTTTTCCTGCATTTCGTTTCAGTGCCTCCGATAGAAGATGCTCATTTCTTGCCCTATAAACTGGCAAGCGGATCTCAGAGTATATTAATTCTAGTATTATTTTCTTCTCTGATATCTTCTCGTGCTTGTTTTTTAAAATTTCTGTGCATGTTGCTATATCTATAGTTAGAAGCGATTTAGCGACCAAATCCTTTTTTAAGTTCTGAGATAGCTCTTCTAGAATGTATTCCAAGTTTGCTTTATCTATGAAGCCCTTTTCAATATCTTCAATTGTGACGAGAGCTTCTTGACAGAGAAGGCTGGTATTCATTGCTGATGGCTTATAAGTATCCAGCGAATAGTCGAAAAGTAACTCCTCTATAAGTTGAGCGCTATAAATTAAAAGTTCACTGCCAGCGACATCCTTCCACTTTCTTAATGTCCTAAACTTCATCGATATATAATATCCTTGATGAGCGACTGGTAAATCTAACAGCCTGTTAATTAGGCCTACGGCCTCATAATAATTATTAGCTGGGCCCCACGGTAATATATTAGAGTGGGCCCCAGAGTGTCGGCTATCACCTTGTTTTTCATTTGTTTTTCTAACGACCGTCGTCGAGGCGTTACTATTAAGCTGGGAACCAGTTTAATAATGCAGATACCCAACCGAATAACAGGACTGGCCCCAAGAGGCTTTTGATGTGATGACTGTGTCTGCATCCTCAGTCCTTGAGTCTGTTCGCGAACACCTGCGGCTGGCCAATCTGTGTCAGCATGCCGCTTTTTAATTATGTGATTAGCCCACTTTATTCTTTTCGCCTGGAAAAATCACCCTTCTGAAGGGCGCTTTTTTCTGGCGGGCTATTATTCCAACCGTGGAAGAGGCGCGTATTTTACGTCCTGCGCGCTTTGGTTAAACTATAGCCCTTATCGAGGGAATGGAGCCACTGCGGTGAGCCACGCCTATCATATCTCTGAAGACCAATTTGTTCGAGCCTGCTGGCATGCTCACAGGCCCTTGCGCTTGCGGCTAACGCTGGCTTTGTTTGTGGTGTTGGCGCTGTTTCCGCCGGTTGTGGGTTTCACTGCTGCCAGCATCAGCGCCACGGCCATTGTGGCGGTGTTGTTGATTGGTTTTCGCTGGGGGCTGTTGCCGCGTATTCACGGCTGGCGATTTCGCCGCACTTACCGGGACAACCCGCTGATACAGCGGGAGCAGCAATTGGAGATGAACCCGACCGGCTTTGTGCTGAGCTCAAGCAACGGTGAATCCCGCTATGCCTTTCGGGAGCTGAAGAAGGTCTCGGTGCTGGAGGATATGGTGCTGGTCTACCCGACCACCACACTCTTTCATATGATCCCTACCGCACTGCTAAGCGACTTTGAGCTGGCGCAGTTTCGGGCGCTGGCCTAGCGAACCGGTCGCAAAAGCGGAATCAGGGTAAACGACATAGCGATAAAACCGACGATAGTCAGCAGGGCCATATCGTAGCTGCCGGTGGTTTCATTAACCCAGCTGACGAAGGGCGCGCAGGCGACAATCAAGGGCACCAGCAAGGGGTTCATCGCCCCCATCACCTGCGCAAAGCGGCGCTGCCCGAAATAGGTGCCAATCAATGCGCCCCACACCGGAATCGCGCCACCCGTGGAGAGGCCGATAAAGGCCGAGGCGAGCATCATCACCGGGTAGGCGGGGCTGTTCAGCAGCAACAGGCAGGCGATAATCAGCATGCTCAGGGGAATCATCAAGGCCTTGCGCGGCCCGAGCTTGTCGGCGGACATGCCAATGATAATTTTGCCCATCACGCTGAAGGTGGCGGTTACCGACAGCAGCCAGGCGCCGGCGGTGGGCGATATGCCCTGATCCACCGCCATGGGGATCAGGTTGATGGTCACCCCGTTAAAGCCGGCAAAGCAGATACTGATGCAGAGACCGATCACCCAGAAATCGCGGCGGCGCAGAATGTCGCCCCAGTTGCTGCCGCCTTGCGTCTGCCCGTCGCTATCGCTGTCGGCCTCGCCCTCGGGGCGGTCGCGGTACCAGCGCGCAATAAACGGTATGGCGGCGATCGTCAGGCAGCCCAGCACCGCATAGGCGGAACGCCAGCCATGATTGATGATCACCCAGGTAATCATTGGCGGGAAGGAAAACGAACCCACCGACATGCCAATCGACGCGACACCCAGCGCCTTACCGCGCTCGGCTTCGAACCAGTTTGACACCGAGGTATTGGCCGCCAGCGCGCCAAACATTGTATTGCCGGTGCTCCAGCACAGGCCGTAGATAATCGACATTTGCCACCACTCGGTAACAAAGGTCATGGCGAAAAAGCCGCCGCTTAGCAGGGTGCAACCAAGCAGAATCAGTTTTTTCGGGGAATAGCGCGACAGCCACAAACCGGCAAAGGGCGAGAACAGCCCGGAACAGATCATCGCCACACTGGCGGTGGCGGCCAGTATGGCTGCGCGGGACAAGCCAAAGGCTTCGCTCAGGGGTAGGGCGAACACCCCGTACAGGGCATTCGTACCGCCGGTGGTGAGGGCGTGCATCATCATTGCCAGCGCCACGATCACCCAGCCATAGTAGAAACGTTCCGTTGTTTTTATTGAAGAATCCAAGCGGCGGCCCTCTTACATTCCCCTCACTGTAACAGCTTGTTAAGATCAGTCGGCGTGACGATTCGGTAAGATGCGCCCCGACAACGAGAAGAGGAACCAACCGTGGTTGAATACAGCTATGTCAAAACCAAGCGTGAAGACGTAAAACCGATTCCGCAGGAACACTTCACCACCATCAAAAAGTTTATGAAGTGGATAACCGCGGCCAATGTCTGGGTGTTTAAAAAATCCAATGGCAAACTGTGGAAGAACTTCCCCGGCGGTTACCCCATCTGTGTGGTTGGCATGAAGGGCGCGAAAAGCGGGCAGTGGCGCGAAGTGGCCTTGATTCACCTGCCTGAAGGTGACAACTGTTATCTGGTGGCTTCACAGGGCGGCATGGACAGAAACCCGGTGTGGTACTACAACATCAAAGCCAACCCGGACATCACGATTATGCACAACGGCGTAACCCGCAAGATGCGCGCGCGGCAGATCAGTGAAGAAGAAAAAGCAGCGGCCTGGCCGCATTTGTGTTCGCTGTATCCGGATTTTGATGAGTATCAGGCGAGGACAGATCGGGCGATTCCGGTGTTTTTGTGTGAGCCGGTTGAGTAGCTGTTAAGAAACGACACTACGAAGCTCCGCAATATCCCCTTGGAGGCGCCGAGAAGCGCAAGTTTGCATCGGGCCAGAGCGAGCACTGTTCGAGTCCCGTAGCGGCGATAGCCGCGAAGGTCGAGTTGCGCAGCGACCGATGCAAACTGAGCATCGCAGGGAACCCGAAGGGCGCCGGAACGGGGTGCCCTTTTTCTTGGTTACTTCTTTTTCGGGCATGCGCTCTCAATCGATCATTGCAACACATTCGGCAAATCTATCTGCGGGTGTTTCGAAGTTCAA
>PAKT01000078.1 GCA_002710725.1 Spongiibacteraceae bacterium
GCTGGCGCCGCGGGATATCGTCGCCCGGGCGATCGACCACGAAATGAAGCGCCTCGGTTCGGATTGTGTGTATCTCGATATCAGCCACAAGTCCGCAGAATTCATCCTCCATCACTTCCCCACGGTCAAAGCCCGCTGTCTGGAGCTGGGGATAGATATCACCCGCGAACCCATTCCCGTGGTCCCCGCCGCCCACTACACCTGTGGCGGTGTGATGGTGGATCATCAAGGGCAGACCGATGTCAGCAACCTGTTTGCTATCGGCGAAACCTCCTTTACCGGCCTGCACGGCGCCAACCGTATGGCCAGCAACTCCCTGCTCGAATGTATCGTGTTTGGGCGCTCAGCGGCCGATGCCATCAGCCAGCGACTGGCGGAACCCTTGCCGGACATCCACATTGCAGACTGGGACGAGTCGCAGGTAACCGACTCCGACGAAGACGTTGTCATCTCTCACAACTGGGATGAGTTGCGCCGCTTTATGTGGGATTACGTGGGCATTGTTCGCACTGACAAACGTCTGCAGCGGGCGCTGCACCGGGTTGAACTGCTGCAACAGGAAATTCGCGAGTACTACAGCAACTACAAGGTCAGCAATGACCTGCTGGAACTGCGCAACCTGGCCATGGTCTCGGAGCTGATTATTCGCTCGGCCATGCAGCGCAAGGAAAGCCGTGGGCTGCACTACACACTGGACTACCCGGAAACGCTAGCCGAGGCCCGCGACACGATCCTCGAGCCCGGACGCAAAGCGTAACTGCACCCGCAGTTGGCGAAAAGCTTCAGCCTCACAGGCATCACCGGTAATCAACAGCGATTGCCCGGTAAAACTCATGCCCACGGCGTGGCCCGTCACCCAGCAGGAGCGCAGCCCGGTTCGCTGACGCCGCCCCCCACACTGCAGCCACCAGCCTGCCTCATCCCTCCCCAGCGCTTCTACCCGCCACAAGGGGTGAAAACAGCGGGCCCAGTGATAACAGAGATTGCAGAGCGCCAGAAGCAGCGCCAGTATTTTGACAAGCGGGGCTACCTGAGCGAGCAGGACCGCAGCGGCCACCAGCAGGTGAGTGGCCAGCAGAAAAGCCGATAGGAACCTGGAAGGGCGCAGTTCAAGCCTTAGGGGCGCGGGCGTGGGCTTTGATGTCATTCACTATCCCTAGCAAATCTTTGTCGTCCGGGTTTTCCGTACCCAGCAGCCACTGAAAGATCTCGGTGTCCTCACATTCCATGAGGACAACGTAGTGCCGCTGCTTTTCCGCGGACAGACTGCGAAAACAGTTTTCCATAAAAGGCACCAGCATCAGATCCAGTTCCAGCATGCCGCGCCGGCTGGCCCAGTAAATTCGCTTGATCTCGTTTTCTGAGTACATTAAGTTCCACTGCTGCCGTTTGTTGAGCGGCGCATTATAGCGACACCGGCCAGTCAACGCATGGCCTTCTTTGCGCTGTCTTCGCCAAGCCACGGCTACTGATTTTCTACAAACCCGGAGTTTATGTTGAGCCTCTCTGCCTTTCACGACCAGTTGTTATCCGATGGCGCCCGTCTTGAGGGAGATCACTGCCTGTTTGCCGACAATGCCAGCGAGCGCCATAACCGCCTGGTGCCACTGTCGCAATACGGTTTTATCAAAGCCGTCGGCCCCGATGGCCAGACCTTCTTTCAGGGCCAGACCACCGCAGATTTTCGGCAGGTCGGCGCCGATCAGGCCCGCCAGGGTGGCTATTGCAGCCCCAAAGGCCGGATGCTGGCGAGCTTTACCGCCGCCCAGCTTGACGACAACACTCTGCTCCTGCAATTGCGACGAGATGTGGTGACCGACACCCTGAGCGTATTGTCAAAATATGCGGTCTTCTCCAAAGTTGAGCTGAGCGAGGCCACGGCTGAATTCGTTGGTATCGGCTTGAGTGGTCCGGACGCATCTTCGATTCTCCGAGACCTGCTTGACGAAACACCACAGTCTACTCTGGAAACTCGGGCTGTATCTGGCGGGCTGGTCTTGCAATGTGACAGCGCCGGGCAAGGCTTCGAATTGTGGCTCAGCCCTGAAAAGGCGCTGGAGGTTTGGCAGGCATTGAAAACCAAAGCCCAGCCCACCAGCTCGGCACACTGGGACAGTCTGCGCATCGCCGCCGGCGATGTCCCCGTGTGCGCCGCCACCCGAGATGAATTCCTGCCCCAGTTTCTCAACTACGATCTGACCGGTGCGGTCAATTTCAAAAAAGGCTGCTACACCGGTCAGGAAGTGGTCGCCCGCCTCCACTTCAAAGGCGTACCCAAGCGGCGACTGTATCTGGCCCGGATTGAAGGTGAAGCGAGAGCCGGAGAAGCGGTACTGGACGGCGACAAGGCCGTCGGCATGGTAGCACTGAGTGCAGAGGACGGACGCGCAGCGCTGGTACTGACCACTGCCTCCGCCGAATCAGACCAGCTGCGACTGGAACAGGGCAGCCGGATTTGCGAGCTGTCACTGCCCCCCTACGGCCTCAGCTGACCGCAACCGGCAGCTCCCAGAGGATGGGAATCTCCCCCCGCGAGCTCAGGTAGTCGTTGGTCTGTGAAAAATGACGGCAGCCCAGAAAACCGCGATGGGCGCTCAGTGGTGACGGATGTGGCGCTTTCAGAACGCAGTGACGGGCAGCATCCACCAGCTGCCCTTTTTTCTGGGCGTAGCCACCCCAGAGCAGAAACACCACCCCTTCCCGCTCACGATTGATCGCCTCGATCACCGCATCAGTAAAACGCTCCCACCCCTTGCCCTGATGGGCGCCGGCCTGCCCCTGCTCCACCGTCAGCACGCTGTTGAGCAGCAATACGCCCTGCTCGGCCCAGCTGGTCAGGCAACCGTGCTTGGGCGGCGTAAGCCCCAGGTCGCTCTGCAGTTCCTTGTAGATATTCATCAGTGATGGGGGTGGCGCGACCGGCGGCTTCACCGAAAAGCACAGGCCGTGGGCCTGATCCGGCCCGTGGTAAGGGTCCTGCCCCAGAATCACGACTTTGACCTTGTCCAGCGGGGTGGTATCGAGCGCATTAAACCACTCGGCCGGGCGCGGGAAGACCACGGCCCCGCTGGCCATGCGCTCCGCCAGAAATGCGCGCAAGTTGACCATATACTCCTGTTCAAACTCGCCGGCGAGCGCCTGCAGCCAGGACGGATGCAATTTGATGGATTTCTGTGCGGACAATGCGAGGCTCCGGTATTAAGGCCGCGCAAGGATACCAAGGCCTGCGTCGTGATTAAACGCTAGGGCCCTAGAAAGGCAGCTGCAGGCGAAACGCGCCTCCCAGCTCCCGATCACTCGCAGCCGTGCCGGTAACGCCGATATAAAAACTGTCCAGCAAATGATAACTCAGGGACAGGCTGAGCGAGTCGTTATCCCGATCTCTGGCCACATGCATGTAACTGGCGCCAATCACAAAACGTCGGGAAATCGGCTTTTCGACGCCCAACACTGTTTCGCGCCGCCCTTTCATTTCGCCAAAGGCCGGCTGTGGCGTCAGGTCCTGAAACAGGCTTACCTGAGCCCAGTCAAACTGATAATCGACCCGCAATTCACCCCGGGTTCGCAAGTGAAAGGTCGACCCTCGCGGGCCGCGATAGGTGCTTTCAAACAGGTCGCGAAGGGTCAAGCCGACGCGCCAGCGGCCCAGCTCTGTCGAGCTGGACAGGTCGACATTGGCCCGGTGAAAGTCACGAGTGAAGCCACTGAGCTCAAAGAAATCGCTTTCCCGATAATCCTGTATCGGCACTTCACGTTCATAGAGAGAGATCGCCTGATATTTCAGACTGGTACTGACGGTGGTCGCCGGAATCTTCACTTCGTCCAGCCGACGATGCAAGGCCACCTCTCCGACACCGTAACCCGAGACCCGCGCCCGGGACTCCAGTTCCGACAGTTCGAAAAAGGCAATCACCGGCGCCAGGCGAAGCTTGGGCTCATCCGACTCCACATAGTCAAAGGTACCGGCAAAACGGGTATGGGCCTGCGCGCTGACAGTGTAGCGGTCATCAAAAACCGGACCGCCAATAACCAGCCCGATCCCGGCCTGAAAGGTCGTCGCGGTGTTGTCCAATGATTGCAGCCGCCTGATCAGCGGCTCTTCATCACCCGGGCGGTATTCAAAACGACGAACGCTGGATTCCAGTGCCGCTGCCTCGCGCCGGGCCTTCAGCAGGTCGTCGAGCATTTCTTCCCGATCATTGAGAAAGGTATAGCCACTGCTGTGTGCAACGGTTTCAATCAAGTCCGGACGCTGGGCGGCATTTCCCAGAACGGTTTGCAGGTTTCGACGCGGGGAGTCTGCCTCGTGCGCCAGCAGCGGCGACGCGAGACAACCGAAAATAAAAAGGGCCGAGCACAGGCATCGGCCAAGGGAGGGTAAAACAAACAGACGACGAGGCGCCGCCACTAGGGCGTAGCCACCCGCCGACGCCCACGCAACGACACGGGCACAGTCACGCGGTCATAGAGTCCTGGCAGGAAACGCTGCAGCAAATCGAGAAATACCGCATCGCGGCCAATCAGCACCCGCGGCTTCCCCTTTTCCACGCCGCGCAGAATGATCTGCGCAGCGCGTTCCGGCGTGGTCGAGGCGACCCGTTCAAACATGGCGGCTGACTCTTCGGTATTGGTGCTGCTGCCGTCCAGACTTTCAAAATGCTTGCCGTTGACCACGATATTGGTTTTCACACCACCGGGATGAACAGTGACCACCTTGACCGGGGTATCGCGCAGGTCCTGACGCATGGATTCCGAATAACCGCGCACCGCGAACTTGGCCGCGTTATAGGCAGACTGCGACGGCACCGCAATCAAGCCGAACAGGCTGGAGATATTGACCACCACCGCTTCCGGGCGGGTCAGCAGGTGCGGCAGAAAGGCTTCAACACCGTTCACAACGCCCCAGAAATTGATGTTCATCATCCATTCCAGGTCTTCCCGTTGCATTGACTGCACGCGACAGGACAATGACACGCCGGCATTGTTGATAATCACATCGCAGCAGCCAAAGTGCTCAACCACGCATTGAGCCCAGTCCGCAAAAGCCTGTCGATCCGACACATCCAGTGTCGCAATATGAAGCTGCGCCGGGTAGCGTTCCTGCAAGGCGCTGAGTGAATCGGGCTTAACATCCGACGCCGCCACCTTCGCCCCACTGCGCAAGGCCAGTTCGGTGAGGGCAAATCCAATACCGGATCCGGCTCCTGTAACGGCAATGACCTTGCCCTTCAAATCAAACATCGATACGTCCTTTTTATAAATTTAACTGGAGCTTGTCGCCGGCTCGCCCAGCTCAACATTTACCTGCGGCTCGCTCATGGACCGGCGCCGACTCCGGTAAATGCTCGGATCAAAGTGCTTTGACTGCATCCGGTACTGCCAGGAATAACCGGGCCAGAGCGTTGTGTTTTTGCCATCTTCCGTGAGGTACCAGCTGTCGCAGCCAGACATCCAGGTGGTGTTCTGCATTTTCGCCTGAAGCGCATCGTTAAATTCCCGCTGCACCTCGGCTTTGAGATCCAGCGCCGCGATATTGCGCTGACGCAGGTGCTTCAAATAGGCCATGATATAGCGCAACTGCGACTCGATATAAAAGATAACCGAGATATTACCCGGCCCGGTATTCGGCCCCATTATGTAGAGCATATTCGGGTAGCCGCTTACCGTCATGCCCAGATAGGCTTCAGATCCACTGCGCCAGTCATCGTTCAGCAAGCGCCCACCCAGCCCCTCAATCGGAAAGGGCGCACCCGCAGCCGGTACTTTAAAGCCCGTTGCCAAGACAATGACATCCAGCGCCTGATGACTGCCATCGCGACTGACAATGCCCGACTCATCGACCCGGGCAATGCCATCAGTCAACACCTCAACATTGGGTCTGGTCAGCGCCGGATAGTAATCATCGGACAGCAAAACCCGCTTGCAGCCCAGTGCATACCTCGGCGTGACTTTCTCTCGCAGAACCGGGTCTTTGATCATGCGCGTGAGATAGCGACGGCCCAACTTTTCGCCCATGCGGGTCATCCAGTTGTTTTTGATCATGACCGGTGCAGTCGACTCGAACATCCAGTACTGCACTATACGGTGCAGCTTCTGCAACAGCGGTAGGCGGGCGTAGAGTTTGCGCCAGCGCGGCGGAATCCAGCCATCGCGTTTGGGCATAACCCAGGGCGCCGTACGCTGGTACAGGGACAGGGATTCAACCACTGGCTGAATTTCGGGTACTACCTGAATGGCACTGGCGCCGGTACCGATAACCCCCACGCGCTTGCCCCGAAGATCGCAGTCCGAATCCCACTCGGCCGTGTGCATGATCTTGCCTTGAAAACTGTCCAGACCTTCAATATTTGGATAGGCCGGCACATTCAAAGCGCCCACGGCGAAGACCACAGTGCGCGCGCGAACCGATTCGCCATCGGCAAAGTGCAGTGTCCAGAGATGGTTTTGCTCATCAAACTTCGCCGCCGTTACCTCGGCGTTGAAACGGATTTTTCCCCATAGCTGGTACTTGTCAGTGCAGTGCTGAAGATACTGATGAATCTCTGACTGACCACCAAAGGTGCGACTCCACTCGGGGTTCGGCTCAAAGGAAAAGGAATACAGGTGCGAGGGGACGTCGCAGGCCGCGCCGGGATAGATATTGTCACGCCACACGCCGCCAACGTCCCCGGATTTTTCAAAGACAGCGAAATTCCCCTGCCCTTCCTGCAATAATTTTATGGCCAGCCCAAGGCCGCCAAACCCGGCACCGATAATGGCCGTTTCCAGCAGCTCGCCGCTATCCTGTCTGCGAGTCGTCATTAAACATTCTCCGTATTCACAATACCGTGAGGCGCACTGAAAAAGGCGCGCAAAACGGTCGCGGTATCTTTCGGTCGTTCGACCATGGGCAGATGGCCTGTCTCGGGAAACACCATGGCTTTAGCCTGGGGAATGGCCGCGAGGAAGGCATCCACGCAACTCACATCCAGCACCCGGTCGCTGTCACCCCACAGAACCAGCGTCGGTGAGTTCACCTGCGGCAAACAGGCGTTGACCTCACTCAGCGAATGTACAAGGTCCGAAAAGATGGCGTGGTTGACGATGGCCCGCTGCGCCATCTCAGTCCCCATCAAAAACGCAAACAGGGCACCGAGCATGCGCTTGCGCGAATGAAAGCAGATTTGAAATACCCGCTGCGCTTCCGTCGGACGGTTAGCCACAAGATAATTGCTTCCTGCCAGAATCCCCACCTCCAGCATACTGACGCGGGTTGCCGGTGCACCGGCGGCATTCATCAGGCACAGACCGCTCACCAGATTAGGGTGACCGGCTGCAAGCTGGGCAGCAATAGCACCGCCCATTGAGCTGCCCGCGACGAAGGCTGAGTCCACCTTCAGATCTTTCAGCCATTGTGCGATACGCTGCGCCTGACTGGTGACCTTGTAGTCACAATCCACCCGAAAGCTGCTGTTGCCAAAGCCCGGCAGATCGGGTGCCAGCACCCGGTAGTGTCGATGCAACAGCTCACTGAGAAAGGACCAGTTTTCCTTGCTGGAGCCAAAGCCGTGAATCAGCACCAGCACCGGTTTGTCACTGGCGCCGGTATCCCAGTAATTGAGCCGATGACCATCCACCTCCGCCCAGCAAAGCCTCGCCCCGGCCCGACGTGCAATCAGTGGTTTCAGCCGACCCCACAAACTGGAGCCGGGCTGCCACTGACGCAGCGCGTCGCGGTCTATTTCTGACAAAGGCGTTGCCGCAAAAAGCGCCTCCAGATCTGCAAAAGCCGACTCTGAGGGTGCGGTAACAGCCAAGTGCTCAGCCGTGGTCACGCGGCAGCTCCCTGGGCTTTGTAGGATTCAACCTCGGAAACCAAGTCATCGATCTCTTCGAGAAACTCGCGATTGTCGTGATCCCAAGGGTGAAAACCGGGGCGGAAGAAATCCAGCCAGTCCGGCAGGGCGCGCAGTAAAACGCCTTTCGGCCCCCACAGAAAGACAGTCACTTTCCACCAGCCTTTCAGATTGAAGAGCTGCCCTTTTTCACGGGCAACCATGCCCAGATAAAAGGGAGTCAGCATGATGAAGAAAATGGTGGTGGACATAATCAACGCGAAACAGCGACGCAGATAAGCCAGCAAACCATTTTTCATCACCGCGCCATACACATCGTAGGCCACCGCTTTATGCTCAGTCTCCTCCAGCGCGTGCCAGTGCCATATGGCTCCATAGCGTGGCTCGGCGCCAGCCATACGGCTTTTGTCGACCAGAATGCGGTGCGCGAGAATGGCCGTCAGATGTTCCAGCGCAATGGTTCCCGCGAGCTGAGAACCTTTTGGGGTAAAGCGCCGGAAAAAATTGAGCAGTTTGAGCACAATGTTTTCGTAGCGGTCTGCCGGTAAACCCTTGGCAGTGAGCGCATCGTTGTATTCTTCATGCTCGCGACCGTGCATAGCTTCCTGACCGATAAAGCCCTTTACCGCCTCCTGCAGATTTGGATCGGTAACTTTATCGCGGTAGTGGCGCACGCTGTCGATAAAAAAGCGCTCGCCAACCGGAAAGAAAATCGACATCGCATTCAGGAAGTGGGAAATATGAACACTGCCGCTGTGCCAGTCACTGATGCGCTCGGCAGGCAGATGAAAGTTCAGGTTTCTGCGAACAGGCATTACATCATTATTCATGACAATCTCCTTGGGTCAGCCATTGCGGCCGCCAGTTCATTAAAAAGGTCTGAAATCAGTGTATTTTTCTTCCGTCACCACGCTCTGCATTGCTCTGAGCGTGTTAAACGGCGTGTCGATCAATTTGGCGTTGACGATGGACGCAGGCAGCGCCCCACCCGGCTCGATATGCATCTGGTATTCCACATGCGTCCGGTTGCCGCCAAGCGGCGTAAAGCGGAAAAAGCCCTCAGCTCGCTCCATCAGCACCGCGCCGTTATCCAGCGGCACCCTGGCTTTATCGAAGGGCTCAAGGCTCTCCAGTTCGACGTTTTCCAGTGCCACCGTCACCACGCGACTGCGCATCTCCTGACTGATGTTGGCCGACAGCAACAAGGCGCGGTCCTTGGCCGGCCAGGGAAAATCGTTGACCATATAGGTATAGCGTTTCAGCGGCGTCAGTTTCCGAATCAGCACCGGTGATTTGCAGCTGTGCATCCAGTCCACACAGGCCGCTGTATCGTCCATCAGCGCCAGCGCCCGATTCAGCTCAACATCGATAACGGTTTCACCCTTAAAGGCCTTGTAATCCGAGCCCTCAACGTCACGGGTGTAAACAGTGACGCCGTCCTGTTCGTGCTCCAGCGCCCAGCCATTGCTTTCAGCAAAGGCCCCGGAAGCGCCCCCTTGCAACAGCAGCAGTGCAACACACAGTGAGAAGAAACTGTTCATACAGTTCATCTGTATTTCTCCAACTACCAGCGGTAGGTCATT
This sequence comes from Spongiibacteraceae bacterium, assembly GCA_002710725.1. GTDB lineage: Bacteria > Pseudomonadota > Gammaproteobacteria > Pseudomonadales > Spongiibacteraceae > Litorivivens. Next base: position 9,419 of record PAKT01000078.1, read on the forward strand.
TGCAGGGCAACGGAACGCGGTGCTTCAACAAAACCGGTAAAGGTTGTTGCGCCGAAGATGGTATTCGCCAGGGGCGTATCAGCGGCGTAAACGATCACTGTTTCATCGGTGAGATTTTTGCCAACCAGTGATACTTCCCAGCTCTGATCAATGGCGCCAATACCAATGCGACCATTGAACTTGGTAAAGCCGTCCTGCTCAACGCGTGGGTCAACGTTGGACGAAGGGTTGTAATCATCGGTAAATACAACATCCAGCGTCACACCAATCCCCAGCGTCTGACTGATGGGGCGCAAGTAGCCGACAATGAACGTGCCTGACCAGTCCGCCACATACTGATTGCTCTGGCCGGTGTAGTCGCAGTACAGGCCATCGCTGGACGTGGGCGCCTGGCCCTGACGGCACTGGCCGTTCTTGAAGTCGGTGAATTCAAAATCCAGCAGTGCCAGGGCGCCGCCGAGGCTCAGGTACTCGGTTACCTGGTAGCGACCGTCCAGCTCGATGCCCTGGGTAATGGCTTCTTTGGCGTTGCCGACGTTGAAGCCCAAAGTCCCGTCGAAAATACTGATCTGCAGATCTTCGTAGACGGTATAGAACGCAGCCAGATTCAACTCCGCGGCGCCGTCGAGAAGACCGGTTTTCATACCCAGCTCGTAACTGGTGGCGATTTCTTCGTCGTACTCAAAGGTGCCGACCAGCGAGGTGCGATTGGGAATAAGCGCTCCGGGGTTAGCCGGGGTCAGCTCGGCACTCGGCGACTGGTTGGAGCGAGCATCAAAGCCACCGGCCTTGAAACCGCGGGTAGCCGTAAAGTAGGCCATGCCTTCGAGGGAGAAATCCCACTGTATGTTCAGCAGCGGAGAGAAATGGGTTTCGCTGCGCTCACCTTTAAGGTCATGGCGCTCTGCCGCAAAGCTGATGGCTGCGACGGTATCCACTTCACCAATGGGCAGGCTGTTGCCGTTAAGGTCCGCCAGATCAAGCGAACGGCTGCCTTCCTTGCTCTCGTAGGTGTAGCGCCCACCCAGGGTAACCCGGAAAGTCTCGGCAAGATTAAAGGTGGCCTGCATAAAGGCCGAGGCAATATCGGATACACTGGTAAATTCGCGCGGCGCCGTGATATTCGCCACCGCGTTGCCCGCGTCCCCGATGCCCAGCACCTCTTCCGGCGCGATGCCAAGGGGATTAGGGTCGTAGTCACCCCGGGTGCCGCCATCCTGAAAATCCGCGGCATTGAGCAACGGCACGACAACTGCAGAGTCCTGAACCAGCTTGTCGTTGAAGGTGAGGTCGGTCCGCTGCAGATAAACGCCGCCGATATAGTCAATCGCTTCACCTACCGGTGATACCCAGCGCAACTCCTGACTGAACTGCTGGTAGTCCTCGGCCAGCTCCAGTTTGAATAGCGGCGCGGCGGTGGAGTCGCAGTCACAGAGATCGTCATAGGTGTAAGCCATAAGACCGGTGATCGACTTGAACTCGTTGCCGGCGTCCGTCAACCAGGTGACATCCAGGGTCATGTTGTAGGTTTCGTTGTTACTGAAATTGCCGTTGGAAGAACCCTTGAAGTCCTGGAAGTTATTGCGCACCGAATCGTCGGTATCCACATCCACCAGCGGCGGGAAGAAGGTGCGATCGAGGATTTCCGCCTCGGTACGACCGGTAAACAGAAAGGTGGACGACGTCGACGGATCATCGCGAATAACTTCCGCGTGGCGACCCAGGGAGTCAAACTTGCCGTACTCCAGCTTCAGCGAGGCCGTGGTATCGTCATCGACGGCCCAGTTGAATTTGAGACGGTAGGTAGCCTGATCGTGCTGAGGACCAAAGCGATCCAGTGTCAGATTCTCGACATAGCCGCCGTAGTCGCGCAAGCGGGCAGAAAAACGCGCACCCAGATCATCGGTTAGCGGGCCCGACAGGACAAGGTCAAACACCCTCTCATCAAAATTCGGCTCATACAGGCCCGAGACAAAGCCCTCAAAGACATCGGTGGGATTCGCCGTGTGCAGGTTCACCGCACCGGCAATGCTGTTTTTGCCGTGCAGAATGTTCTGCGGGCCACGCAGCACCTCGGCCCGGGCCAGATCGAGAAACGGTGCCCGAGCGAGCTGGGCGCGGCCGTAATAGATACCATCGACGTACATCCCCACCGACTGCTCGAAGCCCTGATTCATGCCAGTGCCGATACCACGAATAAAAATATCGGTGCTGATACCGCTTTCGGTTACGGTGAGGTTCGGCACATAGGCCTGCAGGTCTTCCATGCGGTTGATGCCTGCCTCGATCATTTTGTCACCGCCGATGGCACTGACCGAGACCGGAACATCCTGCAGACTCTGCGCCCGGTGCTGGGCGGTGACAATCACCTCTTCAAGCACAGCCTTGGCCTGAGCCATCGGCGACACCAGCCCCATCAACAGTGGCAGCGACAAAAATCGGTAACGCTTCATTATTATCATCCCTTTCGGTATTAACATCGCCATATGACACATCATAGTATGTATCATCATTTGATGTAACATACATCTTATCATTAATTGATGTCAAGATAGGAGCAGGCAGGTAGAATGGTCATTGGCTGAACTGACCGGCATAGCGCAGCATTTCAGCCAGCCTTGTCTTTTCAATGACTTAACGAAGAGTCGCGGCATTGTAGATGGTGCGTAATTTGCTGCAGCGCCCATTTTTTATAGAAATATTTGCCATAGACAGAGAGAATCCAGGCCATTACTTCATGAAGTTTCCAGAAGAAACCATCCAGAACCTTGCGCAGTACCGGCAACAGAATGATGCCGATGACAGCGCGGCGCTGGAGGAAAAGCAGGAATACACCGTTGAGGAGCTGGCGCTGGCGGCCAATACCTCGGTGCGCAATATCCGCGCCTATCAGGACAAGGGCCTGCTGCCGCCCCCCACCCTGCGCGGACGCAAAGGGATATACAACAACCAGCATCTGTCCCGCCTGCGGGTTATCGCCAACCTGCTGGATCGGGGTTACACCCTCGCCAGTATCCTCGATCTGATTTCCGGGCTGGAACAAGGCGTTGGTCTGTCTGAAATTCTGGGTATGGAATCGGCCATCAACAGCCCCTGGGCCAAAGAAGCCCCGGAAATCATTTCCATGACCCAGATGGTGAAGATGTTCGGCACCCAGCTCACCCCGGCCAATATTCGCCTGGCCGGCGAGCTGGGCATTGCCAAAGTCCAGGGTACGCAGGTTCGCGTCAGCAGCATGAGCACCCTCAAAGTAGCCGCCGACCTGTGCGCCATGGGCATCCCGATGGGCGATCAGCTGGAAATACTGCGGATGAGCCGCGACAACGTTGAAAAAGTCGCCAAGGAATTTGTTCGCCTGATCTCAGAAAATGTACTGAAACCCTATCAGCAGCAACCCCTGCCCCCCAAGGAAGAGTTCCCCAAAATCATCGACCTGATCTGGCGTATGCGGCCGATGGCCGAAATTGTGGTAAAAGCCGAGCTGGGACGCGCCATGGAAATGGCCGCCAGCAATATTCTGGCGGACCAGCTGGAAGGCATACTGAAAACGCTGGAGTCCAGGCGCGACAAGTAACAACGCCGATTAACAGCAGAAAAAAAGGCCAGCAAAGGCTGGCCTGAGAGGTCTATCTGGACGGGGATCAATAACACTTACGCGTTACCTGCCGCCATTGTCGGCAGAAAGCACCCCCCGTTCATCGTCTGTGCAGACTATTCGAACTACACACCCACCGGCGGCGTCGCCGTCGCGGCGTTATCTATCAGCATTTCCGCGGCATTGACGAATTTTGACTCGTCAGAGGCCAGGTAAACGACCAGCGCCGCAATGTCTTCGGGTTCACACATGGGGTTGGCCTCGGTCGACAGCGACTCAATTTCCTCGCGAGTGGCGCTGTCGGCACCGGTTGCCACCTTGAACACCATCGGTGTTTTCACACCATCGGGATGTATCGAGTTACAGCGAATACCGTTGCGCTTCTCGCGGCAGTACAGGGCAACCGACTTGGTCAGTGCTGCCACGGCGCCCTTGCTGGCACTGTAGGCCGCAATAAAAGACATGCCGTGCAAGGCTGCAACCGATGACATATTAATAATGGAGCCGCCGCGACCGGTGGCCTCCATGGCAGGAATGGCGTGCTTGCAGCCCAGGAAAACGCCGTCACTGTTGACGGCATTGACCTTGCGGTAGTCTTCCAGCGTGCAGTCAACCACAGAGCCCATGGTCATCATGCCGGCATTGTTTACCAGCACATCCAGGCCTCCAAAGTGGGCAACGGCTGTCGCAACAACCTTTTCCCAGTCCGCTTCGCTGCTGACATCATGCTTGATAAACAAGGCCTTATCGCCAATTTCGGCGGCTGCCGCTTGCCCGTCTTTTTCATTCAGGTCGGTCAGTACGACCTTTGCGCCCTCAGCGGCCAGCATTTTTGCGTCAGCCCGGCCCATTCCGCTGGCCGCACCTGTCACGATGCAGACCTTGTCTTTTACTCGATTCATGTTCCCTTCCGATTACAGCTCGTGGATGTCTCGCCTGAGGTGAGCCCCCAGCGGCGCGCTAGTAAAGCATGCTGCCTGCACCTTGAAAAGCCGTGCTATAGTTACAATTCTATAATCTTCAAAAAATTCAAGAAGGTAGCATCATGTCCCGGATAGCAAGGAGCGCCACCGTACTGGCCTGGATCAGCCTCAGCCTCCTCCCCCTCAGTGTCATCGCCACCCGCTGGAACCTGCTTCATTTTCGCTATGGTTTGCTCATGTATCTGCTCGCGGCCCTGCTTGGGCTGCTGGTTATTGTACTGGCCGGCTTGTTTACCCGAAGCCAGCCAAGTGAAGCTGGTCGCAAGGCCTTGAGCAGAGCCGCCCTGCTCTCGCTGCCCGCCATCGGCCTGTTCGCGTTCAGCGTATTCAGCGCCGGCGATGCCCCGATGATTCACAATGTCACAACTGCCCCGGATAACCCGCCGCAGTTTATCGCTGCGCCCAAACAGCGTGGCGCCGACGCCAATCCTTTGGCCTACACACCGGAGCTGGCCGAAATCCAACGCCAGGCCTACCCGGAACTCCAGACACTGACCACCGAGCTCAGCGGCAAAGAGGCCCATCAGGTCTCACTGGCTGTAGCCAACAGGCTGGGCTGGGAGGTCTATTACGACGATCCCGTAAAGGGCCAGATTGAAGCGGTAGCTACCACCCGCTGGTTTGGTTTTAAAGACGATATCCTGATACGTATAAACGCCAGTAGCGAGCCAACCCGGATTGACCTACGCTCTGTATCAAGAGTCGGGCAAGGCGATATGGGTGCCAATGCCCGGCGGATTCAGAAATTCATCGACTCTTTCCGCGAAATCGAGTGAGCTCCTGTTAACCATGGGCGGTGTTTTCTTTCAAACAAAAGCCTTCATCGCCGGTATCTGCTCGGCAAAGAAGGCTGCTCGGGCGCCTGCAAAGCAGGCCATTGCCCACCGAGCAGCACTTCTAATCTTGCTGGCATGCTCATGCAGCCTGGCAACCGCCAACACGCCAGATCCCGAACCCCAGATCATCATAAACACCAAGGTTACGCTGCCAGCCGGCTTTTCCAATTCTGCATTGCGCTCTATTTTTTTTGGGCGAATGCAGACCTGGCCCGACGGCACACCCATTACCGTTTTTGTCCTGCCTGACACGCACCCTCTCCATCTCAGATTCTGCACGCTCTATCTGAAAACCTTTCCCTATGTACTGAAGCGGCAGTGGAACCATCTCACCTTTACCGGTTCCGGCGTGCGGCCAATCGAGGTGGGTACAACCTACAACCTCTATGAACGCGTTCGCGCCACACCCGGCGCAATCGGATACATCAATCGGCTGCCCGGCAATACCAGCGATGTTAAATTTGTCGGTAGCGAAAGTACCTCAGGAACGGAAAGGACGATACGCTTTTGAATAAGTCACGCTATAGACTCGCGTTGCTGCTGGCCGGTTGTCTGTCTGGAAGCGGTTTCGCCGAACAGCAGCCGCTGACCCTGCACGGCTTTGTCAGCCAGGGGTACCTTTACAGCAAAAACAATGACATCTTCGGCGAAAGCACTGAGGGCTCATGGGAGTACCATGAAGCCGGCGCTGGCGGCCACTACCGTCTGAGCAGCCGCCTAAGCTTCTCCGGGCAGTGGTTCGCAAGGGATGCGGGGCGTGGTGACAACGGCAGCGTACGCACAGACTACCTCTACGCCGACCTTCTTCTATCCCAGGGCACCAGCTCGGGCACCGGCTTGCGCTTTGGACGTGTGCGCAATCATTTTGGCTTTTTTAACTCAACCCGCGACGTATTTTTTACCCGACCGTCAATTTTACTGCCGCAGTTTTACCTGGAGAGCTTTGGCGTCCGCGAATTGTTTTTTTCCAGCGACGGTGCACAGTTACACAGTTACTGGGACGAGAAAGACTACCATCTGAATTTCACCGGCACCTTCGGCAAAAACAAGGAGATCAGCTCTGACACCGTCGCCAATATACTTGGCAGCAGCGCGACACTGGCTGGCGATGCCGAACTGCAAAGCCCGATCTCAGTCCAGCTGAGCGCAGGACTGCCCGGAGATCGCTGGAAGACCGCGCTGAGCTATTACAATGCAACTCTCACCTTCAACAGCGCCAGCGTACTGGCTAACCTCGATGTCACCCTCACGGCGCTATCGCTGCAATACAATGGCAGAAAAACATCGGTAACGGCAGAGTATGCACTCTCTTCGATAAGCTCGACCTTCGTTGCGCCCGCCTTCAACCTGGTAGCAAGCGGCAATACGAAATCTGAATCGGCATATATACAGCTGGATTATCATGTAGACGATCAGTTTACTGTTTATGGTCGCTTCGACCACCGCTTGGGTGATCGTGAACAGCCCAACCGGACGGATTCGAGCGTGGCGACGCTCGGATCACGCTGGCAACCTCACCCACAATGGCTGTTTGCCGCCGAGCTCCACGGCATCCGGGGAACGGCCCCGATTCCTCGCATCGACAACCGTGACAGAGAAATTGCGGAGCGATCCGAGCACTTTATTTTCATGGCCGGCTACCGGTTTTGATCGGGAGTAGCTTTGTGTGAGCCAGAGCAGCACGCAGATACGGCTGAGCCTGCAAAGTAAACTTTTGCTGATTGTCGTGCTCATCATGTCGCTCGCCATGGCGGGCAACATCACCATTGACTACCTGAATTTCGTCGCCGCCAGCGAAAAAGCCGGGATGAAACGGCTCGATATCCTGTTTTCGACCTTTGAACAGCTGACCGAACGCTCCACCCGTTTATTTGAGCAGGAATTGTCCCAGATACCCATTGAGCCCTATCTGGCGAAAAAGCAGCTACCGGATTTACCCAAGGCCCTGTCAACCAACCCGAATATCGCGACGCTGCGCATTCTCAATTTCAACGGCGAGGAGTTACGCGCCTGGGGGCCCGAACATAGCGAAGACGTGCCAGCCTTGCTCCAACAGCAGCTGATCAATCTCGTCCGGCAGAATCAGAATCCGGTCAGCAACATCTTTTGCAACAGCCAATGTTTTCAAACCAGTTTCGTTCCCGTCGTTACCGACGGGGGTAAAACCTATTTAGTCAACGGCGTGCGCAGCCTGCATTCCATACTGTTTGACTTCAGCGCCATCACGGCCGCTCAGGCAGCGCTCATCAATTCAAAAACCGATGTACTGATCGCCACCAACGCGGCAACAACCCTGCCCTTGCTTGAGGAAGTCACACAGCTTTCGGGTTTTATGAAAAAGACGGCAACCGCTTACGTCGGCACCTCGCAAGGCGTGGTAGCCGCTGGCATCAAACACCTGGACAGTCGGCTCAGCACCGATTCGCTGCGCCTCGTTTTACTGCTGGATGACAACAATTCTCAAGTCATTATCCGAAACTCACTCAAGAACAGCCTGGGGGCGGCAGGCGTAGCTCTGCTGCTCACTTTCATGTTGACCTACCTGGCATTGCGCAAGGCATTGCAAAAGCTGTTCAATCTGTCGCGTGCCATCCCCCGACTTTCCGATTCCAACTACGACGACTTACGCGCGGCGATCATTCCCTATACAGAGCAAACCCGCTTCCCGGACGAGATTGATCAACTCAATCTCACCGTCCTTGAGGTCGCCGACGCTCTGGAAGAAATGGAGGCATCAGTAGCAAAACACCGGGAGGATTTACTGCATACCATCACCGAGCTCGAAGCAGCCCAAGAATTCAATGATGCACTGGTTAATGACTCGCCGCTGGTTATAGCCGCCTATACCCTCAAGGGCGATATGGTTCAGCTCAATGACTACGGCTGCAGACTGGCGGGCTGGCGAAAGTCTGAGGTTGCCAAGCGTTCAGTCGCCGACCTGATTCTGCCTGACCCGGTCGGAAACACCATACTCGACAATCTCAAACCCCTGACCCAAGGCCGTGAATCCCGCGCTCAATCCGAGCAATTGATACGCAATCGGCAGGGGTCAGTGAGCTACCTCACCTGGATTCACGCACGCGTATCGAGCCAAACAGGCCCCATCATTCTATCGGTAGGTCTGGACGTGACCGAGCGCCGCCGAACAGAAAATCGGCTGCGCTGGCTCAGCAAGCACGACGCCATAACCGACCTGCTCAATCGCGAAGCCTTTCACACCGAAGCTTCTCAGCTTATCCAGCAATATCGAGACAGTCATCGCGTCGAATTGATGATGTTCGACATAGATAATTTTTCGTCTTACAACGACTTGTACGGCTTTCAGCACGGCGACAACATGCTCCGCGAAACCGCCCGCTATATCGAAGGCCTGATTACCTGTCACACCATAATAGGCCGAACCGGCACCAACGAATTCTCCGCCCTGCTGATTATCGATGACCGCGCGCCTGACACCAAGCGTATCGAGATGCCCTTCTGCACCGATGGCTATTCCCTGAGGTTCTATTCAAAAGCGGAGGGTGATTCGGTGGAGGTTAATCTGACTGCCGCCATCGCCAGACACCAGACCGATGGTGACACCGTCGACGACCTGCTAAGCAACTGCACTGCGACCCTCCGCACGTTGAAAACGATCGATCGCGGCAAGGTAAATTATATTTCAGCCGGGTTTGACAGCCGGGCGGCGCGACAGGAGAAACTGCAAGTTCAGGACGCCATTGTCAAAGCCCTCGCTGACGAACGATTTGTCTTGTTGTATCAGCCGATTTACAACCTGGAGCGTGAACGGATCACGCACTGTGAATGCCTGGTGCGAATGGTGACAGAGAACGGCAAACTCCTGTCGCCGGCCGCATTTATGGATATCGCTAAAGACAACGGATTGATGCCGCGCATCGACTATCTGGTGTTAAAAATGGCGCTGCGTCAGTTGCGCGACTGGGCGGACAACAATATTCACCTGAAATTGAGTGTTAACATCACTGCGGTCACCTTCGAAAGCGAACGCTTTGTACAGCAGCTGCAAAGGCTGCTGGACGAGACCGGCGCCAGCGGCAGTCAGCTCATATTTGAAATCGTGGAAACGGAGGCTATCAACAATCTGGATTCAGCCAAGGCGCTGTGCGATCGGCTGGCAAAACTCGATATCCAGATAGCGTTCGATGATTTTGGCATCGGCTTTACCTCGTTTGAGTACCTGCGCGACCTGCCGGTCGACTTTATCAAGATCGACCAGTCCTTCATTCGCTATCTTTACAAACGCAAAAGCGACCAGCTATTGGTTAAATCCATGGTGGACATGGCGCTTGCGCTCGGCAAAAAAGTAGTCGCAGAAGGGGTTGAGGACGACGGCAGCGCCGACCTGCTCCGTGATATGGGGGTTCACTACCTGCAGGGCTATTACATTTCCAGACCGAAACGGGTGAGCGAACTCGACCTGAACTACTCGATGCCGACCCTCTGAGTTACTGGCTCAGACCGCGTCAGCTCGCACCCGGGCAACGGCTTTTTTCCAACCGTGATAGCGCCGCTCACGATCGGCTTCTGACATGACAGGCAAAAAGCTGCGCTCTGCCTGCCAGGCTTCGGAGAATTGCTCCAGCGAGGTATAAAGTCCGGCTTGCAGGCCTGCAAGACAGGCGGCACCCAGGGCTGTCGTTTCAATCACCGCAGGCCGCTGACACTCGCAGCCAACTGTGTCAGCCAGACGCTGTACCAGCCAATCATTGACCACCATCCCGCCATCAACCCGCAGTGCCGCCAGATCCGCACCATCGTCGCGCATTGCATCCAGCAGGTCGCGCGACTGATAACAGACGGCTTCAAGCGTTGCTCGTGCGATATGCGCAATCTGCGTGTCACGGGTCAAGCCCAGTATCGCGCCGCGCGCCTCCGGGTCCCAATAGGGCGCACCCAGACCGGTAAAGGCCGGCACCATATATACGCCGTTAGAGCTCGGTACACTTTCCGCCAGTTCCTGCATTTCAGAGGCACTGCCTATCAAATGAAGCCCATCGCGCAACCACTGAACCGCAGCGCCAGCGACAAAAATGCTCCCCTCGAGCGCATAGGTCACCTGCCCCTTTAAGCGCCAGGCTACGGTGGTCAGCAGTCGGTTTTTCGAGGTAATGGCGCGGCTGCCAGTGTTCAGCATCACAAAACAGCCGGTTCCGTAGGTGCTCTTCACCATCCCCGGTTCAAAGCAGGCCTGGCCGACAGTAGCCGCCTGCTGATCGCCAATCAGCGCCCCAATTGGCAGGCTCACACCGAACAGGTCTTCGACAGTGTGCCCATAGTCGTCGGCAGAGTCTTTCACTTCGGGGAGCAGGCTGGCGGGGATATTCAGCAGATTCAACAGCTCATCATCCCAGCACTGCTTGTGAATATTAAAGAGGAGTGTACGAGACGCGTTGGTTGCGTCGGTCGCATGGACTTTGCCGCCCGTCAGACGCCACAGCAAAAAACTGTCGATGGTGCCAAAGGCCAGCTCGCCGCGTTCGGCGCGCTGCCGCACGTCACTGCTGGCATCCAGCATCCAGGCAAGTTTGGTTCCGGAAAAATAAGGGTCGAGCAAGAGTCCGGTGCGGCGCGACACCATGGACTCCACGCCCTCTCTGCGCAATTTTTCGCAATGGGCCGCCGTGCGACGATCCTGCCATACGATTGCCCGACCCACCGGCTCGCCGGTGGCTCTGTCCCAGAGCGCAGTGGTTTCACGTTGATTGGTGATGCCGATGGAGCGTATCTGCGAAGCCTGGATGCCTGCGTTGCTGATCGCCTCGTAACAGACCGCCAGCGTCGATGACCAGATATCCTCAAGGTCGTGCTCTACCCAGCCATCGGCCGGAAAATGCTGAGCAAACTCCTGTTGGCCTATGCCGCAGATAGCGCCTTGCGCATCAAAAACAATCGCCCTGGAGCTGGTCGTACCCTGATCAATTGCCAGCAGGAAATCGGCCATTCACTCACTCTCCTCAACTATCGCTTTCCGATTCAGTCCGTCATCAATAGTAAAAGAATAGCGAGCCTCAGGCGACTTTTCGTAGGCCCCGCGGCAACGGTAAGACGATAAACCCGTCCGTCAGGACAGGGTGCCGCCATCTACGCGAATATGCTCGCCGGTAATGTGAATGCCATCATCCGAGGCCAGCATCGCAATCACGCCCGCTACCACACTGGGCTCTTTGGGGCCGGACAGGGAGCTGATGCGCCCAAGCAGGCTCATATCAGCATCGGCGGGAAAGGTTACATTGGCTGCCATATTGGTGGAGATATCCCCCGGGCAGACGCAGTTTGCCCGCACACCGCGTTTGGCATATTCCACTGCGATGGTGCGGGTCATCGCCAGCACCGCGCCCTTGCTTGCACTGTAAGCGGTGCCCCAGGGCAAACCACTGAGCGAAGCGGTCGACGCAGCGTTGACAATATTGCCCTTGGTTTTCAGCAGTTCCGGCAATACCGCCTTACACAGCAGGAAAGTGCCGGTCAGGTTGACATCAATCACCCGCTGCCAATCGGACAAGGCCAGCTCATGGCAGTTGTCGAAGCGAAGCACGCCCGCCATATTGACCACCGCATCCAGCTGGCCGTAGGTCGAGATACAATCAGCAATGCAGGCGTTGACGTCGCTCTCCGAACTGATATCCAGCCGCCGTGCCGTAGCCTCCCCGCCCTGCTTTTTTACCTTCTCAACGGCTTCATTGAGTGCGTCCTCATTGATATCGGTGCAAAAAACCTTGCCGCCCTCTTCAGCCAAACGGTAGGCAGCAGCCTCGCCAATACCTGAGGCTGCTCCAGTAATTAAAATGACCTTGCCAGCAAATCGCTGCATTACACCTTCTCCAATTGTAAATAACACCAAAAAAACCGCATCCACCATGCCCCTGCCTGTGAACGCGGTCAAGCCGCACGGGTTCAAACTCTTGTACTTTTCCAAACACCATAAGCATAGCTGTGTTGGGAGCAAAAAAATGAATAAATTCTTCCACCTGCTGGCGATCAGTGTCGTCGGCGCAATCGTATCCAGCCAAGCCCTTAGCACAACCGCTCAATGCGGCTTTCACGGCGCCCGCGAAGTTTCCGGCGCATCTTTGCATATTGCGGAAAGCTCCAGCTTCGACAGCTATCGCTACATATGGATTGACGAGATCCACCTGCAGGGCAGTACCGAGGCACTCAGGGACAGCGATCGGAATCACCTGCGCCGTCTGATCAAAGACTCCATAGAACAACAATGGCAGGAACGCCTCGGCTGGCGCAGCGCGGCAACTGCCGGTGAAGCGGTCGCCAGTCTCAGTGTCGCGCTGGACACCGTATCAACTGAAAACGGCGCCATGCATGTGCACGCCAACCTTCGCGACAGCCTGACTGGCCAACAGCTGTTGACGCAATGCGGCCGCGAGCTGCACCTGACAATCCCCTCTCGGGACAAAACCTGGCAGGCTGTTCGACAAGAGGTCAGCCATTGGGGCGCCGGCCTGGGCACCCACATCATGGCGGTCTACTGACCGAAATTGTCAATAAAGCTGCCTTGATTCACCCTTGAGTTTAGGGGGGGCTCCGCTAAGCTTCTCATCACTGAATTTGTGATGATGGCAACCGTTCGGCCCGCCCTCGCTGTCTGTCTCAAGCCACTGATTGCCTGAGCTTTTCCCGTTGGCGCGCCGTTCTACCACAGGAGATGTTATGGACGCGCTGGAAACCTTTCGGCAGGAAGTCCGCGAGTGGCTTGAAGTTAACTGCCCAGAATCCCAACGCACCCCACCCTCCCGCGAAGAGCAGGTTTGGGCCGGACGCAAGCGCACCTTCCCCAGCGCCGACGCCAAACTCTGGTTCGAGCGTATGCGTGACAAGGGCTGGACTGTGCCCGACTGGCCCAAGGAGTATGGCGGTGGCGGCCTGAGCGAAGCCGAAGCGCGCGTTCTCAAGGAAGAGATGAAGAAGTTACGATGCCGCACTCCCCTGCTGGACATCGGCATCTGGATGCTCGGCCCGGCGCTGCTGGAATACGGCAGCGAAGAGCAGAAGCAGGAGCATATTCCCAAAATTGCGCGAGGCGAAATCCGCTGGTGTCAGGGTTACTCCGAGCCCGGCGCCGGCTCCGACCTGGCTAGCCTGCAGTGCAAGGCCGAAGACAAGGGCGACCACTTCCTTGTTAACGGCACCAAAATCTGGACCACCAACGCCGACAAATCCGACTGGATTTTCTGCCTGGTGCGCACCGACCCCAACGTCAAAAAGCAGGAAGGCATCAGCTTTCTTCTGATTGATATGGAAAGCGAAGGTGTCAGCACCTCCCCTATCGAACTGATCAGTGGCGAATCCGAGTTTTGCCAGACCTTTTTCGACAATGTGAAGGTGCCGAAAGAGAATATCGTTGGCGAACTGAATAAAGGCTGGTCGGTCGCCAAGGCTTTGCTCAAGCACGAGCGCAAGCTCATGTCCGAGCAGGAAACACCCGCCGGCACACAGATTACGCCGGTTCAGGCTGCGCTCGACTATGTCGGCACCGACAGCGAGGGTAAAGTTGCCAACCGCGTACTGCGCGACCAGCTGGTGCAACACGAAATGAAATACCGCGCGCTGGGGCTCACCCACTTCCGCTCTTTTGAAGAAAAGATGAGCGGTGCAGGCGAAGGCAATATTCCCATGATCATGAAATACGTGGGCACCGAGTGCACCAAAGAGCGCGAAGAAACCCTGATCGCCATGCTCGGCACTCAGGGCCTCGGCTGGGAAGGCGAAGGCTTCAACGACGATGAATTACTGGCAACCCGCGGCTGGCTGTTTTCAAAGGCGCTCTCAATTGCCGGCGGCAGCTCGGAAGTCCAGTTAAACATTATCGCCAAACGCATTTTGGGTCTGCCGGAATAAGCGGGCCGCAGTGGAGTAAAGAACATGCCATTGGTATTGAACGAAGAACAACGCCTGCTGAAAGACACCGCCAAGGAGTTTCTTGCCAGCAGCGCGCCCGTTGAGGCCCTGCGCAAACTGCGCGACGAGAAGAACGAAACCGGCTACGACACCGCGCTCTGGCAACAGATGGCGGAACTCGGCTGGGCCGGTATTGTCCTGCCCGAAGACTACGATGGCCTCGACTTTGGCTTTATGGGCCTGGGCGCCATTATCGAAGAAAGCGGCAGGACACTCACCGCCTCACCGCTAATCTCCAGCGTGGTTCTGGGCGCCTCTGCCATCCTGCTGGGCGGCAACGACGAGCAGAAACAGAGCCTGCTGCCCGCCATCGCCAGCGGCGAAAAAACACTGACACTGGCGATCGATGAAAGCAGCCATCACAATCCGGCCGCCACAGCGCTGAGCGCTGAAAGTCAGGGTGACAGCTTTGTGTTGAGCAGCAAGAAAGTGACTGTGATCGACGGCCATACTGCAGATCACATTGTGGTTGCCGCTCGCACCTCCGGCGCCGCAGGCGACACCGACGGTATCAGCCTGTTTATCGTGGACGGAAACGCTGCTGGCCTGACGCGCACACGACGCTGGATGGCGGACAGCCGGGCCGTCGCCGAGCTTGCCTTTGACAAGGTCAGCGTTAACAAAGCGGAACTGCTGGGTGAGCTCGACAAGGGCTGGGACATTCTCGACCCGGTACTGGATCGCGGCCGTATCTGTCTGGCCGCTGAAATGCTCGGTGGTCTTCAGGAGTGCTTTGAGCGCACGGTGGAATACCTGAAGGAGCGCGAGCAGTTTGGCGTGAAAATCGGCTCATTTCAGGCCTTGAAACATCGCACAGCCCATATGTTTACCGAAATCGAACTGGCAAAATCCGTCGTGCTGGATGCCTTGACCGCCATCGACGAACAGCGCGCCGATCTCGGCCAGATGGCCAGTTTTGCCAAAGCGACCGTTAACGATCTCTACTACCTCGTCACCAACGAGGCGGTGCAGATGCACGGTGGTATCGGCGTGACTGACGAACTGGAAATCGGCTTTTTCCTGAAGCGTGCGCGCATGGCAATTCAATTGTTAGGCGACAGTGGCTTTCACCGGGATCGCTACGCCAGCCTGAACGGCTACTGAGCAACCCTCTCCCAATGGGAGAGGGAGCTTCCTAGCGGCTGCGAACCTTTAACTTTGCCCGCTTGGCAAAGGACAGATCGGCGAAGGCCTCTTTCTTTGCCAGATCCGGTTTGATCTCCGTCTTGCAAGCCCGACACTGATAGCGACTGCCCTTCAGAAAATTCGCAAAGCGTTGCGAGCCAAACTCAAAGGGCTGGCAGCCACAGACAAAGGGATAGGTTTTCCTTTTTTGTGGTTTACGTACTTCCGCGCCGGTGGTGTCAAATGCGCCCGAGGCTTTGGGTGTGGCCCCCAATACACACGCCACCCGCTTCCAGACGCGGTCGTGGCCCCGCGCGCGATACTGCCGCGTCGCAACAATATGCGCCATTTCATGGGCGACGGTATCGTAAACAAAATCCCACTGCGGGTTGTTTCGGAAGATGACCTTGTTCAGTTCAATCAGATTTTTGTGAGGCACGGCACGGCCGGCCATACGAGCACTGCGCAGACCGAAGGAGAGTATCGGCTTGGGGTCAGCATAGTCGAGCTGCTCAACCGCCAGCTGAAACGACATTTCAAAGGCTCGCCGGATATCCGCTTCCAGAGTCTCGGGCAGCGGATCACGATAGTTCGCCAGCGCCATCAGAAAGTCGGTTTTACCGGCGTTTTCTGACGCAAGCGCTGCACGATATCCGTCACCTTACCGCCCTTGTTCGCAATGTCTTCGTCAGA
Organism: Spongiibacteraceae bacterium; assembly: GCA_002710725.1. Lineage (GTDB taxonomy): Bacteria > Pseudomonadota > Gammaproteobacteria > Pseudomonadales > Spongiibacteraceae > Litorivivens. The sequence continues at coordinate 25,585 of PAKT01000078.1, forward strand.
TAGATCGCACAGCTCGTGGGGGAAGACCAGCCAGTCATCGGTTTCATGAAGGTAGTAGTCGGGCGTCAGATCCGTTTTGTTGCGAGCGGGCTTGAACCACGGCATCGCAACACGAATGTCACCATGCTGGCCCACACCAAGATTATTACGAATCTCAGCCAACACCGCCTTGATCGTCAGACCGGTATCGAAAACATCATCGACAATCAGCAACTTGTTTTCGGTGGTGAAGTTGTTAAATACGTAGTCCAGGTTATGCACCTTGACTCGACGCTCACGCTGATCGAGACCGCTGTAGAGAGATGTTCGAATCGCAATATGATCAACGGCAATGCCGCAGTATTCAAACAGCTCCTGCACTGCCACGCCCACCGGGGTACCACCGCGCCAGAGCGCGATGATACAGTCGGGGCGAAAGTCGCTTTCTATGATGCGCGCCGCCAGCTCGTAGGCGTCATCAAGCAGGCTTTGGGCATTGATAAAACGCTTGTTCACGAGCAAACCTACTTCCGAAACTGTTTGAAATCCGGCTGCCGTTTTTCCAGGAAGGCCATTACCGACTCGATATTTTCAGGCGAGCCCGCCAGGCGCATCATTTCATCCTGTTCGCGATCAACCGCTGCATGCACATTCTGCAAGTGCACCTGACGCATCAGGCGTTTGGTAGCCACCAATGAAGAAATGGGCCACTGGGCTATTTCGCGGGCTTTGCACAGCGCCTGATCCAGCAGGCCATCGTCACTCACCGCGGCTGTCGCGATACCGACTTCAAGCGCGCGCTCGGCGTTAATCCATTCCGCGGTATACATCAGCTCGGCCGCCCGACGCGCGCCAATTACTTGCTGCAACGTATAGCTGCTGCCCCACTCCGGCACCAGGCCCAACTGAACGAAGGGAAAGCGCATACGCAGGCTCTCGCCAACGTATACCACATCGGCATTAAGCAGCAGCGTTGCACCACCGCCTACAGCCACACCTCTGGCTGCACAGATCAAGGGCTTATCAAAATCCAATAGTGCCTTGGCGCTTGAGACAAAGGGGTGCTCGCTGTCGCCGTCGGCGTTAGCCATGTCGTTCAGATCAACCCCGGAAGAAAAATCCTTGCCCGCGCCGGTAATAACCACACAGGCTACTTTGGGATTATCCTTCGCAGTATTAACAGCCTCGCGAAAGGCTGCCCACTGCTCGACATTGAACGCATTTTTCTTTTCGGGACGGTTCAGGGTAATCAGCAGTACGCCGTCGTCATCGAGTTCCTGCAGTATCGTATCTGACATCATTGCATCTCGTTATTCGGTAATAAATTGAACAGCGCTATCCAGCGCCGCGCGGTCCGTGCGACAACTATTTGCCGGGTGTGCTCGGTCTTCATAGCCAAATGAAATACCGAACAGCAGTTTGTTGCTGTCAGCAATCGCCAGCTCTTCCCGTATCTGATCTGCAAAAAAGCTGAGCGCTGTTTGCGGGCAACTGGCCAGACCATGAGCGGACATACTGAGCATCAGGTTCTGGGCATACATACCCAGATCTGCCGCTTCTCGAATACCGAAATTTTCCGGCAAGAATACGAAAGCCACGTGCGGGGCGCCGAAAAACTCAAAATTCCGATAAAAAGCCTCACCCCGCGCCGCCTTGTCTTCCCGGCTGATACCCAGAGCGTCATAGAGCTGCCTGGCAGCATCGTACTGCCGTTCTTTGTAAACCCCCTCGTACTTGCCATCGTAGGGAAAATCCATGGTCATTTTCCCCTGCAGAAAGTCGCCACTGATTCGCGCTTTCAAACGCTCTTTGGCAGCTCCGCTGACCACTGCGACCTGCCAAGGCTGGGTGTTACAGTTGGACGGCGCCTGCTGCGCTGCGTCGAACACAGAGTGCAGCAAGGCATCACTCACCGGCTGCTCAAGAAAAGCACGCACAGAGCGTCGTTCGCTAACCAGCGCCCGGAATTGCTCGCCCGATAAAACGTCCGTTTGGGCTATTGCTGCCTCACTCATCTCGTATGGCTCCTGACTGTCTATAAGATTCTATCTCTTCTGCGCTCAAACCCGCGCGGCGCAGAATTTCGTCGGCATCGGCGCCGGCGGCACAGGGGCCGCGCTCAATGGCCGCAGGCGTGCGTGAAAAACGTGGCGCGGGCGCGGTCTGGGTAACACCGTCGATTTCGACATAGTTAGCCCGAGCCTGGTTGTGCGGGTATGTCACCGCCTCATTCA
>PAKT01000079.1 GCA_002710725.1 Spongiibacteraceae bacterium
GTTGCCAGTGCTTCGCCCTCGATGTCTTCGGCAATCAGCAGCAGCGACCGGCCGGCTTTGGCAACGGCTTCCAGTACGGGCAGCAGATCGCGAATGTTGCCGACTTTCTTGTCGACCAGCATGATGAAGGGGTTGTCGAGTTCAACCTGCATCTTTTCCTGGTTATTGATGAAGTAGGGCGACAGGTAGCCGCGGTCGAACTGCATGCCTTCTACCACTTCCAGCTCGTTTTCCAGCGACTTGCCTTCCTCGACGGTAACCACCCCGTCGCGGCCCACTTTGTCCATCGCCTCGGCCAGGATCTTGCCGATATCGGTGTTCCAGTTGGCCGACACGGTGGCAACCTGACCAATGGCCTTGTTGTCGTCGCAGGGCTTGGACATTTCCTCCAGCTTTTTGGTGGCGGCAATCACGGCGCTATCAATACCGCGCTTCAGATCCATCGGGTTCATGCCGGCGGCGATGGCCTTGTGGCCTTCGCGGACCAGTGCCTGGGCCAGCACGGTGGCGGTGGTGGTGCCATCACCGGCCACATCGGCGGTTTTGGACGCCACTTCTTTCACCATCTGGGCGCCCATGTTTTCGAACCTGTCCTTCAGTTCGATTTCCTTGGCGACAGAAACGCCGTCCTTGGTCACACGGGGGGCGCCAAAGGATTTTTCGAGTACCACATTGCGGCCTTTCGGGCCGAGCGTCACCTTCACGGCGTCCGCCAGAATGTTTACCCCTGCCAACATACGCTCACGGGCGTCGCTGGAAAACTTGACGGTCTTGGCACTCATGCTGCTTTCTCCTTGATTTCACTTTGTTCAACAATGGCCAAAATTTCAGATTCTTTGATGATCAGGTAGTCTTCGCCATCAATCTTGACCTCTGAGCCTGCGTACTGACCGAACAATACCCGGTCGCCAGCTTTGACTGACAGTGTGCGCAGTTCTCCGTTGTCCAGAAGAGCACCGTCACCCACAGCGACCACCTCACCCTGAGTGGACTTCTCCGCGGCCTTGTCCGGGATTACGATGCCACCTTTGGTTGTGGTTTCCGCCGCGAGGCGTTTGACAACCACCCGATCGTAGAGCGGTTTGATACTCATTGGGTCTTTCCTCCAATTCACGTCTCAAAACTATTGTTAGTTGTGAGAAAGCCGGCGGCAGGGGATAGGCCGCGCAGCTTTCATGCGCATTAATGGTAGTGTTTGCGGGCATTTCAAGGCCCGGCGTTTAGATTATTTTTCTCTATTATTGCCTCTCCTTAGAAGTGGAAAGTTTTTGGCGGGCTGCATATATTTTAGATGTAGTGCCCGCAGTGCTGTTTCGGTATGCCGCAATCGTTTTTTCGGGCGCGGCCCGCTAGATTCAGAGGGGTGCTAGCCGAGCATTGTTGAAGGAGTGTGCCAATGCCTTTATCTCAGCCGACCTTTGAACGGACTCTGGCCGACTACTTTCGCGAGCGCCTGCAGGAGCTGGGCGCCGACCTCAACCCGACACCACAGGAGGATACGCTCTGGTATATGGGCAATATGCTGGCCCGCTTTGGCGACAGCGATCAGCTGTTCTGTTACGACGAGGGGGAATTGGGTATTCGGCCGCTGGCCATGCTGTACAAAGATGCACATGAAACCAGTGATCACCGCGAGCGCTGCCTGCTACTGCGCCAGCTGGGCGATGTGGCCCTGTTTGTGGGGGCGCTGTTCCCGGAAAGCTATGCCCGTCGCGGCATAGTGAAAGACTACTTTGTGGGTATGGGCGGCGGCGCCTACGGCTATCTGTCGGAAAATGCGCGCCAGAACCGCCATGTTTTTTCCGAACTGGCCTCAACCTTTACCCGCATGCTAGAGCTGGTGGCCCGGGCCTGCTCCAAGGAAACCCAGTTTGATGCCAGCGACGTGCTGAACCTGTATCAGCGCTGGCGCCGCAATCGCGATCCGCGGCTGGAAGAGCAGCTGCGGGCGCTGGGTATCAGTGTTGAGGGTGAGGACCGGGTCCACTGACTGCCGGGGAAATTGAGGCGCTAGCCGGGGAGACTAAGGCGCTACCCGTGTCGTGAACTGAAGCACCTGGCCCAGGCTCATGCTGAGCTGGTCGCTGCCGGATAGTGGGCCTACGCCTTCGGGGGTGCCGGTCAGTACAATATCGCCGGGCTCCAGGGTGAAGTATTCGCTGATGGCGCACAGCAGGCTCGGAATCGGGAACAGCATGTCGCGGCTGTTGCCCTGCTGGCGGGGTGAGTCGTTAACGCTGAGCGCTATGTCGATGTTGTCCAGCGGCGGACACTGGCTGATGGGCACAAAGTGGGAGATGGCACAGGCGCCGTCAAAACCCTTGGCTTTCTCCCATGGCCGTCCGGCTTTCTTCAGTTCAGTCTGCAGATCCCGCAGGGTTAGATCCAGTGCCAGCCCGAGACCGCTGACGGCACCGACCGCCTCCGCGGCAGAGCATTGGCTCAGGCGCCGGCCAATCAGCAGGGCAATTTCCAATTCGTGATGCACCGCGCCGCGATCTTTCGGAATGCACAGCGGGGCGTGCAGATCCTGCAGGGCGGTGGCCGGTTTGATAAACAGCACCGGCTCGGTATCGGGCGCCTTGCTGTTCATTTCCTTGACGTGAAGGGCGTAGTTCAGCCCGGCGCACACCACCTTCTTGGTGGTTAGCTCTATTGCCTCACCATCGTGCCATCGGTGTTGAAAGCTCATAGGTTTGTGCTCCGCAGTCAGGGGTTGGCGAAAACCGGTGCGCGTTGCTGCCACCAGGGCGCAGCCTGTTCCAGTTGGCTGGCGAGGGAAAACAGCCGGTCGTCCTCGCCAAAGCGGCCGGTGAACATCATGCCGACCGGCAGTCTATCATCGCTCCAGTGAAGGGGAAGTGACACCGAGGGATTGCCGGTGATATTGAACACCATCGTCGCGCTGACCCAGTCAAAGGCCTGTTCCGCCAGCCGTCGAAGAGTGCCAGGATTGGCGCTGATCCGGCCCAGTGCGAAACGGCTGGCAATTGGCGCCAGCCATTTTTCCATGCCGCGGGATTTGAAGTAGCCGTGCTCCACCGGCGGTCCGCTCAGGGTGGGGGTAAGAAACACGTCGTAGTCTTGCATAAAGGCTTCAAACAAACGGCCCTGGGCGTACAGCCGGCGATGAGCGGCGTCGAAGGTGGCTGCGGAGAAGCTGCGACCTAGCTGGGCCAGCATCCAGGTTTCCGGTTCCAGTTCGGCGTGTTTGAGTTTGCGGCCGAGGGTGGCTTCGGTCAGTTCTATCTCGCCGCCGACCGAGGTGGCAATGCGCAACAGGTAGCCTTCGACCAGATGAAGAGTATTGAAAGCGGGGGTGGCTTCAACCAGTTCGTGGCCGAGTTCTTCCAGCAGGCTTACGGTTTTGTGCAGGCCTTTGAGCGCTTCCGGGTGCAGTTCGCCGCCGCGCATGAGTGGCTCAGCCGACCAGGCAATGCGCAGTTTGTGCGGCGCTTTCCGGCAGGCGCCAAGCAGGGATTCGTTTAGCGGTGGCTCCGCATAGGGAGCGCCGAGATCAACGCCGCGAATGGCATCCAGCATGGCGGCGCTGTCGCGCACGCTGCGACTGACCACGCCGTCCTGCACCTGGCCGTACCAGGGGTCGCCATGAACCGGGCCGTGGGGCACTCGTCCGCGTGTGGTTTTGAAGCCCACCAGGCCGCCGCAGGCCGCGGGAATGCGCAGCGAGCCGCCGCCATCGCCGCCGCTGGCCATCGGCACAATGCCGGCTGCCACCGCCGCGCCGGAACCGCCGCTGGAGCCACCGGCTGTGCGCGCCAGGTTCCAGGGGTTGCGGGTAATACCGTGCAGCGCCGGTTCGGTGGCGCCGACAATGGCGAATTCCGGGGTGTTGGTTTTGCCGAAGGTCACCACGCCGCTGGCCTTGAAGCGCTTGACCAGCTCGCAGTCGTAATCGGGGATGTAGTCTTTAAAGGCGCGGCTGCCGTTGGTCAGGGGTACGCCCTTGTAGGCGGCGCAAAAGTCCTTCAGTAAAAAGGGTACACCGTAAAAGGGGCCGCCCTTGGGCAGCGTGTCGAGGCTGGCAAAGGCCAGTTCGTCCATGCGGTGAACCACGGCATTGATCTGCGGGTTAACGCTGTCGCGACGGCGAATGGCCTCGCCCAGCAGTTCGTGGGGGCTTACCTCGCCGCGCTGGATCAGTTCGGCCAGTCCCAGTGCGTCGTAATCGGCGTATTCCTTGAAAGACATTGCAGATCCTTGTGCCTGTTATGATTTTTTAAGCGTTTCAGCGCAATATTGTCAGTGATAACTTTGCGGGTCATTATAGTCACATGAGCGAGTGCGGCAGCAACGCTTGAGTCCGCTGATTCGCGCAAGCTGAGTACTGCTTGTAAACTCTGACTAAGGCACCTCTGATTAATTCGGCGCTGAGCCATTGCCGAATTAATCAGGGGTGCCTTAACCATTAACGCCAAGGAGCTTTCGCGTGTCCCTAAGCTACAGTGAACATCCGGCGATGTTTCGAGCCCGTCCCTTCGCCTTTATTCTGTCTGTCATTCTGGTGCCGGTAGGCATTGGCATCATCATCCTGCTGACCTGGTACCTGAAGTGCAAGGCAACCAAGCTGGAGATCGGTAATGGTGAAATCACGCTCGAGCAGGGCCTGTTGAGCAAGGACAGAACCGAGCTGGATATGACCACCGTGCGCACGGTCAAGGTCTATCAATCCTTTATGAACCGCCTGTTTGGGGTGGGCGATGTGTCGGTGTTTACTGCCGGTGATGCGCCGGAAGTGTTCGCCAAGGGCATGCCTCGCCCGCAGGAATTCCGCGACATTATCAAAGGTGAGCAGTGAGCGATCTGGAGCAGAAAAGCGCGCTGCGCATGCTCAGCCTGATGGCTGTGCTGCTGCTTCTGCTCGGGGTGGCCGGGGTAATGGTGTGGCCGCTGGCCAGTGAGTTTGCCGCTACCCAGCTGGCACCTGGGCTCGGCATGCGCGATGCGGCCGTGGTGTCATTTTTCCTGACCGTGGTGACGCTGGTGGTATTTGCCTTTGCCGCCGGTGACGGCCTGCTGGGAGAGTTGCAGTTTATGCTGGCGGGCTTTTTCAGCTTTTTTATTGTGATGTGGCTGCTGATCGCCTGGATTTTCTAGCCCGCCAAAACTGTTCGATCTTAGAAGCTGTATACCAATGTCACGGTGGTCTGCTTGTCAGCGTGGACCTTGTCTGCCGGTACATCCGAGGTGTACTGCACCAGATACGCAATCTTCAGGCCGACGCCGCCTGCGACCGTAGTCTTGATCGAGGTAGTGGATTTGGACACGGTATTTTCTTCGCCGTGATCCACCGCCAGCTTCTGTTCGAAGGTCGCTGTCGGTGACAGCTCCCAGCGGAAGTTGGAGGCCATGCGCAGAATCGCGTCTTCTTCGACATCATCGCCGTCATTGTCGAGCAGTTCGGCGCGGCGATAACCGGGGCCGATCTCGGCGTCCCACAAGAGGGTTTCGTTTTCAATGATGCGGCGACCGTAGCCGAAGGCGATGGTGGCGCGGTACTTGTAACCGCTGAAGCGGTCGTCTTCCCAGGACACGTAATTGAACAGGTAATTGTGCGGGCTGAAGGTATAGGACAGCCGGTTGGAGACAAAATAGCGCTCGGCTGAGCGTACGCCAGCGCTCTCGGTGTTAAGGGTCTGGAATTCCGAATTGTTTTTCCAGGCGTCTTTTTCCCAGATCAATGCGGCATTGGCGGATACGCTTTTGGCGTCGGTGTTGCCTTCACTGGCGACAAAACCCAGTTCTGCATCGCCGCTCCAGGGCGAGGAACCTTCCTGGGCAAGGGTGGAGGCGCAGAAACAGGAAAGCAGCGCCAGCAGGGTCAAGCGGGTCATGGTGTCTCCAAAATGGTGTTCATCATTGTCATCGGGCGCGGCTGGCAGGCCTGCGCAGCGCGCGAAGCCTACCAGAAATCAGACGGCCTCGCAGCTTCAGGCGTCTTTGAGAAAGTGCAAATCCATCTGTGGAAAGGGCACGCTCATGTCGGCTTCGTCCAGCGCGATCTTGATGGCTTCCAGCAGGGCGTCGTGGGTGCCCCAGTAGTCAGCGGAATTGACCCAGGGACGTACCACCAGATTGACGGAAGAATCGGCGAGCTGGCGCACGGCGATCAGCGGCGCCGGTTCCGGCAGAATGCGCTCTTCCTTGTCCAGAATGGATTTGATCAGGGCCTTTGCCGCCGGGATGTCGGCGCTGTAGGGGATGCCGATGGTGAGATCGACCCGCCGGGTGGGCATGGCATTGTAGTTGGTGATCGGGTTGGACATGACCCGCGAATTGGGAATCATGATGCGTTTGTTATCCGGGGTCATCAGCATGGTGGAAAACAGGCTGATGGATTCGACGGTCCCGGCCGTGCCACCCGCTTCGACATAGTCGCCAACCCGGCAGGGGCGAAAGGCGATCAGCAGTACGCCTGCGGCGAAGTTGGATAAAGAGCCCTGCAGCGCCAGGCCAACCGCCAGACCGGCGGCGCCGAGCGCGGCGAGGACCGAGGTCGTCTGGATGCCGGCGTGACCAAGCGCGGGGATCAGGGCAACCGCCAGCAGGGTGCCAAACAGCAGTTTGCCGACAAAGTTGCTCACTGTCGGATCAATATTGCGGGCGTTCAGTGTGCGAACCAGCAGGCCACTGACGATCTTTGCCAGCCAATAGCCAACGATCAACATGCCGAGCGCGGTCAGCAGGCGTGGCCCGAATTCCATGAGAAATTCCATGGCCTGTTGAATAAGCGCGTTGGTATCCATGCAGTCCCCTTTAAAATCGAATATGCTTTTCAGGCTTGTCAGGCGTTGTTTTTGCCGCCTGTTGCTCGGTATAACGGTAGAGCAATTATATAGAGTGCCGAGTTCGACCGCCTGCCACAAGGGGCCACTACGGAGCTGACGCTCATCTGGATGATTATTTCACCTGAAAAAGGGAACTCTGTTTATGCGCGTGTTCGCATTCCTGGCGCTCTGCGCAGGCTCGGCGCTGGCCCTGGGCTCACCTTCTCATCAGTCTGCGGGCTACGCTGCGACCAGTTGGGCCGGGCCGCACGGCGATGGTCGCAACTCCGATCACGCGCCACTGTTGGTCACCACCCACCTGCAGCCCCAGTGGCTGGCGTTGAAGGGTGCGGCGTCCTGGGCGGCACCGACCATCGGCGAGGATGGCACCCTCTACGTGACCAGCGGGCGCGGCAAGGGCTTTGCCCACCTGCATGCACTTAGCCGCTCCGGTGAGCTGCAGTGGGAATCTCCAGTCGCGCAGTCGCCGGATGCACTCGATGCCGAGGCTGTATTCAGTGCGCCGGTGATCGATGTCGACGGTCATCTTTATGTAAGTGACAGTAACCAGTTCTGGGCCTATACCGGCGATGGTACGCTCCGCTGGGTGGTGCGGCTGGCGGATTACGGCATCAAACAGCCGCTGATCAGCAGCGTTATTCAAGGCGCCTATGTGGGGGGCGTATCGGCCGAGGGTGTCGTGGTCCTGTTTGAGCGGGCCAGTGGTGCGCTGGCCTTTGCGCCTCTGCAATTGCCCGTGGCTGAGGTCAATCCAGGGCGCCTGTTCCCCGAAGGCCTCTGGGGGGATGGTCTGCTGGACGAGTCGATCCGCCAGAAAGGCTGGGATCTGTTGCGCGGTCAGGGCTATCCCGTTGCCAACACCCCGGCGGTTCATCCCAATCAGCCGAGACTCTATGTCGCGACAGGTGGTCTTGATGAGGACGGCACACTCTTTGCCATCGATATTACCGCCGACGGCTTGCAGGTAGGTTTTGCCGCCACGCTGCCGGTGCACAGTGGCAGCAGCCCGGCGCTGTCGGTGGATGGCAGCCGGGTTTACCTGTCAGGTCGCGATGGCGTGCTCTATGCACTGGACAGCAACAGCGGCGAGAGGCTTTGGCGGCATGAAACCGACAGCCGGGGGGCAGTGCCCTCTGTGGGCGCGGACGATACGGTGTATCTGCCTGATGGCGACCAACTGATTGCCATCGACGGACACAGTGGGCAGGTGCTGTGGCGCAATAATTACCGGGAGTGGGCGCGGGCCCACCACCCGCGGCTCTGGTCGCGCTTTGGTTTGATTGGCAGTCGCGGCAAACCGGACGCCTACCTGGACTCGGCGGTCACTGTCAGCAACGGCCTGCTTTGGACGACTTTGCTGGTCGGCTATGAGATCAACTTTCTGGTGCGGGAATTCGTGCATCCGGCGCAGGCTTATCTGGTGGCCCTCGACCCGTCGGATGGCACGGTGCTGAAAGAGTGGCGAGTGCCGGATACCAGTGGCGGTGTTGTCAGTGTCAGTCCGACCGGCGATGTTTACATGAACCTCCTGTCGCAGCGAGCATCGCTGGCCTATAGCGGCGGCTACCAGTGGCTGCTGCCAAAATCGGCGCGTCGACCCAAACCGCGCGGCGGCATTTACGCCCTGTCGCCGGTCAGCTGGAGTGAGCAGTTGACCGCCGGTATTCAATGGCTGGACACCCTTGCCGGCAATCGCAATGCGCTGTTTCTGGACGGTATCGACACCCAGTTGTGGTCCAGTCGCAAGGTGCTGAAGCTTGCCGTGAAGCGTAAAGAACTGGATGAGAGTCTGGGGCGGCACGTGGATTCTCTGCTGCAAAGGTCGGCTGCGGCCCTGACCCGCTGTCGCGCCGACAGCGATGACTGCGAGGAGCTATACAACACCATTGAAAGCATGGCTCGGGCTCTACTGTAGTGTTTGCCGTCACCACGTATAATGCCGCTTATGACTGCTGAACAATCAGACAATGCATTGGCTGGCGAGCGGGTTGCGGCGTCTTTCGTCAAGGCCGTACTGGTTCAGGCCCGCCACTTCGGCTGCGATGCTGCACCGCTGATTTCAGCGGCCGGTCTCAGCGATAACCCTCTGGAAGCCGAGTTGTCGGAACCGGTAACGGTGGAGCAGTACAGCCGGCTCTGCCTGGCGCTGTTCCGTTCCATTGGCGATGAATCCGGCGGTTTTCTGCCCGGTGTCAATACGCCCCTCGGCGGTACCCGCATGTTGGCCTACAGCATGATTGGCTGTCGCAATCTGGAGCAGGCGCTGCGCCGTGCCATGGACTTTAACGCAACCTGCCGCGAGCGTGGCAGGGAGAAGGCGGAACACGAACTGCAGCACAATACCGCCCGTAAAACCGTGCGCCTGAGTTACCTGTCCGGGGTCGATGTGCAGCCAGGTATGCAGGTGAGCGTGCTCTACAGTCTGGCGATCTGGGTGCGGTTTTGCGCCTGGCTGATCGATCAGCCGATTGAGTTGCTGCAGGCCGGCTGTGCTGACGATGAGCCGAGCCGTCGCCGCGGGCTCGATCATTTCTTTCATTGCCCGGTTCACTTTGGCGAGGCCAGCAACTGGGTGGAGTTTTCCGATTCGGTGCTGCGTGCGCCGATAGCCCGCAGCGAGTCGGATCTGGAGCGCTTTCTCAAGCTGGCGCCCTACCATGTGGTGATCAAACCCATGGTTTCCGATGGCGGCATCGCCTCGCGGATCAAGCAATTGCTGGGCGATGATTTCCAGTGCGAACTGCCGACCTTTGATGAGCTGGCGAGTCAATTGAACATGTCCGAGCGCACCCTGCGGCGGCGCCTCGACCGGGAGGGAACCTCCTATCAGCGGATCAAGGATCAGTTGCGCCGGGAGGCGGCCATCAACTTTCTGCGCAATCCGGAGCTTACAGTCAGCGACGTCGCCGAGCTGCTGGGTTTTTCTGATCCCAGCGCCTTTCACCGCTCCTTTAAGCGCTGGACCGGGCGATCACCGGGCGATTACCGACTGTCGTGATTTACGGCCCCGGAGTTGCTATGCTGCCCGGGATTGCGCCGCTGAACGATGTGTAGCGGTGGCGTATTTGTGGAGTAAGACTGATGGATAAGCGAAGAAGTATTCAAGAACAGCTGGAAGACCTGCAGCAACAGATTGATGATCTGGAAGTGGGTCACAGCCAGAAAGCCAATCTGATGGGGCTGGTGGAAGATATTGAGTTGGAGTTGAGCACTGGCTCCAGTGTCGATGCGGAACAGGCTGGGCTCCTTAACCGTCTGGAAGACATGGTGTCGCAGTTTGAAACCGAGCATCCGACCATGGCCGGCATTCTCAACGATATCATGGTCAAACTGGCCAGCATTGGCGTCTGACCCCCTCCTGTTTTATGGCCCATCTTGATGTTGTGGTAGCGGACATCACCACCCTGGCGGTGGACGCTATCGTCAATGCGGCCAACAACTCCCTGCTTGGTGGCGGCGGTGTCGATGGTGCTATTCACCGGGCCGCTGGCCCTGAGTTGCTTGAAGCCTGCCGACCACTCGGTGGCTGCGACACCGGCAAGGCCAAAATAACCCCCGGCTTTAATCTGCCTGCGCGCTATGTGATACACACGGTGGGACCGGTATGGCAGGGCGGCGATGACGGCGAACCGCAATTGCTGGCCAGCTGTTATCGCGAAAGTCTGCTGCTGGCCGAGGCTCACGCTTGCGCGTCGGTGGCCTTTCCCGCGATCAGCTGCGGCGTGTATGGCTATCCCCTGGCGGCGGCCGTTGAGGTTGCTGTGGCAAGCGTGCGCGAGCAACTGCCTGGGTGCCATTCAATTGGGCGGGTGAGCTTTGTCTGTTTTGATGAAAAGGCGGCGCGCTGCTATGAAACAGCACTGGGCGCCTGAGCGCCCGGGTTTTGTCTGATCAACTGGAAATCTGGAAGGTAAAAGGCAGCGTAAATTCGATTTGCGCGCCGTCGATGCCCGAGGGGAGTTCCGGGAAGGGCGCAGTTTTTTCTACCGCCGAGATCGCCGCGTCATCCAGTGAGGAGTAACCCGAGCTCTGAATGACCTTGGAGGACAGCAGCGAGCCTTTGCGGTCTATGATGACTTCCAGCAACACGGTGCCCTGCTGGTTCAACTTGAGTGCCCGTTTCGGGTAGCGCACGTGCTGGTAACTGGCGCGGACCATGGTGGTGCTGTACTCGTTAATCAGCTCCTTGGCGCGGGCGGCGGCCTTGGCCTTGGCTTCTGCTTCAGCCAGCGCGCGGGCAATGGCTTCTTTGCGGGCTTTTTCGGCTTCCAGCTTGGCCAGGCGGGCTCGTTCCGCTTCAGCTTCCGCAGCTTCGCGACGGGCTTTTTCTGCAGCCAGACGTTCGGCCTCGGAAGGCGCGCTACTGGTGGCTGGCTTGCTCTCGGGTTTTGGCTTGGCTGCCGGTGAGCCGCCTTTGCCCCAGCTCTTGGTCTCGGCGATGCGGGTCTGAGTGGGGCCGGTGATTTCAAAGGTGGTCATCAGGCTGCTGCCGCGGTCGCCGTCGGGCAGTGACAGAATGTCCTGTTTAAAGCCGGAAGACGGCGGTCGGGCACCAATCCAGCAGGACAGCAGCAGGTTGAAAAATTCCGGATCTGAGTTCTTCAGCAGGGTCGTGCCGTTGAGCTTGATTTCGGTGCCCTCGTCCGGCAGCAGATCGATGGTGATGTGGTCACCCGCTTGCAGGTCGTCTTTGAGCATGGTGGCAAAGGCGATGATGTTTTCCTGCTGGGCTTTCTGAACGTCGGCGGGGTTGTTGATCAGAATGAGCTGATTCCACTGCTGGGTAAAGCGGCGGTCGCTCCAGCTTTCTGCAATAACGCGCAGATCCATGCGTTTGGGGCCGGGCATGAAAAAGGCATCATCGGGCGTCGCCGCAGGCTGAGGCAGGTAGAGGCCACCGACATAATAGTCGGTGCGGAGCTGTTGATAGATCGCCAGGCCACGCAATGACATGCCGTCAAGCTCGGTTTGGGCGTAGGAAATCTGCGTCGCAAAAGCCAGCAGAATAGCTGCGATAAAACGGTTCATAGGCCTCTTAACATCCAGTGTCCGGGCAGAAATTATTGGAATTCTCTGGACCACTTTTCACAGCACGAACGGCTAACGATTGCACAAGGCTGTTGTTGTCGCGCTGATACCACCTGACACGTAACTTTATTATTGTTACCACTGTCCCTAATTTAACGATCTGGATTGAAAAGTCCAGTCATCAAGGTTATAGGAGTGTAACAGCGGTCTGCGCGATTGTGTACATTGTTCACTGTTGCAGAGCGCTAAAAAAAACGCAAGTGGCTAATTTTCATGCGTTTTAGCTTAGCTAACCGACTTCGAAGTCGCTTGTCGGCAGGGCGGTCGGCGTCGGCAGCGCTGCAGAGCGCTCAACCCGGGACAGTGCGGGGCCGCGCAGGATATCGGCACGGGCCTTCTCGATAGTCTCGCGGTCGCCGACCAGCAGGATATCGACACTGCCGTCACTGCAGTTGCGCGCCCAACCGACAAGACTGTGCCGCAGGGCGACGCGGCGGGTAAAGGCGCGAAAGCCGACCCCCTGGACGCGACCGAACACCGCAAAACGCAGCGCTCTCATGGGGCTGGCTCCTCAATGTGCTGCGCCAGCGCCGCTGCCGTCTGCGGCCCGAGCAGTACTTCTTTCAGCTTGCCGTCCGGGGCGATCACCAGAGTGGCCGGCAACGCGCTGGGGCGTGCAATGCCCAGTGCCGGATGCGGGTCGGCCAGCAGGACCGGGAAGCGGATGTCCAGCGCAGTCATATCCGCGGCGAGGGCGTCGCCCTGCAGCCCATCGTAATTGACCCCCAGCACCTGAACTCGATCGGCGTATTCACTTGCGAAATCATTCAGTTCGGGTATTTCCTCACGGCAGGGTGCGCACCACTTCGCCCAGTAGTTGATGATTACCCAGCGGCCACTGGCGGCTCCGGGTGTGAAGTGAACCTCCCTGTCGGTGGTGGCAATCTGATTCTGCTCACACGCCATCAATAGCACGGCGAGCATAAGAATAGTGAGTGTGCGCACAGTAATGGCCTCTGCGGGTGTCTGGAGCGCTGTGTATAATGCCTGCTTGTTTTTCACAGTCCAAGCGCTGTGACTGTATCACTGCACACGAGGTTTTCATGACGGTTACCATCTACCACAATCCGCGCTGTTCAAAGTCACGGCAAACGCTGCAACTGCTGCAGGAAAAGGGTGTTGAGCCAGAGCAGGTGCTGTATCTGGAGCAGCCTCCTTCAGCGAAGGAACTGCAAAGCCTGCTGGGCAAGCTGGGCATTTCCGCGCGGGAGTTGCTGCGAACCGGAGAAGAGGCTTACAAAAGCCTGTCGCTCTCGGACAAAAGTCTGGCGGACGATGTACTGATCAAAGCCATGTGTGAGTACCCGAAATTGATTCAGCGACCGATCGTGGTGAATGGTGAGCGTGCTGTGCTGGGGCGCCCACCGGAGAATGTGCTGGACCTGCTGGCATGACGTCCTACGTGCTGGTGCTTTACTACAGTCGCTACGGCGCTTGCCGGGCGATGGCGGCCCATGTTGCGCGCGGCGTAGAACAGGCGGGACTGGAGGCGCGGGTGCGCACGGTGCCGCCGGTCTCTGCCGACTGCGAAGCCACGGCTCCGGCCATTCCCGATGAGGGGCATCTCTACGCCAGCCAGGACGACCTGCGCGACTGCGCCGGCCTGGTGCTGGGCAGCCCGACCCGCTTTGGCAATATGGCGGCGCCGATGAAATATTTTCTCGATGCCAGCTCGGCGTTGTGGCTGAGCGGTGACCTGATCGGCAAACCGGCGGCGGTGTTTACTTCCAGCAACAGCCTGCACGGTGGTCAGGAGTCGACCCTGCTGACCATGATGCTGCCCTTGCTGCATCACGGTATGTTGTTGCTGGGCCTGCCCTACAGTCACCCCGAGCTGTCATCGACCACCACGGGCGGTACGCCCTATGGTGCGTCACACGTCAGCGGTTCCAACAACCGGGCGCCGGACGAGACAGAGCTGCACTTGTGCCGGGCGCTGGGAGAGCGGGTGGCGATCACTGCGAGGGCTTTGTCCGATGCGAAATAAAAGTACCTCTGGCGTGAATTCGGCATCATTGCAGAGCAGGGCAGATCTGGCCTGGCGCCTGCTGCTGATCTGCGTTGCAATGGAGCTCATTGTACTGACGCTAACAACCTGGTGGCTGCATCAGGAAGGGCGCCAGCCCAGCCTGACCATCTGGCTGGTGCGCATTGTGCCGCTGCTGGTGTTTGTGCCCGGCATGCTCAAGCGCAATCTGCGCAGTCTGGCCTGGTTGTGTTTTGTGGTGCTGATGTATTTCATGATTGCGGTGACGGAGGCCATGTCGCCGCTGCGCTTGTGGATCAACTACGTGGAAGTGGTTCTGTCGGTGGCGATATTTCTCACGGCGATGATGACGATACGCTGGCAGGCCCAGGCTAAACGCCAGCAACTAGCGGAACAGGTAATTGGAGATACAGATGAGTGAACGCAAAGGGATTTTCTCGCGCATTGGCGGTTTTCTGGAAGGCCTGCGCCGTTTTCTGGTGAACACGGTTTTTCTGCTGTTTCTGGTGGTTTTGGGTTTTGCTCTGTTTGCCAAGGGGCCGAGTCTGCCCGAGCGTTTTGCGCTAGAGCTGGATTTGCGCGGCCTGGTGGTTGACCAGCTCAGTCCCGCTGACCCGCTGTCGGAGTTGATTGAAGGCGGGGCCCTGGCCGAAACCCGGCTGCAGGACAGCATTGATGCGATTGATCGGGCCAGCAGTGATGAGCGGGTACAGTTGCTGCTGCTGTCGCTGGGCGAGCTGGACCACATCGGCATGAGCAAGACCTCGGAACTGGCTGCCGCCATTGCCCGTTTCAAGGCAAGCGGTAAACCGGTGCTGGCGGTCAGCGACGCCTATGATCAGGACAGCTACCTACTGGCCAGTAACGCTGACGAGATCTACCTGAATCCGATGGGCGGAGTGGTGATCGAAGGCTTCTCGGTTTACCGCAATTATTTCAAGGCCGCTCTCGACAAGCTGGCCATCGATTTTCACGTATTCCGTGTCGGCGAATTCAAGTCGGCCATGGAGCCCTTTGTGCGCGAGTCCATGTCAGAGGAGGCGCGCGACGCCAATCGTGCCTGGCTGGGTGATCTCTGGAGTGATTACCGCGAGCTGGTGACCGGCAATCGGGAACTGTCCCGCGAAGATTTTCAGCGCTATGTCAATCAGATCGATCAAGTGCTGACTGAGCACCAGGGCAACTTTGCCGAGGCGGCGCGGGCTTCGGCGTTGGTAGATAAGGTCGTGACCCAGCAGCAATGGTCCGGGATGATGCGCAGCCGGGTTGGCAGCGACGCCGATGGCAACTTCAACCGGGTGGGTTTTCGCGAGTATTTGAGCCTGAGCGATGCACCACTGGAAACCACCACAGACTCGGTGGGCATTCTGGTGGCCCAGGGCGTCATTGCCGACGGTGAGATGGTGGACGGTATTGGCGGCGACAGTTTTTCCGAGCTGGTGCGCCGGGCCCGGGATGACGACAGTATCAAATCGGTGGTGCTGCGCATCGACAGCGGCGGCGGCTCGGCCTTCGCGTCGGAGCAGATTCGTCAGGAGTTGATTGCCCTGAAGCAGAGCGGTAAGCCGCTGGTGGTGTCGATGGGCAGTGCGGCGGCTTCCGGCGGCTACTGGATCGCGGCCAACGCCGACGAAATCTGGGCGACACCGGCCACCATCACCGGCTCTATCGGCATTTTTGGTGCCTTTCCAACCATTCAACGCAGTCTGGAAAAAATCGGTGTGGCCACCGATGGGGTCGGGACCACGGCAGTCGCTGGTGGCTTGAGACCGGACCGCCCCTTGAATCCGGTGGTCAAACGCGCGCTACAGTCGGGTATTGAGCACGGCTATCGCCAGTTTCTGAATATTGTCGCCGAAGGGCGCGATATGCTGCCAGAGCAGGTGGACAAGATTGCTCAGGGTCGGGTGTGGACCGGCAGTGATGCGCGCCAGCTCGGTCT
Organism: Spongiibacteraceae bacterium; assembly: GCA_002710725.1. GTDB lineage: Bacteria > Pseudomonadota > Gammaproteobacteria > Pseudomonadales > Spongiibacteraceae > Litorivivens. The sequence continues at coordinate 15,827 of PAKT01000079.1, forward strand.
GGTGGATCAGCTGGGCGGGCTGGAAGACGCCGTGGCTTCGGCTGCGAGCCTGGCGGGCCTGAGTGACTATCGCAAGGTCTGGGTTGAGCCGACCCTGCCGCCATTACAGGCGCTGGTCAGTCACTTTCTGGAACAGTCGGGGCTGGGCTCGCGCATTGCGCTGCCGCACTGGTGGTCGCCGGTTGGTGAGCTGTACCGCCAGTTGCAGGCGATGACCGATCCCGCCGGTATGTACGCCTACTGTGTGGAATGCTCAGCGCCTTGAGGCGCTGCTCGGTATAGCCCGAAGAACTGGCGCTTAGCCGAGATGCTGGCGCCAGGCCTCAAAGCCGCCATCGACGCTGTAGACCTCGGTAAATCCCTGTTCGGCGAAGTACTGGGCCGCGCTTTGGCTGCTGTTGCCGTGATAGCAGTAAATGATCAGTGGCTGTTCGCGGCTGGCGTTCTGCATAAATTCTTCTACCGTGTTGCCGTCCAGATGCGCAGCGCCCGGCACGTGCCCCATGGCAAAGGACTGGCCGTCGCGAATGTCTGCCAGCGTGCAGGTTTTTTCATGCAGCAGGGTTTGAGCGGTTTCGATTGAGATGCGTTGAAATGCGGGTGTTGTCATGGAAGTTCACTGCGGGGTTTGCGAAGCCCCTAGGGTAACCGCTATGCTCCCTCGGCGAAATCGAAAATGAGCTGCCTGTGTCTCAATCCCCACCTCAATCCAAGCCGCCAAGTCCATCCCGCTTTTCCCTGCGCAACCGCCTGCGCAGTTTTATCCACGCTTATCAGGGCATGTCGACTCTGTTGCGCGAGCAGCACAATGCACGGATTCATGTCCTGGCGCTGCTGGGCGCTGTGGTTCTCGGTCTCTGGCTGAAACTCAGTATTCAGGAGTGGTCGCTGATTTTGCTCGCCAGCGCGCTGGTCATGGGCTTTGAGGCGCTGAATTCAGCCCTGGAATACCTTTGTGATCGGGTTGAGCCGGCGCGTGACCCGCTGATCGGTAAGGCCAAGGATGTGGCTGCAAGCGCGGTACTGATTGCCGCGCTGGCTGCCGCTGCCATCGGCGCGCTGATTTTTCTCCCCAAATTGCTGGCGCTGATTTAAGCCTGAGCAGGCTGCGCGGCTTCTTCCGTTGATTGCTCCGGGGCCCCGGTCAGATCCTGCAGGATCACATACAGGCAGGGAATCAGTACCAGCGTAATCACCGTCGCGAAGATAATCCCAAAGCCCAGTGACACTGCCATCGGTATCAGGAACTGGGCCTGCACGCTGGTTTCCAGCAGCATGGGTGCCAGTCCGAAGAAGGTGGTCAGTGAGGTCAGCATGATGGCGCGATAGCGTTGGGTGCCGGACTGCACTACCGCCTCAATCACCGGCGTGCCATTGGCAATGGCGCGATTGATAAAGTCCACCATGATCAGACTGTCATTCACCACCACACCGGACAGGGCGATAATGCCGAAGAAGGACATCATGTCGATGGGCAGGCCCATAAACAGGTGGCCGATGATGGCGCCGATAATGCCAAAGGGGATAACTCCCATGATGATGATCGGTTGCAGATAGGATTTGAGTGGCACCGCCAGCAGTGCATAGATACCGAACAGCGCCAGCGCAAAGCCGACAAACAGACTGTTAAACACCTTGGCGGACTCTTCGGTCATGCCGTCAGCCTGATAGTCCAGCCCGGGATAGCGTTGTTTCAGCTGGGGCAGGTAGGTGGCGATCAGGTCGCTGGCGATACTGTCGGGCTCGGCGTAGTTGCGATCGACCGCAGCGCCGACGGTCACAGCGCGCTCGCCATCAATGCGGGTCAGCTTGCTGAAACCGGGTTCGATACTGGCATTGGCCAGTACCGAGAAGGGCACAAAATTGCCGTCGCCGGTTTGCAGGTAGAGATTCTCCAGATCCGATATGGCTTCGCGCTCTTCCTTGGGCAGGCGCGCCATGACTTTCACTTCATCGTTACCGCGCTGCATGCGCTGGGCCTCTGCGCCGTAAAAGGCGTGGCGAACCTGGGTGGCGATATCGGCGAGGCTGATGCCGAGGGCTTCGGCCATGGGTTTGGTGCTGAGAACGATTTCGTCCTGCGATGCATCGGCGCTGTTGCGCACGTCATAGGCACCGTCATAGGTTTCCAGGTGGGCCGCAAAATCTCGCGCGGCAGCTTTCAGTTGCTCCGGCGAATTGCTGATCAGCTTGAACTGCACATCCTGACCGCCGCCCATATCCTGGGCGGTGGATACAGAAATTACCCGGGCGCCCGGGATGGCGCCGATTTTTTCGCGCCAGCGTTTGGCCAGCTCGTCGCTGCCCATGCTGCGCTGTTCGGCCTTGGTCAGCTCTGCCATGAAGTTCACAAAGCGCCCACCGTAAGCGTAGGCAAAGATGTGTTTGATCAAGCCCTGCTCGCTGCCGGTTTGTTCAATGTATTCGCCATTGACCGCGGTAATGGCGTCGTTGAAGGTGCGATAACCGGCCATAAGCTGGGCCTCAGTAGTGCCTTCCGCCATTTCCAGCTTGGCTTGTATAAAGTCATTGGGCAGAGAGGGCATCATCACCAGTCTGACCAGACCGCCGGCAACCAGGCCGCCGGCCAATATCATGGCGGCGACAAAAACGGAGGCGGTGATGTAGCGGTTTTTTATCGCACGATTCAGAAAAGGTTTGTAAACACCTTGCACAAAGGTTTGCAGCAGACCATTGCAGCCCTTTTGCAGTCTGTCGGTCAGGGCGAAAAAGCCTTTGTTTGACGGTTTGGAGTGAACCAGATGGGCCGGCAGAATCAATTTCGATTCAATCAGCGAGAAGCTCAAACAACACAGCACCACCCAGCCAAAGGCGGCGGGGAAGGGAGCGAATACGCCATCGGCAAAGAGGGTGGGCAGGAAGGCCATAATGGTGGTGAGTACACCGAAGGTGGCCGGGGTGGCGACCCGCTTGGCACCGGCAATAATGGCGTCGGTACTGTGGCCGTATTGCTGCGAAAAATTGCCCGCGCTCTCGCCAATAATAATGGCGTCGTCAACCACGATACCCAGCACCAGTATGAAGCCAAACAGGCTGATCATATTGAGACTGACGTCGATCATCGGTGTGCTCATCATGGCGAATGTGCCGAGGAAGCACAGCGGCAACCCCACCATCACCCAGAAGGCGAGTTTGATATCGAGGAACAGGGTTAGAATGATAAACACCAGCAGCGCACCCATGCCGAGGTTTTTCAGCATCATGCCCAGGCGCCCTTCGAGGTAGTAGGAAATGTCGGCCCAGTAGGCGATGTTCACGCCCTCGGGCAGTTCGAGTTTCTTGCGCTCGACGTAGGCCTTGGCAGAGTCCGCAACTTTCAACAGATCCTGTTCGTCGGCGGCGTAGACGGTAACGCCCATGCTGAAACCGCCGTTAAACAGCGAGAAGCCGTTCGATTCTTCGAAGCCGTCATTGATCGTGGCGATGTCGCCAAGATTCAGGCGGGTGCCGTCGGGGTAGCTAATCAGCGGAATGCGTTCAAATTCCTGCTGACGATAGGCCTGGCCCTTGGTGCGCAGCATGATTTCGCCGGTATCGGTTTTTATCGCGCCGCCCGGCAGGTTGAGTGAGGAACCGCGTATGGCGGCAGCGACCTGAGCCAGCGACAGGTTGTACTTGAGGAGGTTGGCCTCGGGCACTTCCACCGACACTTCGTAATTTCTGCCGCCGAAAACGTCCGCTATTCGGATTTCGGGTTCCTGCAAAAGCTCGTTCTTAATCTGGTCGACCAGCGATTTCATATCGCGCTCGGACAGGTTGCCCCATATCTGGATATTGGCCGCGTGCTCCTTGAACTCCAGATGCTTGATGACCGGTTTTTCCGACTCTTCCGGCAGATTGGCGATGCCGTCAACGGCGCTCTTAACTTCGTCCAGCACCTCGTTGATATCGACCTTGTCATTGATGTCGAGGGTCAGGGTCGCCATGGATTCCTGGGCGGTTGCCTGCAGGCTTTCGATATCGTCGATATCTTTCAGAGATTCTTCTATTTTCAGAATAATGCCCAGCTCGACTTCTTCCGGCGAAGCGCCGGGGTAGGGCACCGTGATCTGAATGGTACTGGTTTCAAATTTGGGTTGAACGGTTTTGGGGAGCTTGGTGATAGCGCCAATACCGGTGACCAGAATCAGCGCCATCAGCAGGTTGGCGGCCACAGAATTGCGTGCGAACCAGGCAATCAGGCCGCGTTGGGTATCGATGTTCTCCATCTTAAACCCCTTTGTCTGCGCCGCGACTGCTTGAAGCCGTCGCTGCCTTGGCGGACAGCAGTGAACTGGTTTTGACGGAGCTGTTCAATTTGACTTCGGTTCCGGCCACCGCATGGGGCGCCGACGACAGAGAGACCCGCTCGCCATCTTCCAGCCCCTGATAGATATAGGCCAGCGCGCCATCGGTGCGCAGCAGTTTTACCTGGCGGTTGATCAGGCGGTTGCGGTCATCCACTACCCACACCTGATTGCCGGTGCGCAGGATGTGTCGCGGCAGTACCACAATGTCAGACATGGTTTTGCCGGAAATCGAGGCCTGCACAAAGGTACCGATTCTGAGCGGGCTGGAACGCTCGGTTTTCATACCGTAGGGATCGGACACTTCGGCAACTGCAAACAGCACGCGGCTGCGCTCATCGAGCACGCCTTCCGTGCGCACCAGTTGCGCGGGCCACTCAAGCACCTGATCACCCATTCGAGCACTCAGGGTCACGGCCGGCAGCTGCGTCTGTTCGCCAGCGATGGAGGGCAGGTTGAGGTAGTTCAGGCGGTCGTCAGGGATTGGCAGTCTGACTTCGACGCGATCGACCGCAAAGGTTTTGGCGAGTTGGGTGCCCACGCTGACATACTGGCCGATGTCCACGTGCTTCTGCTGCACCATGCCGTCGTAGGGCAGGCGTAACGTGGTGCGGTCGAGATTGTCGCGGGCGCGAATCAGGTCGGCTTCTGCGGAGTCGAGTTGGGCCTGGGCTTCGGCCAGTTGCGGCTTGCGCTGGGCCAGGGCATCGGCTTCGCTGTTGCGCTTGACGCCATTGGAGAATTTGAGCCAGTCCCGATAGGCCACTTCGGCGCGGCCTTTTTCCAGTGCGAGATTACTTTTCGCGCTGGCAACGGCGGCTTCGGCGCGCTTGAGTTCCGCCCGGTAGTCCCGGTCATCGATCTGCAGCAGCATATCGCCGGCTTCGAAAAAGCCGCCGGCCTTGAATTTGTCGGACACCTCAACCACCCGGCCCGATACCTCGGCAATCAGCAGGGTCTGGGTGCGGGCGCTTACGGTGCCTTGAGAGTCGATACTGATGGGAACATCCTGCTTGACGACTTCAGCGACATCCACCACCAGCGGTGTGGATTCGACTTCCACCTTGGCGGGCTCAGGGCGATTGAGATAGAGGACAACAGCGCCTGCAACGGCCACACCGAGAATGGCGCTACAGACAAACAGATTGGAAACGACTCTACCCACAGGATGCTCTCAAAAAATTATAGGGATTACAGGGTTTTATAGCACGCCGGTGGGTGTGGATCATTACCGGAGGCTTACCGAGGGGTTACTGTTAATGCGCATCAGCGACGCTATTTTACGGCAATCTGGCAAAAACGGACGATGTTTTTACCGCCTTGGCCAATGCTATAGTCCCGCCTCGGACAAAACCCCATCAACACGCTTCGACAACAGGACATCATCATGACCAGAGTCTTCACCCATCCCGCAGAGCTGAAAGATGCGCAGGGCGAACATCTCGGCTGCAGCGAGTGGCTGGAAATCGATCAGAACCGCATCAATCTGTTTGCGGATGCTACCGGCGATCATCAGTGGATTCACGTCGACCCCGAGCGCGCCAAAGACGGCCCCTTCGGCAAGTGTATTGCTCACGGCTACCTGACTTTGTCGCTGGTTAACCTGTTTCTGCCGCAGATTGTCGATGTGCAGGGCATTTCCATGGGCGTGAATGTAGGCTGCGAGAAAATCCGCTTCCCCTCGCCGGTGCCGGTGGGCTCGCGGGTACGCGGCAGCGGTGAGCTGGTATCGGTAGAAGAAGTGAAAGGCGGTATTCAATCGGTGGTGCGCGTTACCGTTGAAATTGAAGGTCAGGACAAGCCCGCCTGTGTGGTTGATACCATCAGCCGTTATTTTCCGGAATAGGTAAACGTGCCCGACCGCTGTCGTAACCTGCGATAGCGGCGTTTGGCATTCACCCGTCGCTCGGCAATAATGGTCGCATAATCATAATAAGGCAGCCGCTCATGCAGCATCTCAAACGCTATTTTGTCGTTCCTTTTCTGCTGTGCTGTGTTCTGGCCAGTGCGCATACCCTCTGGCATATCGCGACCACCTCGCCGGTTGATCCCGCCTGGTATGGCGCGGCTATCGCACTGCTGCCGATGCTGGGCTTTATGATTTTTCTCGGAATCGGTTCGCGGGCGCGAACCTCTGCGCGGATGCCTCTGCAATGTCTGGCGGCAGTGGCGGGAGCGCTGCTGAGCCTGACGGGTGAGCAGCCGGCGCTGCCGATGGTTTACGTCTGGCTGCTGGGGTTGGGCGGTGTCAGCGCCTATGTTTTCTGGTATTCGCGTTTGGGGCGTGATGCCAACAGCGTTCTGGTTGTAGGCGAGCCACTGCCGGAGTTTGAACTCGAGGATACGGATGGCAATGCCATTAGCTCCAGGCGTTTTCTCGGCCGCAAAGCCGTGCTGCTGTTTTATCGCGGCAACTGGTGCCCCTTGTGTGTCGCCCAGGTGCGCGAGCTGGCCGATCAATACCGTGAGCTGGCCGATCGCGGCGCCGATGTGATACTGATCAGTCCGCAACCGCACAAACAGACCCGGGAGCTGGCGACGCGTTTTGATGTGCCGCTGCAGTTTTACGTGGACCGGGGTGGCCGCGCCGCGCGGCAATTGGATATCCTGCACAAAGATGGCATCGCGCTGGGTATCAGCGGTTATGGCAATGACACGGTGCTGCCCACGGTACTGATTACCGACGAGGCGGGTACGCTGCTGTATGCGGACCTGACCGATAACTACCGGGTGCGACCCGAGCCCGCTACGTTTCTCTCGATACTGGACAAGGAACCCGCACATGCCTGAAGGCACTGGCATACGCCCGGCCGCAACGCTGGTTTTGCTGCGCGAATCGGCGGGACAACTCGAAACCCTGTTGCTGAGACGCAAGAGTAAAAGCGGCAAGGGGGCCTGGGTTTTTCCCGGTGGTGTGGTGGAGCCGCAAGACGGTGGTGACGGCGACGAGGAGCTGGCCGCCCGTATGGCTGCGGTGCGGGAAACTTGGGAAGAGGCCGGCATCACGGTGGACCCCAAGTCGCTGCAGCTTATTTCCCACTGGACCACGCCCGATGCACCGGAAGTCTCGAAAAAGCGGTTTTCTACCTGGTTTTTTCTCAGCGCTCAGCCGGTGGCGGATATCGAAGTAGACAATGAAGAGATCGACGCTTACCGCTGGGTGATCCCCGAGCAGGCGATTGCAGAGCACGTAGCGGGCGAGCTGAAAATGCTGCCGCCAACGATTGTGACACTGACTGAACTGGCTGATTGCATCGACGCGGCGGCGGCAGAAGCGTTTTACCGGCGACGCGAAGTGCCTTATATCGCACCGCGACTGGCCACCGTCGATGACAAGATCTGTATGCTTTATGCCGGTGATGCGGGCTATGAGGCGACGGATGCTTCGGTGCCGGGCTCACGCAACCGCTGTTGGCTGGAAGACCGCTATTGGCGCTACGAGTTCGAAGAGCAATGAAGTCAGCGCCAAGCTCGCTTTTACGTCAGACATCCGGCGTCAGACGTCAGACCACCGCAAAGCGGCCCAACTAAAGATTCCCCACCCGCCAGCGCCGATCCCAAGCGTCGAAGACCCGCCGGGGATACCAGTATTTGCCGTAGCTGCCGTTATAACGCGCCAGGGCATGCATCAGGTTGCCTTTTTCTTTTTCCACATAATATTGAAGAATGCGGCAGCCGTAGCGCAGGTTGGTGTAAGGGTCGGTGAGATTGTCTTCCGGGCGGCCGATTTCATTTTTCCAGAAGGGCATAACCTGCATCAGCCCCTGGGCGCCGGCGCTGGAGACCGCGTAGCGGTCAAAGGCGCTTTCCACCTCAATCAATGCCAGCACCAGATCGGGTTTCAGATTGGCGGCGCGGGCTTCCTGATGTACGGCGCGGAGCAAGTTGAGGCGGGTTTGCGGGTCGTCGATAAAACGCTCCAGCCGCCCGGACATATCCAGCAGCCAGACCTCGGCGTCAAAGCGATCCCTGAAGCTGCTCGCTTCATTAACAGTGCTGATCAGGAACTGGCGCAGTTCGGTGCGCTCTGCGTCGCCGCTTGCGGGCTGGGCACCCGCTGCTGTGGCCCAGAACCACAGCAGCAGAATCAGCAGTTTTGGGCCCGGCAATTCAGGCCTCAGCGAGTTTGTTGGAAATAAAGCTGAGCACATCGTCAAGGCGGATATCTTCGTTACTTTCAGCGCGGCGATGCCGGTACTCCAGTGTACCGTTATCCAGGCCGCGATCGCCAATGACGATGCGGTGGGGAATGCCGATCAGTTCGATGTCGGCGAACTTTACGCCCGGGCGTTCATTGCGATCGTCCATCAGTACGTCGATGCCCGCCGCAGTCAGTTCCTGATAGAGTTTTTCTGTGGCTTCTTTTACCTGTTCGGATTTCTGCATGTTCAGCGGTACCAGTGCCAGCTGGAAGGGGGCAATGGCCTCGGGCCAGATAATGCCCTGGGCATCGTGGTTCTGCTCAATGGCGGCAGCAACTACCCGGGTTACGCCGATGCCGTAGCAGCCCATCGTCACGGTGGCTTCCTTGCCGGCTTCGTCCAGCACTTTGGCATTCAGCGCTTCGGAGTATTTGTAGCCGAGCTGGAAAATATGGCCCACTTCGATGCCGCGTTTGATCAACAGATTGCCCTGACCATCGGGGCTGGGGTCACCCGCCACCACATTGCGGATGTCGGCGATGCTGCTGAGCTCGGCATCGCGCTCCCAGTTGGCGCCCGTGTAGTGAAAATCGTCTTCGTTGGCGCCGCAGACAAAGTCGTTGAGCTCGGCGGCACTGCGGTCAATGACCATCGGTAACGTGAGGCCGACCGGGCCAATGGAGCCGGCGCTGCAGCCGAGGGCTTGCTTGATTTCTTCGTCGGAAGCCAGCGTCAGCGGCGAGAAAACACCGGACTGTTTTTCCGCTTTGATTTCATTCAGTTGATGGTCACCACGTAATACCAATGCGATCAGGCCCGATTTTTCGCCCTCATCGTCGGCGCCGTGCACCAGCAGGGTTTTCACCGTCTGACCGGGGCTTACCGACAGGGTCTTACAGACTTCCTCGATGGTCTTGGTGGCGGGGGTGGATACTTTTTCCAGTGCTGCGGTGGCAGCCCCGCGCTCGCCCAGGGCGACGGCTTCGGCCATTTCGATATTGGCTGCGTAATCGCTGCTGTCGGAAAAGGCGATATCGTCTTCACCGGAATCGGCCAGTACATGAAACTCGTGGGAGCCTGTGCCACCGATGGAGCCGTTGTCGGCGATAACCGGGCGGAAATCCAGGCCGATGCGCTTGAAGATGGCGGAATACGCCTGATACATCTTCTCGTAGGTCTCGGCCAGCGAGTCCTGATCCAGATGAAAGGAGTAGGCATCTTTCATAATGAACTCGCGCGAGCGCATCACGCCAAAGCGGGGGCGGATCTCGTCGCGGAACTTGGTCTGAATCTGGTAGAGGTTGATCGGCAGTTGCTTGTAACTGCGGATTTCATTGCTGACCAGCTGGGTGATGACCTCTTCGTGAGTAGGCCCCAGGCAGAAGTCGCGGTCGTGGCGGTCCTTGATGCGCAGCAGTTCCGGGCCGTATTGCTGCCAGCGTCCCGACTGCTCCCACAGCTCGGCAGGTTGAACCACCGGCATCAGCACTTCGAGCGCGCCGCTGCGGTTCATTTCCTCGCGAATGATGTTTTCAACCTTCTGCAGTACCCGCAGACCGGCTGGCAGCCAGGTATAGAGGCCGGAGGCGAGCTTGCGGATCAGGCCCGCGCGAAGCATCAGCTGGTGGCTGATAACCTCCGCGTCGGCAGGGGTTTCTTTCTGGGTGGCAATAAGAAATTGACTGGCTCGCATGCGACTCTTAGCCTTGCTGGAGAATTTTGTCGCATTTTACACGCTTACCCGCAGGGATTGTTAGAGGATTGCTTATGTTTGAACTGGATGACCGGCTCGAGGCTGATACGCTGGAAATTGGTGAGCTGAGCCTGTGCCGGGTTTTGCTGATGAACGACGCTCAGTACCCTTGGGTGATTCTGGTGCCTCAACGAGAAAATGTGCGCGAAGTTTTCGAATTGAGCGACGCCGACCAGCATCAGTTAATGATTGAATCCAATGCGGTTGCCAAAGCCATGGCAGATCATTTTAAAGCGGAAAAAATGAATGTCGCGGCGCTGGGGAATATGGTTCCGCAATTGCACATACATCATATTGCGCGCTTCAGTAATGATGTGGCCTGGCCAAAACCGGTATGGGGTTTGCACCCTCCGATGGCCTATGGCGAAGCTGAATTGGCTGAGCGCCTAAGCCTATTGAAACGTGTTTTGTGCGGCTGATTTACCGCAAGGGCTTTGCTGTTTGGAGTGAATGCCGAAATTCTGATCAAATCGAACAAAAAATAGGCCTTTTTTCCCTGAAAACCCTTGTATTACAGTACGGGATGCGCTTATATCTTGCGCAGGCTCTATATATACAGTGTTAAATCAACAGATTGTCTACTGATATATGACCTAACGACCTGTCGGGGAAACCTACTCAAACAAGACAAATGGGACTATCACCTATGGCAAAGAAAGCTGCTCCGAAGAAGAAAGCACCAGCCAAAAAAGCTGTTGCTAAAAAAGCACCCGCGAAGAAAGCACCGGCTAAGAAAGTTGCTGCCAAGAAAGCACCCGCCAAAAAAGTAGCTGCTAAAAAAGCAGCGCCGAAAAAGGCCACCGGCCCAATCAAAGAGAAAATGACCAAGAGTCAGATCCTCAACGAGATTGCTACCGCTACCGATCTGAACCGCAAGCAGGTATCTGCGGTGATGGACGAGCTGGAATCTCTGATTGCGCGCAGCGTGTCCAAGAAAGGTCTGGGTGAGTTCACAGTGCCTGGTCTGATGAAAGTGGTTACCGTGAAGAAGCCTGCCCGCAAGGCACGCAAGGGTATCAACCCCTTCACCGGTCAAGAGACCACCTTCAAAGCCAAGCCGGCCAGCATCGCTGTTAAGGTGCGTCCGCTGAAAAAACTCAAGGAATTCGCTTCCTGATAGTCTGCCGGCCCCATTCGGGGCCGGCTTTTCCCCTCTGATACCTCCCTTCTGATCCCGGCATTTATCCCGTCGAGCTGTTTACGGTATAATCCGCGTCCATTTTTGGGGCTTCCTCCCCCAATTGGTCACTGAACGACGTAGCGACAGCATTAAAAGCAGCGAGGATCTCGTTATGCCAATTTATGAATACAAGTGTGAAGATTGCGCCCATGAGCTGGAAGCCATCCAGAAAATGAGCGATGCCCCACTGGTGGATTGCCCCAACTGTGAAAAGCCGGCCCTGAAAAAGCTTATTTCGGCGGCAGGATTCCGCCTGAAAGGCGGCGGCTGGTATGAGACTGACTTTAAATCCGGCAAGCGCAAGAATATTGCCGGCGAGACGTCGTCCAGCAGCAGCGACAGCAAAACAAGCTCCAGTACCGACGCCAGCTGATTCAGCGGCACAACTAATAGCGGCACCACCGACTCAGACAGGACACAACGCATGCGAAGCCATTATTGCGGCACCCTCCGCAAAGAGCACATTGATCAGGAAGTTACCTTATGTGGTTGGGTAGACCGGCGCCGGGATCACGGCGGCGTTATCTTCCTGGATCTGCGCGATCGCGATGGCATTGTTCAGGTGGTGTTCGACCCGGATACCGAAGAGCACTTCCAGCGCGCTGACAAGGTGCGCGGCGAGTACGTGCTGCAGGTAAAAGGACGGGTTCGCGCCCGCACTGAATCCACGGTCAACCCGAATATGGGAACCGGTGAGATTGAAGTACTGGGCAAGGAACTGGAAATCCTCAACGCTTCTGAAACCCCGCCCTTCCAGCTCGACAGTCACACCGATGTGGGCGAGGACGTGCGTCTGCGCTACCGTTTCCTGGATCTGCGCCGCAACGAGATTGCCGACAAACTGCGCCTGCGCAGCAAAATCACCTCGATTCTGCGCAATTATCTGGACGGCAACGGCTTTCTGGATATTGAAACGCCGATTCTGACCCGCGCTACACCTGAAGGCGCCCGCGACTATCTGGTGCCGAGCCGGACTCATGCGGGCAAGTTTTTCGCGCTGCCCCAGTCGCCCCAGCTGTTCAAGCAGCTGCTGATGGTGTCGGGTATGGACCGCTACTACCAGATCGCCAAATGCTTCCGCGATGAAGACCTGCGCGCCGACCGCCAGCCGGAGTTTACCCAGATCGACCTGGAAACCTCCTTTATGGATCAGGACGAGATCATGGCCATCACCGAAGGCATGATCCGCCAGCTGTTCCAGCAGGTATTGAATGTCGACCTCGGCGATCTGCCGCGCATGACCTACGCCGAAGCGATGCTGCGCTTTGGCAGTGACCGCCCGGATCTGCGTATTCCGCTGGAGCTGACCGACGTGGAAGACCTGATGAAGCAGGTGGACTTCAAGGTCTTCAACGGCCCGGCCAATGATCCGAAAGGCCGTGTCGCTGCACTGAAAGTGACCGGCGGTGCCAAACTGTCGCGCAAGGAAATTGACGAGTACACCAAATTTGTCGGTATTTACGGGGCCAAAGGGCTGGCCTGGATCAAGGTCAACGAGCTGGCCAAGGGCGTCGAAGGCCTGCAGTCGCCGATTCTGAAGTTTATGCCCGACGACATTGTGCTGCAGATGATGGAGCGTCTGGCGGTGGCCGATGGCGATATCGTCTTCTTCGGTGCCGACAAAACCAGCGTGGTAAACGAAGCCCTCGGCGCCCTGCGCGTCAAACTGGGCGAAGACCTGGACATGATCGAGCGCGAGTGGGCCCCCCTTTGGGTGGTCGACTTCCCGATGTTCGAGGAAGACGGCAGCGGCAACTGGACCTCACTGCACCACCCCTTTACGGCGCCGACCTGTTCGCCCGAAGAGCTGGAGGCAAATCCCGGTGAGGCTTTGTCCAAAGCCTACGATCTGGTGCTGAACGGCACCGAGCTGGGCGGTGGTTCCATTCGTATTCACAAAAGCGATATGCAGCAAGCGGTATTCCGCATTCTGGGTATCAGCGAGGAAGAGGCCGACGAGAAGTTCGGTTTCCTGCTGGATGCACTGAAATACGGCTGCCCGCCCCACGGCGGTCTGGCCTTTGGTCTGGATCGCATTGTGATGCTGATGACCGGCGCCAAATCGATCCGCGACGTGATTGCCTTCCCCAAAACCCAGACCGCCGCCTGTCTGATGACCGATGCGCCGGGTGCGGTGGAGAGCAAACAGCTCACCGAACTTAATATCCGTCTGCGCAAAACTGAGGAAAAACAGGGGTAAATCATGGCGGGTCACAGCAAATGGGCCAATATCAAACACCGCAAAGCCGCTCAGGACGCCAAGCGGGGTAAGGTTTTTACCAAGATCATTCGTGAAATCGTGGTCGCCGCCAAACTGGGCGGCGGCGTGCCGGAAGACAACCCCCGGCTGCGCGCGGTCATGGACAAGGCGCTGGCCGCCAACATGAAAAAAGACACCATCGAAAAGGCAATTGCCCGCGGTACTGGCGATGGTGACGACAGCAACTACGAAGAAGTGACCTATGAGGGCTACGGCTCAGGGGGCGTTGCGGTGCTGGTTGAATGCATGACCGACAACCGCAACCGCACGGTGGCGGAAGTGCGCCACGCTTTCAGCAAGCGCGGTGGCAATCTGGGCACTGACGGTTCGGTTGCCTATCTGTTCAGCCGTGTGGGCCTGATCAGCTTTGAACCCGGCGCCGACGAAGACGCGCTGATGGAAGCGGCGCTGGAAGCCGGTGCCGATGATCTGGTCACCAATGACGATGGCTCCATCGACATTTATACGCCCTGGGAAGAATTCACCGCGGTAAAAAACGCCATCATCGAAGCGGGTTTTGAGCCTGCGAACGCCGAAGTGACCATGAAACCGGCCACAACCGTGGAGTTGGATCAAAGCGGTGCGGAAACCATTCTCGGCATGATCGATATGCTGGAAGATCTGGACGATGTGCAGAACGTTTATACCAACGCCGACATCCCTGACGCGGTGCTGGAAGCCCTTTCCTGATACACTGCCCTGCATAGAATAACGAAGGCCGCTCGCCCGTCTCAACGGGCGGGTCTGGCCGCCGCAGGCGGTGACAATGCGCATCATTCTGGGGATAGACCCCGGCTCTGTAAAAACCGGTTTTGGCCTGATTGCCTGTCAGGGCAGCCAGCACACCTATATCAGCAGCGGTGTTATCCGCCTGCCGGTCGGTCCCTTGCCTGCCCGCCTGAAAGTCATTTTTGACTGTATTTCTGAAATTCTGGAAGAGCACAGCCCCACGGAAGTGGCGGTAGAAGAAGTGTTTATGGCGAAAAGTGCCGGCAGTGCACTCAAACTGGGGCAGGCGCGCGGGGCGGCGGTCACCGCCTGTGTCAGCCGCGGTCTGCCGGTGGCGGAATACACCGCACGGCAGATCAAACAGTCGGTGGTGGGCACCGGCGCCGCCAGTAAGGAGCAGGTACAGCATATGGTGAAAACCCTGCTGTCGCTGCCGTCGGCGCCACAGGAAGATGCCGCCGATGCGCTCGCCGCGGCCCTGTGTCACGCCCACAGTCAGCAGAGCCTGAATAAACTGAATCAGCCGACCGTGCGCGGTCGGATGCGCAGGGGAAGATTGTCTTGATCGGAAGAATTCGCGGCACCTTAATTGAAAAACGCGCGCCGGAAGTGCTGGTGGACTGCGCCGGAGTGGGTTACGAAGTACTGGTGCCGATGACCACGCTCTACCAGTTGCCGGAACTCGGCGCGGAAGTGATCCTGCTAACACATCACGTTGTGCGCGAGGATGCTCAGCAGTTATTCGGTTTTATCGACGCCCAGAGCCGCGCCCTGTTTCGCGATTTGATCAAGGTCAACGGTGTCGGCCCCAAACTGGCGCTCACGGTGCTTTCCGGCGTCGATGTCGGCGAGTTTGTTGCGCTCGTACTGGCCGGCGATGCCGCCTCACTGGTGAAACTGCCCGGTGTTGGCAAGAAAACTGCAGAGCGTTTAGTGATTGAAATGCGCGACAAGCTCAAGGATTACGAACCTGCGGCCGGTGCCAGATTGCCGAACGCAGCGCCGGTAAAAGTGGATGCTGCCAGCGAAGCCGAAGAAGCTCTTATCTCTCTCGGTTACAAACCGCAGGAAGCGGCGCGCGCGATAGCGGCCGTGGAAGGCGAAGGCTTGCCGGTAGAAGACTTAATCCGTCAGGCTTTGAAAGCTATGATAGGCAAATAGCCCCCTCTCCCTTGGGGAGAGGGCCGGGGTGAGGGGAATCTCGCCCGCAGAGCACCACTAGTCCAGCGACGAAGATGATAGAAACTGACCGACTGATAGCGCCAGAGCAAACCGATCCCCAGGAAGAAAGCCTGGATCGCGCGATACGCCCGAAGACGCTGGCCGACTACGTAGGTCAGGAAGCGGTGCGCGAGCAGATGGAAATCTTTGTCAGCGCCGCCCGCAAGCGCAGTGAACCCCTCGACCATACTCTGATCTTTGGCCCGCCCGGTCTGGGTAAAACCACGCTGGCGTCCATTCTCGCCAATGAAATGGGCGTTTCCCTGAAAACGACTTCGGGTCCGGTATTGGAAAGAGCCGGTGATCTCGCCGCGCTGATGACCAATCTGGAGCCGGGCGACGTGCTGTTTATCGATGAAATCCACCGCCTCAGCCCCCATGTGGAAGAAGTGCTTTATCCGGCGATGGAGGACTACCAACTCGATATCATGATTGGCGAAGGGCCGGGTGCGCGCTCCATCAAGCTGGATCTGCCGCCCTTTACGCTGGTCGGTGCCACCACGCGGGCGGGTCTGTTGACTTCACCGCTGCGCGATCGTTTCGGTATTGTGCAGCGGCTGGAGTTCTATCAGGTCAAGGATCTGACCCATATCGTCAAACGCTCCGGCGGCATTCTCGGTATTGAGATTGACGACGAGGGCGCACTCGAAATTGCCCGCCGTGCCCGGGGCACGCCGCGTATCGTCAACCGCCTGCTGCGACGGGTGCGCGATTACGCCGAAGTGAAAGGCGATGGTGTTATCGACAAGGGCATTGCCGATCGCGCGCTGGATATGCTGAAAGTGGATGCGCTTGGCTTTGACCGGCTCGACCGCCGCCTGCTGATGGCCATGATCGAGAAATTCGACGGCGGCCCGGTGGGCGTCGACTCACTGGCGGCGGCGATCAGCGAAGAGCGTGGCACCATCGAAGATGTGCTGGAGCCCTACCTGATCCAGCAGGGCTATATCGTGCGCACCCCCCGCGGGCGCATGGTCACCCGGAGTGCCTATCGCCACTTTGGCTTAAAGCTGCCTCTGGCTCAGGATCAGTTGCCCTTATCTGATGATGGGCCAGTATCGGATGAGGGCGGGGCTTAATGCGTGAATATTCCCTGCCGCTGCGCGTCTATATTGAAGACACAGACGCCGGTGGCATCGTCTATTACGTCAATTACCTCAAGTTTATGGAACGGGCCCGCACCGAGTGGATGCGGGCTGCGGGTTATGGCAAAACCGCCATCTTCAGTCACGACAGCATGTTTGTGGTGACTGAGACGGCAGTCAAATATCTGAAGCCGGCGACACTCGACGATGAACTTGTGGTCACGGCGGCAGTCTCTTCTGTGCGGGGCGTGGGCATCACTTTTGAACAGAGTGTGAGACGTGGCTCTGATATTTTGTGTCAGGGCACTGTTCAGGTGGCCTGTGTTGACCGTCAGAGCTTGAAACCCCGCAGAATACCTGCTGATATGCGCGCGCAATTGCAAAACGGAGAATAAGGTGAACCACGAACTCACAATAATGGATCTGATTCTGAATGCCAGCCTGTTTGTACAGTGCATCATGGGCATTCTGGTACTGGCCTCGGTGGTGTCCTGGTTTGTCATCATCCAGCGCTGGTCGTACTTCAGTGCCGCCCAGCGCGCCTACCGTTTGTTTGAGCAGCAGTTCTGGTCGGGCATTGATCTGGGCGACCTCTATCAGGAGGGCAGTACCAAGGCGGAAAAGGGTTATCGCGCCATTGGTACCGAAAGTATCTTCCGCTCCGGTTTTAAAGAGTTCAATCGTCTGCGCCGCAAGAACGCCAGCCCCGAAGTGATTATGGATGCCGCCGAGCGCGCCATGCGGGTTGCAATGTCCCGGGAAGACGACAGCCTGGAAAAGAATCTGCCCTTTCTGGCAACCGTGGGCTCAACCAGCCCCTATGTCGGCCTGTTAGGCACGGTGTGGGGCATTATGGGTTCCTTTCAGGGACTGGCCACCATGCATCAGGCGACGCTGGCGGTGGTAGCGCCGGGTATATCTGAAGCCCTGGTAGCCACCGCGATGGGGCTGTTTGCTGCGATTCCCGCGGTCGTTGCCTTTAACCGCTTCTCGGCCACCGCCGATTCTCTGGAAAACAAATACCAGACCTTTGCCGAGGAATTTTCCAGCCTGCTGTACCGTCAGGTACACAGCCGCTAAGGGGGCGCCATGAAAGCTGCGCGCAAGAAACGCAAGCCGATGGCGGAGATGAACGTCGTTCCCTATATCGACGTCATGCTGGTTCTGCTGATCGTGTTTATGGTGACTGCACCACTGTTGATGCAGGGCGTGCAGGTCGAACTGCCCAAAGCGCCCGCTGAACCAATGGGTGAGCAGAACGACGAGCCGCTGATTGTCTCGGTGAAGGCCGACGGTAGCCTCTATATCAATATGGGCGACGCCGAGAAGGCCCGCCCGCTCGATGATATTACCGAGCGGGTGCGCAAGGTCATGAAGCAGAAACCCGAAACCAAGGTGCTGGTGTGGGGCGATGAAGCCGTGCGTTATGGTGAAGTGGTCACCCTGATGGCCGCCCTGCAGAGCGCCGGCGCACCGTCCGTCGGTCTGGTGACGGAGAACCCTCGCTAGCCTATGTGGCGCTCATTTGTTAAACCGCTCCTGCTAACCTTGCTGATGCATGGTCTCGGCATTGCGCTGCTTATATATGGTCTACCGGATGCCCAGGATAAGTTGTTGGTGCGGCCGATGCCCAAGTTCGTCAATGCCGAGCTGGTGGTTCTGGAAAAGCCGAAACCCAAGCCAGCGCCCAAGCCAAAGCCTCAACCTAAGCCAGAGCCAGCACCTAAACCCGAACCGAAGCCCGAGCCCAAAAAACCGGAACCCAAGCCTGAGCCGAAACCTGCGCCCAAGCCCAAGGTCGATGAGGCTAAGCAAAAGGCGGAACGGGAAAGGGCTGAGCGAGAGCGTCAGGAAGCGTTGAAAGCGCAGCAGCGTCGGGAACTGGAAAGTGCGCTGTCGGAAGATGAAGAGCTGTTTCAGGAACAGGAAGATGTTCAGGCTGCGACAACCTATTCCCAGAAAATTCGCCGGGCGGTCAGCCTGGCCTGGAGTCGGCCCCCGAGTGCCCGCAACGGCATGGTGGTTAAGTTGCGCATCCGCCTGATTCCGACAGGCGAACTGGTGGATGTGCAGGTTATCGACAGCAGCGGCGATTCGGCTTTTGACCGCTCGGCGGTGCGCGCCGTTCAGAAAGTGGGCGGTTTCCCAGAATTGAAAGAACTGGAATACCGGGTGTTTAAAGAGTATTTCGAGTCATTTGTATTTGAGTTCCGACCGGAGGATTTGCGGCGATGAGAAAGATAGTGGCCAGCCTGCTGCTGTGTGGCGGCATGTTAGTGAGCGCCCTGGTGCAGGCGGAGTTGACCATTGAAATTACTCGAGGCAGCGACCGGCCGGTATCGATAGCCATCGTGCCCTTCGGCTGGGAGGCAGGCACTGCCCCGCCCGACAGCATCGCGTCCATTGTCGGTTCGGATCTGCATCGCACTGGTCAGTTTGAGCCCATGAGTCCGGCTGACATGCTGAGTCAGCCCAAGTCGGAAAGTGAAGTCTTCTACCGTGACTGGCGCTCAATCGGTGTCGATTACCTGGTTATCGGTAAAACCCGGGCCCTGCCGGAAGGGGGCTATGCCGCCGAGTACAGCCTGTTCGACGTCAACCTGCAGCGCAAGATGCTGTCCGGAGAGCAGCGCGGTGGGCGAGCCAACATCCGGGATATGGCTCACGGCATCAGCAATCAGATATATGAAAAAATAACAAATATTAAAGGCGCTTTTGCGACCAAGCTCCTGTATGTTTCCGCGCGCAGACTGGAGGGTGGGAATCAGATTTTCCGGTTGGTGATGAGTGATATTGACGGCGCCCGCGAGCAGGTGCTGCTTGAGCAGAGTGAGCCAATCCTCGCACCAACCTGGGCACCCAACGGCAGAGTCATTGCCTATGTGTCCTTTGAAACCACCCGTCCAGCAATCTATTTGCACAACCTGGATACCGCGCAGCGTGTTCAGTTAACGAATTTCTCCGGGATCAACGGTGGCCCGGTCTGGTCGCCCGACGGCAAGTCGATGGCCATGGTGCTGTCCAAGGACGGCAACCCGGAGATTTACGTGATGGACGTGGCGACGCGAGCCTTGCGGCGAGTAACCAATCACTTCGCGATTGATACCGAGCCTGACTGGATTGACAACAACTCGCTGATCTTTACCTCGGATCGGGGTGGCAAGCCGCAAATCTACCGCGTCGATTTGCGTTCCGAGCGCGTGCAGCGCCTGACCTTTGAGGGCGACTACAATGCGCGCGGTCGGGTGCTGGAAGGCGGCGAAGGCATTGTTATGGTGCACCGTGTGAATGGGCAGTTTCACATTGCACTGCAGGATTTAAAGCGCAACCGGGTATCCATCCTCACCGAAACCACGCTGGATGAATCCCCGAGTATGGCGCCCAACAATACGATTTTGCTCTATGCGACAAAGCATGAAGGCAGAGGCGTATTGGCAGCAGTATCCGTTGATGGCAGCGTGCACTATCGCTTGCCGTCAGATTATGGTGATGTCAGAGAACCGTCCTGGTCGCCATTTTTAAAGTAATTGTTGGCTACTTCACGAGTTTTCGTTGACAGTAGTCGCAAAGCGTCACATTCTTTTGAACCTGCTGAATGTGGTATTGTCTAGCCAGAGACACTTATTGGAGAAATAGAGGAAGTCCATGGAAATCAAAAAATTACAGATGTTGGGTGTGGTGTTTGCGGCGATGATGCTGGCGGCCTGTTCAAGTACTGACGTAGAAGAAGGCGGTGAAGTAGACAGCGGCCAGTCTCTGTCAGGCTTTGATGGGTCTGTTTCGGGCAATCAAGGTGCTGCGCAGCCTCAGGAGCCGGCCGAGCCTGCGGTTCAGCTTGAAAGCGTTTTCTACTTCGAATTCGACTCTTCAACGCTGACTGCCGATGCGCGTGACGACCTGGATGCGCAAATCGCGCGCCTGAAAGACACCGTTGGTACTATCCGCCTGGAAGGGCATGCCGATGAGCGCGGTACTCGTGAGTACAACATTGCACTGGGTGAGCGTCGTGCCCAGGCTGTTGCGGACTACATGGTACTGAATGGCATTTCCCGCTACCGCATCGAAACCGTTAGCTACGGTGAAGAGCGTCCGGTGGCCTTCGGTCAGGGCGAGTCTGCCTGGTCTCAAAACCGTCGCGTCGAGCTGAAGTAATTCAGCCAGACATAGCGGTACAATGAAGACACTGAAATACCTGATGCCGGCAGCAGCAATGCTGTCGGCACAGTTGTGGGCGCAAGCCCCGATCTATGATGCCTCTCAACCTCCTGCCCGTAACAAGCCCGCGCAAGCCGCAGGTGAAATCCCGACCGAACAATCCCTGCAGATGGAAATCTACAGCCAGTTGAAAACCCTTCAACGGGAGCTGATGGAATTGCGCGGTATCGTGGAAGAGCAGGGGCACGAGCTTCGAACCCTCAAACAGCAGAGTCTTGATCGCTACATCGAACTGGATCGTCGAATCGGCTCCGGGGGTAGCAGTGCTTCCTCCAAGGCAGATACCGACTCCAGTAGGGTCAGCGGCTCAACGGGTGCTGTGCCGGCCGAGGAAATCGATGCCTACCGAGAAGCCTACGAGCTGGTTAAAGCCAAGCAGTTTGAACAGGCCATCAGTGGGTTTGAGGATTTTCTGCGCCGCTTCCCCCAGGGTGAATACGCTCCCAATGCGATTTACTGGACGGGTGAGCTGCAGCTGGTCAAATCCCCGCGCGACCTCAAGGCCGCAGAAGCCGCTTTTTCTGCGCTGTTGAAGCAATATCCGGATCACAGCAAGGTGCCCGATGCCATGTACAAGCTCGGCAAAGTGCATTTTCTGTCGGGTAATCAGGCGGCATCCAGGAAAATCCTTAATGAGCTGATAGCCGAGCACGGCAACAGCGGTCGCTCTGCGATCAAGTTTGCCCGGCAATTCCTGCAGGATAATTTCTGACGATCGGGTATCATTGCCTTCCCCGGACTTCCTATCCCGGCTGATGCCGGGATTTTTGTATTTATGACCGACACCAGTCTGCGTATCACCGAAATTTTCTATTCCCTTCAGGGGGAAGCCCTGACTGTGGGCCTGCCCACCGTATTTGTGCGACTGACCGGCTGCCCGCTGCGCTGTCAGTACTGCGACACGGAATATGCTTTCCACGGCGGTGAGCGACTCACTCAGGCCCAGGTATTGGAGCAGGTGGCCGCTTTCTCGCCGCGCTATATCTGCGTAACCGGGGGCGAGCCCTTGGCCCAGCCCTCATGTATCCCTTTGCTCAGCGCGCTGTGTGATGCGGGCTACCAGGTCTCGCTGGAAACCAGCGGGGCGATGCCGATCGACAAAGTCGATGCGCGGGTCTCGCGGGTGCTGGATCTGAAAACGCCGGACTCGGCGGAAAGTAGTCGCAACCTGTGGGACAACATTCCGCTTTTGACCAAACATGATCAGGTGAAATTCGTGATCTGTTCGCGCCGCGACTACGACTGGGCGCGACTGCAGCTAGACCAGTACCGTCTGAACGAGCGGGCCGGGGAAGTCCTGTTTTCACCGAGCTTTGGTCAGCAGAATGCCACCGAACTGGCGGACTGGATCGTGCAGGACAATCTGCCGGTGCGCTTTCAGCTGCAACTCCACAAACTTCTCTGGAATGATGAACCCGGGCACTGAGGCATGACGACACCCAAGCGCGCAGTAATACTGGTATCCGGCGGTCTGGATTCCGCCACGGTTCTGGCCATGGCTCGGGCTGAGGACTATGACTGTTACACCTTGGCCTTCGACTACGGTCAGCGCCACCGAGCAGAATTGCTGGCAGCAGAGCGCGTATCGAAAGCCCTCGGCGCTGTCGAACACAAGGTAATTCCTCTCGATTTAACCGCCATCGGCGGCTCTGCCCTCACCGACAACACCATCGCCGTGCCTGATCACAGCGATGAGGCGGGTATTCCGGTGACCTACGTTCCGGCGCGAAACACGGTTTTTCTGTCGATTGGTTTGGGCTGGGCAGAAGTGCTGGGCGCCGACGATATTTTTATTGGCGTGAACGCGGTCGATTATTCCGGCTACCCGGATTGCCGCCCTGACTTTATTGAGGCCTTTGAGCGCATGGCGAATCTGGCGACAAAGGCCGGAGTCGAAGGGCATCCGCTGCGTATTCGCACGCCGCTGATCGACCTCAGTAAGGGTGAGATAATCCGGCGGGGTATGGTACTCGGGGTGGACTACGCGCTGACCGTGTCCTGCTATCAGGCTGACGCTGATGGCCGGGCCTGCGGCAAGTGCGACAGCTGTTATCTGCGCCGCGAAGGCTTCACGGCGGCCGGTCTCGATGACCCGACGCGCTATTGGGGCAGTGTCATCGACTAGGCAGCGCAGGCTGTCAGTTCAGATCCTGCACCAAACGAAAGCCGACATGGTTGCTGCTGGTCAACGGGTCTCCGTGGCCGCGGGCGCCGGGTCGGAAGCGGGCGCAATAGTTATCGGTGCACATAAAAGACCCTCCCTTCTGTACTTTTTCCCGCAGCGCGCCGTTGAGGTTTTTGGGCCCCGCTGGGTTGTCGGCGATCGAGGTCGAGCGAAACTGCGAGTAGTAGCCAGGCGAATACCAGTCACTGACCCATTCCCAGACATTGCCGCTGACGTCATAGAGGCCGTAATTGTTTGGCTTGTAAGAACCTACCGGGGCGGTGAAGGAATAGCCGTCTTCGGCCGTGTTGTTGTGGGGAAAGTCTCCCTGAAAGGTATTGGCCATTATTTTTCCGTCAGGTCTGGCGTCGTTGCCCCACGCAAACTCGGCCTGGGATAACCCGCCGCGTGCGGCGTATTCCCACTCTGCTTCCGTCGGCAGCCGTTTCCCCGTCCACTCCGCGTAGGCGGTCGCATCCTCCCAGGCGATGTGGACAACGGGATGGTTTTCGCGCCCCTCCAGGTTGCTTTCCGGGCCTTCGGGGTGTTTCCAGCTCGCTCCCGGAACGTAGCGCCACCACTGGGAATAGTTGCTCAGATTGACAGGGTGCGCCGGGGAAACAATCACCAGCGAGCCCGGTACCAGCAAGGCCGGGTCGACACCGGGGTAATCCTCGGGATTGATGGGCCTTTCGGCGACCGTTTTATAGCCAGTGGCATCGACAAATTTTGCAAAGTCGCTGTTTGTCACTTCGGTTGCGTCGATAAAAAACGGGGAAATGCGCACCTTATGCAAGGGGGCGGCCTCAGGCATCATGGGGTGCTCCAGCCCCCTTGTATACTCGCCGCCGGGAATATAAACCATACCTTCTGGTGACTTCGGGCGGCTGTCTCCGCATGCGGAAATGAGCGCCGACAGCAGCGCTGCAACAATGATCAAGGGCGGTTTAAAGGTATTGTCAGTCAACATGTGGAGCCGTGTGTTCGCGTTATCAGGGAGATCAGTATAGTGCAGATTGGCCTGCTGTCGGCAGCTGCCGAGTTTGGTCGGGAGATCTTTTGGCTCGTGTCGCGGTCAGCCAGCCGCCAGTTTTCAGAGGGTGATAATTCGCCACTCAGGTAAGCTGTTTGATCCCGACCGTCGCTGCGATCGCGATCATCGTTCCGGGAAAACTCCGGCCCACCACTCTGTTCAGGGTAAGCGACTTTCTCAAAATCGGCGTGGCGGCCGCCAATCTGCAACAGCGTGTTTTCCAGACCAAACCGATAGTGAGCAGCACCTTCGGTCAGCGCGCGGCTGCTGCCTTGCCATACGCTGCCGCTGTCTTCCCTGGTTGCCTGCACACTTAAGGCGTGGCGTTCATTTGCCAGCGTCGCGCTCCCAGAGTGGCGAGCGGCGCCGTACTGCTGTGCTTCGCTATAAAACCTTAGGCTGGTGCGTTCTTCACGGTCGGGGGCCGTAATTAGTTTAACCACACCGGCTAGCGCGTCTGAGCCGTAGGCAAGGCTGTGCGGACCTTTGATAAGCTCTACCCGACTCACATGATCGGGCGACACGGTGGACGTATCGAAGGAGCCCCCCCGAGTGTTGGTGGGGTCATTCAGAGCAACGCCATCTACCAGAACCACCGTGAAGTTAGGCTCCGCACCACGAATGGATACGCTGTTTACACCGCCAGGCCCTCCCTCTCTTGAGACATAGACGCCTTCAATCCCGTCGAGCAGCTGGTTAATATCGAGTGGTTGTTGCAGCTGCATGTCGCCGCTCGAGATAGCATTCCGGTCTTCCAGCCAGTTTCTGGCTTGCTCTACCGGAGCGTTAGCGGTGACTAGCATGGACTCCAATGGGGGGTCACTGGCAAAACCCAAAGTCGATCCCAGTAGTGTTAATGCTAAGCAGTATTGGGATTTAGGATTCAGTTTCATCCAGTCCGGATAGCTCTTCATCCTGTGTTACTCCCGGGTACGAAAATTGGAGTCGGAGCTTGCTCGAGGCTCAATATTAGTTCTCTCTATCTCTACAGTGCGAAGGCCCGAGCTATCCTCTTGCTTTAGCTTGATCGGTCTGAATTCTTCAGGACAATATTATCTTCAGTAATTTCTCCGCCGGGAGTAAATACACGAACGCGCCGCAATGGAAAGTCATTGCCAATCGTCGCCACGTACTGGTCTTCCCGTCGCTCAACGGAGATATCTGATATGCGATTACGGTTGAGCTGAATCCGCGCACTTGCCTTATCGTTCTCGTCCAGCAAAGCAATAAGTTCCAGCGGCGTTTCCTCGGTCAGCTCGCTCGTGCTCTGCACGACCGGCCCTAGCGGAATCACAGAGCCGCCTTTCAGCCACACCGGCAGACGGTTCAGCGAGTAATCCTCGGTTATCCATTGTCCACCGGAGCGGGATGCCTTGGTGAAGAAGTCATACCACACGCCCGTGGGGAGATAATGCGTTCGGGTCGCATCCTCGCGCATGATGGGGGCAACCAGAATATTCCGGCCGCACAGGAACTGATCGTCTATATTGTGCACTGTGCGATCGTGCTGGTAGTCGACGACCAGCGGGCGCAGCACAGGCAGCCCGGAAGCGGCACAATCAAAGGACTCGCTATACAAGTATGGTATCAGCTGGTAGCGATAATTCAGGTATTCTCGCAGAACGTCCTGGGCCGTCTCGGAAAACTGCCACGGTTCCCGGAAGGGGTAGAGCCCGTGGTACCGAAAGTGCGACTGGAATATCGAAAGCTGGGTCCAACGTATCATCAGTTCATCGGTTGGTTCGCCCGCGAAGCCACCTGTGTCCTGGCTCCAGAATGTGAAACCCGACAAACCGTAGTTCAGTCCGCCGCGCAGGGAAGCCTGCATTGAGCCGAAGGTAGATGCGTTATCGCCGCTCCATTGCACCGGATAGCGTTGCGACCCCGCGTAAGCGCTGCGGCCCCAGACCAGGGCGTTCTCCTCGCCATGCACCTCCTGCGTGATTTCAAAGGCCGCCTTGTTATAGAGCAAAGGGTAAACATTGTGCAGGTCGTGGCCGGTGCCTCCCTGGAACTGCATGGTCGGCAAAATGCCCTCACCAAAATCGGTTTTGATGGCATCCACGCCCATTTCAAGTAGCGGTCTGATGAGGCGATTCTTGTACCAAGACACGGCTTCTGGGTTAGTAAAGTCGATCGGTGCTGCCTCATACTGGCCACAGAACGTGAATGGAACACGGCTCCTTGCCACCAGATTCTGGTCCTGAGCTTCTCGCCAGGGGGTAGTGCCTTTCAATACATACGGCTCCTGCCATACCGACAGCTTGAAACCATTATCATGCAACTGGGCGCACATCGCCTTGGGGTCGGGGTAACGGCTTGGCTCAAACTGCCAATCACACCCCCAATCTTCTTTAAACCAACTCACGTCAAGATTGATTACATCCGCCGGAAATTGTTTTTCGCGCAGCGTGTCGGCGACTGCCAGCACTTGTTCCTGGGATGTGTAGGACATTCTGGAGACCCAGGTGCCAAAGGAGTACTTCGGCGGTACCGGGGCCTTGCCGGTCAGGTGGGTATAGCGGTCGAGCACATTTTTGATGCTACCGACGAACAGGTAGTAGTCAAGCGCCTGCTCCTCGACCGCAACCTGGACTTTGGACTTTTCCTTCGAGCCCAACCAAAAAGTCATCGGCTGTGTCTGATTGAAGAACACACCATAACCCCGTGTGCTGACATAGAAAGGCGTCGTCTTGTAAACGCGCCCCGTGGAGTTTCCTATCCCCTCGTTGATATACAGCCGCAGCGTTTCACCGACTTTGTTCAATGGGCCGAAGTGTTCGCCTAGCCCGTAAATCGATTCATCGTGTGACAGGTCGAAGGCGTTAACTGCGTACCAGTGCTTGTAGCGCCTGTCGCGAATAAACCCCAGCGGATAGGAGTCGAATGCGATGCCGAAGTGGTTGTCCGTCCGCCCGCCTGTCGTGGTGATTTTTTTGCCGGCGCTATCATACAGCTCAATGCGGAAATCAGTTTTGTAAATACGCAGGCTCAGCTTGCGGGTGCGCAGACAGTAGTGGTCCTCGTTTTCCGTCAGCTCAACCTTGCAGGTCTCGTCTGCGACATTGTTTGCTACCATGGGCGTAAAGGATTCATCGAATGAATCATCCTTGCGTAGCCGGACACGAACGACATCATCTCGTGGGATGTCGATATGCAGATTCAGCAGAGCGGCAGTCTTTTTGCCTTCTATGTCATAAACATGTTTGTAGAAATTTTCCGGACGGATCAGGCTGAAGATATTAAATGCCCTGGCCCGAAACCGAAATTGATTGCCATCCTGCGTGAGTAGCTCCACGCTCAATACCGATTGCGCCGATCTGTACAGCAATTTTGGCAGTGCTGTGAATGCACTCTGCATCGGCCCTATATCGTCCAGCGGATGATCCGTTCGACCAAAGGAGACGCGTGGTGCGTATTCGTCGAAGTGGTTTTCCAGGTTCGGATGTTTCCTGAGGGTTTTGAAGAATAAGATCGGGTGCAGCAGCATGCCCTTGATCAATAGCAAGCTGGAGCGTTTCATATCCGGTGAAAATGCTTTTGCGTATTCCTTTTCTGTTACTTCAGTCAGTTTGGAAGTCACGGAGAATCATCCTTTTATTATTTGTTGACGGCTTTCAGCACCGAACGATAAAATCGTTGATCAGGTTCTCAATCAATTCCTGCTTGCCGCTAAGCTGCTGCGGTTCACCATTGGTTGCCGCCAGATTTCGCAAATCAGCGAGACTCAGTTCTCCGGCTTCAAAGCGCTTTCCGTCGCCACTGTCAAAGCTTGAATAACGGCCGTACTTTAATGCCCGGTAGCGTTCGTCGTTGGTGATGCGGTTCGCGATAATCAGCCCGCGAGCAAAGCAATCCATGCCTCCAATGTGCGCGATAAACAGGTCTTCGAGGTCGGTGGATTCCCTGCGCAGCTTCGCGTCGAAGTTCAAGCCGCCGCGGCCGAGGCCTCCCGCTTCGAGTACGACCATCATGGCGTGTACCGTGTCATAGAGGTCGGTGGGGAATTGATCGGTATCCCAGCCGTTTTGCGAGTTGCCCCGATTGGCATCAATGGAGCCCAGCAGGCCGGCGTCTGCAGCCATACGCAGATCATGCGCGAATGTGTGCCCGGCCAGCGTGGCGTGGTTGGCCTCGATATTCAGTTTGAAGTCGCGGTCGAGCCCGTGCTGGCGCAGGAAGCCGATCACGGTCTGTGCGTCAAAATCGTATTGGTGATACATCGGCTCCATCGGTTTGGGTTCAATCAGGAAGCTGCCTTTGAACCCGATGGATCGTCCATAATCCCGCGCCTTCTCCAGGAACATAGCAAAGTGTTCGAGTTCCCGCTTGGTATCGGTGTTTTGGAGACTGGCGTAGCCTTCTCGACCACCCCAGAAAACGTAGTTCTCACCCCCGAGCTCGACGGTGGCATCCAATGCCGCTTTGACCTGCGCTGCCGCGTAGGCAAGCACATTGAAGTTCGGGTTGGTGGCAGCGCCATTCATATAGCGCGGATTGGAAAATAGATTGGCGGTGCCCCACAGCAGCTTTATGCCGGTTTCCTGCTGGCGGGCCTTCGCCAGCTCAACCATTGCCTGGAGGTTACGCTCGGATTCTTCAACGCTTGCGCCTTCCCAGGCGATATCGACGTCGTGGAAGCACCAGTAGGGCACATTCAATTTAGTAAAAAACTCAAACGCGGCGTCCATGCGAGCTGGTGCCCGGGCATTCGGATCCGCTTTTTTTGCCCATGCAGGTGATCGGGTGTCCGGGCCGAAAGGGTCGGCGCCACCGCCACAAAAGCTGTGCCAGTAGCACACAGCAAAACGCAGATGCTCTTCCATGGGTTTGCCCGCAACGATTCGTGCGGGATCATAGGCTTTGAATGCAAGCGGGTTGTCTGATTCGGGGCCCTCGTAGTTGATCTGTTCGATACCCGGAAAGTATTCCGTATCACCGATAAATACCCTGCGGCTCATTGGCTGCTTCCTCTTCGGTTTTTTTGCGTGGGCGTTGTGTACAAGGCGGAGATAGTCTCGACTGCCTGGCTGTATGCGTTGTACCCCTCGTTGTAGATATCGACCATCGCCGGGCGTGGGTCGCAACACCGCTGGACGTCGCGCTCTATGTGCTCGCTAACGAGTGTCGGCATGTCCGTTTGCCGACCGTTCAGCGCCGCGAGCGCCTGCAGTGCCGCACCGAATGCCGCACCTTCTTGCTGCTGCAGTACCGTGACTGACATGTTGAACACGTCGGCGACCACTTGTCGCCAAGTCGCACTGTTGGCGCCACCGCCGGTCAGTACGATTTTGTTACTGGAAATTCCCAGTTCCTGCAGGCGATCTAGACCGAAGCGCAGCGCGTAAGTGGCGCCCTCGACGGCGGAACGCAATACATTTGCGGGTTCCGTATTGCGCCCATCGAGCCCCAGTACGACGCCTTTGGCGTTTGGCAGATTGGGTGTGCGTTCACCATTGAAGAACGGCAATGTCATCACACCCTTCGAACCCGGCGGCGCGGCGTTAATTTGTGATTCGAATTCGCGGCTGTCGGTAGCTACCAGCCGCCGTATTAATTCCGTACTGATAGTACAGTTCATCGTACAGAGCAGCGGCAGCCAGCCGCCGGTGGAAGAACAAAACGCGGCAATGCTGCCGGTCGGGTCGATTACCGGGACATCAGAGTGTGCGTATAACGTGCCGGATGTGCCCAGGCTGACCGTCAGGACGCCGGGAATCACGTTGCCGGTTCCGATCGCCCCCATCATATTGTCGCCCCCGCCGGCGGATACGGGCACGCCCGGCGGCAGAGACAGCTCATCCGCCACTGATGCCAGCAAGGTGCCGATCGGTTTGTTCGCGGTTTGCACCTCGGGCAGGCAGGCTCGCAGATCCCGTTCCGGGTCAATGGCCGCCAGCATCAACTCGGACCATTTGCGCGTTCTGATGTCGAGAAAGCCGGTTCCGGATGCGTCGCCGGCCTCCATACAGGCTTCGCCGGTGAGGTAGAAGTTCACATAGTCGTGGGGCAGAAGGATCTTATCCATCCGGGCATAGAGGTCGGGGTGGGCATCGCGAAACCAGCGTATTTTTGACGCGGTGTAGCCTGGCAGGATCGGATTGCCGGCGCCTGCGATACAAGCATCAAATCCGCCGGCGGCGCGCATCACCGCATCGCATTCGCGACGGGTGGAGGTGTCGCACCAGAGTTTTACTGGCGTCAGTACTTGTCCTGCCCGGTTGAGCGGCACAAATCCATGCTGTTGCCCTGAGACACCGATCGCAACGACGCTTTGCCGGACCTTTTTGCTGGCTTGTCGCAGGGCCTGTTGCAGAGCGTTCAGCCACCACTCGGCCCGCTGCTCGGCCACACCGTTGTCATGCTGGTGGAGATCGAGTGGGGCGCTGTGGACGGCAACCGTTTCCCTAGCCTCGAAGTCATAGAAAACGACTTTCAGGCTTTGTGTGCCCAGATCAATACCGAGAATCGTTGACACCTGACCGACGCCCTCAGAATGCTAATGAAAACGTTTTAATCCTAGCTTTCTCTCCCGAAAACTGCAAGCGTTGATGCGGATAACGGTGCTTATCACGATCGATTTATAGTGCTTTAATTTTATTAACCATATGTTTTATAAGTTAATAAATTTATTTATGCTGGATTGGCGCGAGAGTTCCGATTGAGGGCTGCTGCAGGCGAGTTGACATTCAATATGAAAACGTTTTAATTGTCATTGTGGGAGAATGAGGCAAAGCCATCAAAATCAAACAACGGGATACCCATGGCTGATTTTTCGATAAAAGATGTCGCGCGGCTCGCCGGTGTATCCATAGGGACCGTATCGCGCAGTATGAACACGCCGGAAAAGGTCAGCCAGAAGACCCGGGCCAAGGTAGAGGACGCGGTTCGAAGAACCGGCTACTCACCAAACCGGTTGGCTCAGAGTTTTCGCCGTGGGCGTACCAATCTGGTGATGGTTGTTTTGCCATCAGTGGGAGATCCCTTTTTTACCGAGGTCATGCGAGGCATCAGGGCCGTCGCGGAAACCAGCGGCTATTCCGTTGTGATCGAGGAAACGCAGTTCAACACGATGACGGCGGACAAGATCGGATCGATGCTGGTATCGAATCAGACCG
This sequence comes from Spongiibacteraceae bacterium, assembly GCA_002710725.1. Lineage (GTDB taxonomy): Bacteria > Pseudomonadota > Gammaproteobacteria > Pseudomonadales > Spongiibacteraceae > Litorivivens. Next base: position 47,034 of record PAKT01000079.1, read on the forward strand.
ACGGCGTGATACTGCTGGCGAGCGTGTCGCCGTTCGGCACGGAAATTATGGCGTCCGGCGGCAAGCAGCTGCTGCCGATCGTCGTTGGCTGTGAGACGGTGTCACCGGAACTTTCTGCCCTGCCGAGCGTGCAGATCGACAATGCGGCTGCCGCCTCGGAGATGACGGACTATCTGATCGCCCAGGGACACCGGCGTATCGCAATGATTAGCGGTCAGTCTTCTTCGCTGCTTACCAAAGACCGCGAGATTGGCTATCGGCAAGCCATGCAGGCGGCGCGGTTGCGGGTTGAGGACGGCTGGGTTATTGACGGCGGCCTCACGATTAACGGTGCGCGCGCGGCGACGCGCGCATTGCTGAGTGGGAAGAGCCGGCCTAGCGCGATATTTTGCGCCACGGATGAAATGGCGATCGGTTGCCTGCGCGAGGTAAAGGCGGCCAGCCTGTCGGTGCCAGGCGATATTTCGATTGCTGGCTTCGACGACATTCGATACGCAGAAGTTACCGATCCCCCGCTGACCACGATCAGTCAGCCTGCTGGTGAGATTGGCGAGCGTGTGATGCGGCGCCTGCTCGATCGCATCAAAGACAGCGAGTCTGCGAGTAGCGGGCGAGAGTTCGTCCCACACGAGCTGGTTATTCGCGAGTCTGTGGCCGCACCTACGAACTGACATTTCTGCTACAAACGCAACTGCGGGAGCAAAATGATGAACAACAATAAAAAATATACGGCCTGGCAAAAGACTCTAATGGGTGGGGTACTGGCTACGGTGTCTATGCCAGCGATATGGATCGGCTCTTCCACCAAAGCTTATGCTCAGCTTGAAGAGGTAGTAGTCACAGCGAGGCGCCGTGCAGAAAACCTCCAGGATACGCCTATCTCCGTATCGGCCATTAGCGGCGATGCACTGGAGGACGCTGGTATTACCGGGATTATGGATATCAAGTCCGTGGTGCCCAACGTCTCGATTACAAATGGAGCGAAAAGCGCCTCGATCTTTGTCCGAGGAATCGGTCAACGGCAGACCAATCCAGAGAATGATCCGGGTGTCGGCCAGTATTTAAACGGTATTTACATTCCCAGGCAGGATGCGCTGGTTATGGACGCGGTCGATGTGGCAAACATTCAAATTTTGCGCGGCCCCCAAGGCACCCTGTTTGGCAAGAATAATACTGGCGGTGCGATGCTGATCGAAACTAAGGCACCGCACTACCAAGGCTTTGACGGTACATTGGGAGTGACCTACGGGAATTATGGTCGGCAGAATATCAAGCTGGGCATGAACGTTCCGCTCGCGGACAAAATGGGAGTTCGCCTGAATTTCAGTGACAAGCAAATGGACGGCTATGAAAAGAACATCGTCGATGGTCGCACATACCGGGACGAAGATCGGCGTGCGGTATCGGCGCGGCTGACCTGGGACGTCAGCGACAAGCTGCTGCTGGACGCATTCGCTTTTCATAGCCAACAGCATGAAAGAGGCCTGTCCGCTACCTGTGAATTACTAAACCCCAATGCCTCGGTTGCCTTTTTTGCTATTCACCGGGAAGACATCTCTCTCGGCCAGCAGTGTGCCAACGAAGCGCCGCTGGTGCATGACGGCAAGGTTGGGGTGACCCCGGAAGACAGCGTCTACGATGTCGAAACCACGATGCTGGCATTGACTGCCACGTGGCAGCTGTCCCTGTTCGATGTCGAGAGCATCACCTCCTGGACCGGGCAGGACAATATCGGCTTTGTCGATGATGTGGACTATACGAGTTTCAGCGTGATTCGAACCGGAGCGTACAGTGCTACCCGTGTGCTGGAAGCCGATGGACAGGATATCGCCGACGAGCGCCGGAGCCAGATCACCCAGGAACTCAAGTTCAATGGCGCTTTTCTCGAAGATACCCTCGACCTGACCTTTGGCTTATTCTATGCCCATGAAATAATTGACGATATTCCCAACGCGCAAGTGGTGGGCAACAACGGTCTGATTGGCATTCCGACTGAGTTTCTGATTCCCGGCACCGGCTCCAATCTTGTGCTGCCCTTCCTCAGCGCCAATGCCAATATCACTAACTTCGACAACACCACCCTGGCTGGCTTTGTGCAGGGTAGCTGGGATTTTGCCGAAAACTGGCAGTTGACGCTGGGCGTTCGCTACACGCGCGATGAAAAATATCGCGACATCATCAATTACCAGCCCGACTTCACCAGCTACGGCCTGGCTCGCGGGCTGATTCACGCGCAGGGCGGTATCTATAACCCCGTTACCAAAGCACAATTTGATGCCATTGATGCCATCAATCCACCGATTCCATACAACCAAGTGGGTAGCGCAAAATTCGAAGAAACCTTTTCCCAAACCACGCCATTGTTGACGCTAACCTGGTTCGCCAACGATGCAGTGTTGGATACACTTGGATTGGATAGCCTGATGACGTATTTCACTGCCTCGCAAGGTTACAAAGGTGGCGGACTCGCGCTGCGTGGCCAGCGCCTAAGCCGCTTTGAACCCGAAGTCCTGAACAATACAGAAATTGGCTTCAAGTTCGATGGCTGGCAATCTCGACTGCGCCTGAACGGCGCGATCTATCGCATGGACTACACCGACATTCAGATCACTCAGGCGGAGCAAGGGCCCAATGGGCCAACCGATGTTATCGTCTTCGTTACCAACGCGGGTGAGGCCGTTGTGCAGGGTGCGGAATTCGAAGCCACACTGGCATTGGACGCACTTTCGATCAACGCCAGCATGGGTTACACCGATGCCCAGTATCGCGAGTACCTGGTCAGCGAGATTGATGGCTCCTTATCGGATCGCTCTGAAGAACCCTTTGCCCTTGTGCCCGAACACAATCGCAGCGCAATGCTGTCCTACGAATGGTTCACACCCATTGGCATGGTGATTCCCAGTCTGCATTACTTTTACCAGTCCGAGCTATATATCGGCTTTGACACCGCAGCGTTTAACTACTCCGGTGCCACGCTGGGGCAGAGTGAAGTGTTCAATGGGCGGTTGACCTGGGTACCATCAGAAGACCTGCGCGTAGCATTGTTTGTCAACAATCTGAAAGACACGCTCGACTACGGGGCTGGTGTGGCTCTGGGTGACAACCTGGGCGTGGCGGGAAAGAACCGCACGCCGCCGCGGATGTTCGGCATGGAGATTAACTGGAGCTGGGGTATTTGATCATCGATTTCAGGCAGCCGCTTGACGGGTCGACAACCGATCGCCTTTACACTGGCGGACACTGAGTATCAGGAATCGAAACGCAGCGTGAGAGCAAGTTATCAGCCGGCGGAAAAATGTAGTGAAAGGGTATGCGAGACACCTCTTGATCTGGCCAATCGTCTTTGCAGCCAGCGGTTGGCTTGGCTTCAAGGCTTGGCTGCAACTGCAACCGGAAGATTTTCGCCAGCAGGTAAATGAACTATCCACCAGTGACTTCTGGCGTCATATCTGGCAGCAAGCATTTCCCACCATGAAACCCGATATCGCTAGCTGGCAGCGAAGAGACTACCCGGGGCGGGGTCGCAGCCCCTGGGTGTTCAGGACCAGCCTCGATGGTCAGCCGAGGATGTTGAATCTTTCCATAGCCCCTGATTATTGGCTCAGCTACAGCCTCGAGCGTATGTCGCCCTACCAGCTCTGGAAAGGTGACTTGCGTCTCGATGGGCCGGTATTCGATGGTGGTCAGGGAGGGGAGCCCTACAGTAGCGGCATCGCCTACTTGCGACAGCTACACACCGATCAGTGGTGGATGCGCAAGACAAATGCTGAATGGCAGCCTGCGCAGCCAAAGTTTCTATCTTATTCGCTGATCGATGATGGCGCGGAGTTACATCTGAATTACCGCCTAATAAGCGATGTAGGCGAGGCCCAGATTCAGGAAATGCCTCAGGTCAATCTTAGCTCGGACGCCCCGGTGTTTTCTCGAAGGCTGACGCTGGTAGAAAAATCGCAGGGCGTGGATGTTCGCATTGTCGGCAGCCAGCTTGCAGGAACTGATGGACAGGTCCTGTCTGAAGGTAAAAGTCACGATATCCCGATTCGTCTCGACAGGGTTCCCGCACCCATTGTGGCTGCGACGGATAACGCTGAGCCAGGCTCAAAAGGGGGGCAGGCAATTGAGCAAAGTGACTGCCTGAGTTGTCACTCCGAGCATGAGCGGATTGTCGGCCCCTCATGGAGCGATATCGCGCAGCGCTTCAAAAATGGACGACGATCTCGCGCAGACCTGATCGGAAAAATTATTTATGGCGGCCGCGGTGAATGGGGAGAAACCCCGATGCCAGCGCACTTGGATCTGTCTGAAACCCAGGCTGCGGAAATGCTGAAACATATCCTTAGTTTTACCGGCAATGAAGGCGCCCTGCCTGCGGATGTACTGGAGCTGCGTAAACAATTCAGCCATACCTACGATGCGATACCGGTAAATAAACCCGCCGGACTGCATCCAGCCATGTCGGTACAGTCGCTACTAACGAACGGCTTCACTCCAGCCGTGGGAGGAATGGCCCTAGATAACACGGGCAGCCTATATATTGCGACTTGGGACCGCGATGGTGCGGTGTATCGCATACAAGACTGGGCGACGGGGCAGCCTTCAGTCGCACGCGTAGCGGAGGGCCTGCATGAACCACTTGGACTCGCCATTGTCGACCAGCGCCTGTTTGTTATGCAGAAGCAAGAACTCACTGAACTGATCGACACCAATACGGACGGGTTTTTCGATACCTACAAGAATCTGAGTGATGCCTGGGAGGCGACACCGAACTTCCATGAGTTCGGTTTCGGTCTGGTCTCACATGAAGGCTATCTCTATGGTGGCTTGTCGGTATGCGTGGAGCTTGGAGGTAAGAGCTGCAAGCTGCAGGTCGCTGACCGAGGCAGCATCTTTCGCGTAGACAGCAGGTCCGGCAAGCTGGAAATCCTGGCAAAAGGCCTCCGTACTCCCAATGGTATTGGCGTTAGTACCGAGGGCCAGATATGGGTCACCGATAATCAGGGCGACTGGCTGCCCGCAAGCAAGCTCGTCAATGTCGTGGGTGGCGAGCACTTTGGATTTGGTGGGGCAGAACGAGTTAAGGCACCCGCCTTGTGGTTGCCCCAGAATGAGATCGGCAATTCACCCACTCAGCCGCTTGTGCTCGGACGTGGCCCCTACAAAGGCCAGTTGCTTTTCGGCGATATCTATAACGGCGGAATTAAGCGAGCCTATCTTGAGAAAGTCGCCGGCGAATGGCAGGGCGCTGCTTTTCACTTTAGCGATGGCTTGGCAGCCCCGGTAAACCGACTGATGGAAACCGAGGAAGGCTTGCTCGCCGGGCAGATTGGCAGCAGTGGCAATTGGGGCGAGGCGGACAAACCCTGGTTTGGACTGCAATTACTGCGATGGTCGGAGAACACTGCATTTGAGCCACTGACCGTCAATGCGACTCCACATGGCTTTAAAGCGACATTCAGTAAACCCTTGCACGGGGAAGTCACTGCGGAGGCCATCGTTTCCGACGTTAGTCAGTGGTTCTACTATCCATCGCCTCTCTATGGTGGCCCCAAGTACGGACTTGAAAGCCTCGCAGCGGATAATATACGGCTCTCACAAGACCGGCGAACGGTAGAGTTTGATACGCCGCTTCGCAAGACGAACCATGTGATTTACATCAGATTTAACCCCGAGCTACGTTCACAGGATGGCGAAACGCTTTGGGTAAACGAAGCCTGGTATACGCTGAATAATCTCCCCGCGACTGAACAGGAACATTCTTCTACTGCGCCGGATAACACACTTAGTCAGGCCGAGCGTGATGAGGGTTGGCAACTTCTGTTTGATGGCAAAACCTTCACGGGTTGGCGCAATCATCTCAGTGACGCGGGAGAAGCCGTCACTGGCTGGGAAATTGATAATGGCACACTTAAAATGGTGCGTGATACCAGCTTTCTCAAATTTGTTATCAATATACTGAATCCCTTTACTGATAGACCGCTGCGCGACCTGATGACCGTAGAGCAGTTCAAGAGCTTCGAGTTATCACTGGAGTGGAAAATTTCGGAGGGAGGGAACAGCGGAATATTCTACCTCCTACCACCGAGTGACAAACGATTGCCCTGGGACAATGGACTGGAAATGCAAGTGCTCGACAACCAGCGGCACGGTGATGGCAAGCTCGCGAAACGGCGGGCAGGCGAGCTCTATGATCTTGCCGGGCGTGATGTGGATGCAACGCGGCCCGTCGGCAAATGGAACCACGCACGCATTCGCGTGCAGGGCGATCACATTCAGCACTGGCTAAATGGGACAAAAATGGTCGATATTCAACGCAGTGGCGACGATTGGCAGCGGCGACTCGCCGAAAGTAAGTTCTCGGGCAATGCACAGCATGGGCAGGCCGTGCAAGGTCATATTCTCTTGCAGGATCATGGAGACGTGGTCTGGTATAAAAATATCAAGATCAAACAGCTGCCAGGCGATGATTAAACAAGACCATTTGACCTCCATGGCATCTCCGGAGAGAGGACTCAGGTTCGAATCCTCTCGGGTGGGCTATCTAGCAGAAGTCCAGACTGTCACCGCTCAAGGGACATTCTGTTGCAAGGCCGGGCCCAGGGGCGCTGGGAAGCATAGCGGCCAAAGAACTGGACCTGTGTTGAAGACCAATCGGACAAAATAGTTTAATTATTGAACAGCAAGATTGACGCATTTGTCACAAATCTGGCACCGATTGGTCACAGATCTGGCACAAGCAAGATTGGCGGGCAAAAAAAAGAGCTGCATTTCTGCAACTCTTTGATTTTACTTCAAGGAATATGGTGGGTCGTGCTGGATTGACGATAACAGCCTATGGGCTGTTATCGCCCCTGCGGGGCGCCTTCGCTGTGCTGCGGCGTCTAAAACGCTGTCGCGTTTTGTCGGCTCTTCATCATTAACGGGGGACACCGGCATTCATTAAACTGATTTTGCGACGATCACTTTAATGGAGCTACCGATGTCCCACGCAGGAAGAATTATA
>PAKT01000080.1 GCA_002710725.1 Spongiibacteraceae bacterium
GATCATATCTATCAGGACCCGCACCACCCCGCCCCTAGTCTGATTCTGCACTACGGCGATCTAAGCGACACTTCCAACCTCACCCGCATTGTGCAGGAGATTCAGCCGGATGAGATCTACAACCTCGGTGCGATGAGTCACGTGGCGGTGTCTTTCCAGCAGCCGGAATACACTGCTGATGTGGATGGCCTCGGTACCCTGCGCTTGCTTGAAGCTATCCGCCTGTTGGGATTGAAAGACAAAACCCGTTTTTATCAGGCTTCGACTTCCGAATTGTATGGCTTGGTGCAGGAAACACCGCAAAAAGAGAGCACACCGTTTTACCCGCGTTCGCCCTACGCCGTAGCCAAGCTCTACGCCTACTGGATTACGGTTAATTACCGCGAGTCTTACGGCATGTATGCCTGCAACGGCATCTTGTTTAACCACGAGTCCAGCCGTCGTGGTGAGACTTTTGTTACTCGCAAGATCACCCGTGGCCTGAGCAATATTGCCCAAGGGCTGGAACAGTGCCTCTATCTGGGCAATATGGATGCCCTGCGGGACTGGGGGCACGCCAAAGACTACGTTGAAATGCAATGGTTGATGCTGCAACAGGAGCAGGCCGAAGATTTTGTCATTGCAACCGGCAAGCAGTACTCCGTGCGCCGTTTTGTGGAAATGGCCGCCGCTGAGCTTGGGGTCGCGCTGGAGTGGCAGGGCAGTGGTGTTGATGAAGTGGGCGTAGTAGCTTCCGTCAATGGAGACTGTGCTCCGGCCATCCAACCTGGAGCAGTGATTGTTAAAGTCGACCCGCGATACTTCAGGCCAGCCGAGGTGGAAACCCTGCTCGGTGATCCAAGCCGCGCCCACAAGCAGCTGGGCTGGAAACCGACGATAACGGCGGAAGAGATGGTGGCGGAGATGGTTGCCTTTGATCTTGATCAGGCTCGTCGTCACGCCCTGCTGAAGCAGCATGGCTTCGATATTAACCTGTCGCTGGAGAATCCCTGATGCCCAAGGTTTTTGTCGCGGGTCACCGGGGTATGGTGGGCGGCGCGATTGTGCGGCGATTGGAGGCCGATGGGGTTGAGATCGTGTCGGCCAATCGAGAACAGCTCGATCTTAGAGATTCAAGTGCGGTTAAAGCTTTTTTCGGGCTTGAGCGCCCGGACGCTGTTTACCTTGCGGCGGCAAAGGTGGGAGGCATTCATGCTAACAACGAATACCCCGCTGAGTTTATCTACGAAAACCTAATGATAGAAGCCAATGTGATTCATCAGGCCTACGCCGCCGGTGTGGGCAAGCTGCTGTTCTTGGGCTCGTCCTGCATTTACCCCAAGTTTGCCAAGCAGCCAATGGCGGAAAGCGAGCTACTGACTGGTGTGCTCGAGCCGACCAATGAGCCCTACGCCATTGCCAAAATTGCGGGCATAAAGCTATGTGAATCCTATAACCGCCAGTACGGGGTGGATTATCGTAGCGTGATGCCGACCAATCTTTACGGTCCTGGCGATAATTTTCATCCTGAGAACTCCCATGTGATTCCCGCGCTGATGCGCCGCATTCACGAAGCCAAAACGGCGGGCGCGAAAGAGGTGGTGATCTGGGGCAGCGGCAAACCATGCCGCGAGTTTCTGCATGTGGATGATATGGCCGATGCCTGTGTGTCGGTGATGAACCTTCCGACTGATGTATTGGCGCAGTCCACGGAGCCCATGCTGTCGCATATTAATGTGGGGACCGGCGTGGATTGCAGTATTTGCGAGCTGGCGGAAACCCTCTGCGAGGTCATCGGTTTCAAGGGCGAGCTGGTCTTTGATACCAGCAAGCCTGACGGTACACCGCGCAAGTTGTTGGATGTGTCGCGTCTGAAGCAGCTGGGATGGGAGGCCAAAATAGGTTTGCGCGAAGGTTTGGCTGAGACCTACGAGTGGTTTTTGGCCCGGGGCGGGGAGGTTCGCGGCTAGATTTGCTCTCGCCCTGACCGAATGGCTCACGTGCTTGATGTTGACAAGTTTCGATGCTCAGGCTTAGTGGGTTAGCCACAAGGGTCGACCGAGCTGCCGAGGCGGGCTACAGAGTTAAACATCGCAAAAGCCAACTCTATTGGGCAAAACGGGGCATGCAAGGGTTGGGCCGGGGAGAATGAGAATGATTCTTGATTGCTCTGGGGCGCCCTGCTAAGGTAGCCGCTTTTCTTTCTTGGGTGGTCAATGGTGTTTGCAAACTGGCGCTGGCCCCGTATTTTCCTGGTCGGGCCTCTGGTTTTTCTGAGTGCCTTTCTCGCCGTCTGCGGCGCCTCAGTCTATTTACCCGCCGGGCCCGCCAGGATCGATAATGTCGCAATCCCCCTGGTGCTGTTTCCCGCCATTTGGGCGCTGCTCTTCTTTTACAGTTACCTCGACAGCCGGCTTATCCGTGCCTATACCCTGGTGCTGCTTGTGCTGGGCGCCAATCTCGCGCTGGTGCTACTGCATATAAGCGGAGGCAGCCAGTGATTCGTCTGCCGAAGGATACGGCCAAAGACCTGATTGGCCTGCACGGCTGGATGGGCGTGGCGCTGGGCCTGTTGTTATACGTTGTTATCCTTACCGGCACCCTCGCGGTGTTTGAGCAGGAGCTGGCGACTTGGGCCAACCCCCTGCCGGAGCCGGTCGCGACAGCCTTTCCCAAAGGCATCGGGCCAGTGCTCAACGACATCTACCAGCGCAATGACCCAGCCTATGGCGAAGAGGTTTTTGTCTTTCCTGCCGCTGACGGCAGGCTGCGGGCCTTGTTTCACACCCATATCGAGAGCGACGACGGGCACGGGGTGGAAAAAGGGGTGTTGGCCCTAGTCGACCCCATCACTCTGAGGGTTGTGGATGAGCGTGAAGGCGAAGTTGAGGCCCTGTTCCAAGAATCGAGCAGCACAGCGCTCACCGACTTTCTGGTGGATTTGCATGTGCGCCTGCTGTTGCCTGGTCAGTGGGGCCTGTTGCTGACGGGCATACTGGGCTTCGCGATGCTGGCAGCAGCGGTGACCGGGTTTGTTATCCATCGCCACCTGTTTAAGGATATGTTCACCCTGCGCAAGCGAGGCGATTCCGTGCTGACAGCCCGGGACGCCCACGTGGTGGCGGGCACCTGGAATCTGCCCTTCGCTTTCATGCTCGCTTTTACCGGTGCCTTTTTCAGTTTTGGCGGCGCCATTGGCCTGCCAGCCATCGCCTATGTGGCCTTTGGCGGCGACGTGGACACGATTACCGAAGAAGTGCTCACGCCACCCATCCCGACCGCCGAAAGCCCGGCTCCACTCTATGATCTGGAAGCCATCTTTGACGACGCCCGCCAGCGCACCGGCCTGGAGCTGACCGGCCTGCAGATACTGCACTGGGGCAGGGCGGATGCTTCGGTGCAAATGTCCATGCAAACCCCAGAGGGTAAACTGCTGCCCGATCACCTGCTGTATCAGGGTGCGACCGGTGAATTCCTCGGAGTGAAGCCTTCCCTCGGGCAGGAGCCCTCCCTCGGCGGCGACCTGGCAGGGCTGATGTCGCCCCTGCATTTTGGCAACTTTGCAGGTTTGTTCTCCAAAGTCGTCTGGTTTGCGTTTGGCTTTGCCAGTGCCTACGTCACCCTGAGCGGGCTGCGCTTGTGGACGGCCCGTCGCCGCGAAGCGCGAGGCTGGGTGTGGCTGGAGAAGCTGACGAGCTGGGTGGGTTATGGCTTGCCTGCTAGCCTCGCTGTAGCCGCGGTAGTTTTTCTGGGCAACCGCTTTGTTGCCAATCTATTTTTGCCGTTCATTCTCACTGCAGCGTTGCTTGCCCTGCCAGCGTTAAGAATCAATGCTGAGCGGTATCGTCAATTCATGCGCGTGGCGCTTGGTATTTTGATGCTGACGCTTCCATTGGTTCGCTGGGTCAATGGCGGGCCTGCCTGGTGGGACGCCAGCGGCACTGTGGTGGTTATTGATGCGTTGTGGCTTCTTTGTGGGGCAAGCTTTCTATTTGCACGCCGCCGACAAAAAGACCCGGAAATCACCTTTCAAACGGCTGAACAGCTATGAGCCCAACCTGCCTTATCCTTGTGGCTATTATCTACAGCGGCCTGCTCGTTTTTCTGCTAGGCCTTGCTGACCCAAAGAGAGCGCGGGTTAATCGGCGTCAGCCAGCGCTAGCGCTTCCCCGGTCGGTTCGGAGTGCAGTTTGGGTGTTAGTGCTACTGCCAGCAGTGCTGTTTCTCGCCAGCAGTCAGTTTGCCTCCTTGGTGCTTTGGCTAGGCGGGGTTGTCGTACTCGGTTGGTTGGCAGCGGTACTGTTACCCTATCTTTCTTCTCCTGCTGGTTAAGGCTGGTTGCAGGCTGAGGTTTCGAGCAAGTTACGGCGTCGAAACCAGCAACCGATTAATTTAGATGCTGATCACAATCTCAAGTCATTTTTGTGTGCATAGTCACAAAAATCCTGTTAACTTGAGAAGCTTATAAAAGCACCTAATCATAACGATAATTAAGAGGACGTATGCGGCAGTGGTATGCCCTATATTGTCGGCCGAAGCAGGAAGCTCGAGCATTTGACAACCTGCAGCGCCAGGGTTTTTCGCTTTATCATCCGAAACTGCGCACGCTAAAACAGCGACGCGCCGGGCTAACTCCGGTTATTGAAAGCCTCTTTCCCCGCTACCTCTTTATTCATCTGGATGACCAAGCCGACAATTGGGCGCCAATACGCTCGACGCGTGGTGTGGTTGATCTGGTCAAGGTTTGCGGCTACCCCCGGCCGGTGCCAAATCAAGTGATTGAGCAGCTTGCGGGCCTTCAAACCCCGGAAGGCGGCTATATCGATCATTGTGCGCAATCCGATTTTCGGGCGGGGGAAAGCCTGCGGGTAACAAGCGGGCCATTTGCCGGGAATTGTGTTGAGTTTCTTGAGCGCTCTGGCGAAGAGCGCGTTGTCGTGTTGTTGAGTATTATGCACACGATTCAAAAAGTGGAAGTGCCTGCTGTGGCGGTTTCGCGGTAGTAAATAAAATGAGTGGTTTGGATCGTTGGTGGCCAATGGGGAGCCGAAAGCCCTAGGGCGGTAGCGTGCTTAAAACTGGAATGAATATAAGGGTTGCAGATTGAGAATTACGGTCGTCGGGTGTGGTTATGTGGGCTTGGTAACTGCCGCATGCTTTACAGAAATGGGAAACACGGTTACCTGCGTCGATACCAATGAAGCCAGATTGACAGATTTAAGAGTAGGTCGCATGCCCATTTATGAGCCTGGTCTAGGCGACATGGTGGCAAATGCGTGTTCTGATGGGCGGATGAAGTTTGCTGCTGATTTGAGTGACGCTCTAGACGGCGCAGACTATATATTCAACGCCGTAGGTACACCTCCGCTGGAAGACGGTAGTGTAGATTTGTCTGGCGTTTATCAGGTTGCCCGAACAATCGGCCAAAGCCTTACTCACTACTCAATTATCGTTAACAAATCTACGGTTCCCGTGGGCACTGCTGAAACCGTTCATCAAATCATCGCAGATGAAATTGCCGCGCGAGGCGAATCAGTAGAGTTCGATGTCGTGAGTAACCCCGAGTTCCTCAAAGAGGGAACTGCCATTGCCGACTTTATGGGGCCCGACAGGGTGATTATTGGTAGTGATAGCGAGCGCGCGAAAAGAAGAATGGCGCTGCTTTATGCGCCATATCTGAAGAAAAATGACCGCGTAATGTTTATGGGTCCCCGTGAAGCTGAAATGACGAAGTATGCGGCTAATGCAATGTTGGCTACGCGGGTGTCTTTTATGAATCAGATTGCCAATTTGTGTGACCGATTGGGAGTTGATGTAGAAGACGTTAGACAGGGAATCGGGTCAGATAAGCGAATCGGTTCAGCCTTTTTGTACCCTGGTTGTGGTTATGGTGGGTCGTGCTTTCCTAAAGATGTTCAGGCTTTAATGTATGCCGGACGTGGCGTCGACTATGAATTGAGCGTCCTTTCAGAAGTTGAAGCCATCAACGCAAAGCAAAAAAGCGTACTGTTTGAAAAGCTACATGCATACTTTAATGGTCAGATAGCCTCGAAAAAGATTGCCATTTGGGGCTTGGCGTTCAAGCCAGGAACCGATGATATGCGCCAAGCTCCGTCTATAGCATTAATTGACGCTTTGATACGCTCAGGCGCATCTGTCGCGGCTTTCGATCCGAAAGCGAATGGCGTGGCGCGAGAAATGCTGCGAGGCGCAGGCGATAGCTTGCAAATCATGGACGATCAGTATCGTGTGGCGGATGATGCCGACGCATTGGTCTTAATGACCGAGTGGAAGCAGTTCCGTTCTCCTGATTTCAGAGATTTAAAAAGGCGAATGTCAGGTTCTGTTATATTTGATGGTCGAAATCAATATGACCCGGAGGCGCTGGGAGACTTCGGCTTCGATTATATAGGAGTGGGGCGTACCAATTGGGGCGCAAGGCGATGAAAGATTTAGTCAGAAAGCGCGTCCTAGTTACTGGCGGTGCTGGGTTTATAGGCTCTCACTTGTGCGAGCGCTTATTGAACCAGGGGTGTGATGTTGTCTGTGTGGATAACTTTTATACCGGCAGGAAAGCCAACATCGCTCACCTGATAGGTGACCCTTACTTTGAAGTAATCCGCCACGATGTTTGTTTCCCCCTTTATGTGGAAGTGGATGAAATCTACAATCTGGCCTGTCCAGCGTCACCTATTCACTATCAACGCGACCCGGTGCAAACTACAAAAACCAGTGTGCACGGGGCCATCAATATGCTGGGGCTTGCCAAGCGCACCGGTGCAAAAATCCTGCAGGCATCGACCAGTGAGGTGTACGGGGATCCTGCTATCCACCCGCAAGTTGAAGGGTATTGGGGGAATGTCAATCCGATCGGCCCGCGGTCCTGCTACGACGAGGGTAAGCGCTGCGCAGAAACCTTGTTTTTTGACTACTGGAGGCAGTACAAGCTCCCGATAAAAGTCGTGCGCATATTCAATACTTATGGGCCGCGAATGCATCCGAATGACGGGCGGGTTGTGTCAAATTTTATTGTACAGGCGCTTTCTGGCCAATCGATCACGATCTATGGTGATGGAAGTCAGACCCGGTCATTTTGTTTTGTCAGGGATATGATCGATGGCCTGATGCGAATGATGGACTCTGACGACACTGTGACAGGGCCTATAAACATTGGTAACCCTCAGGAAATTTCCGTCAGAGATCTGGCAGAAAACGTAGTGATGATGTGTGAGAGCGACAGCGAGTTGGTCTATGTGCCGCTGCCGGAAGACGATCCATTGCAAAGAAAGCCTGATATAACTATGGCATCGCAACACCTCGGCTGGATGCCTAGTGTCGAGCTGGAGGCCGGTTTGAAGAGCACAATCCACTATTTTCAAAGTGCATTACGTGCGCACTGAACTCAATCGTATAATACTACAGGCGGGTAGTTCTTGCAGAAGGTAAGTTTGTTTAAAAAGCTGGTGAAGCGTTTTCGACTGAAGGCAAAATTACTCCGGTTGAGAGTGCTAGTATTCGGCGAAAAGCCCAATAGGTACATGCTGCGTGAGCAGGTTGATGCAGAAAAGGTCCTTTCGGAAGTAATTGAACAGGCGCTATTGGGATCGCAAAAGGCAGTTCTGCTAGTCGATGCTGATTCTAATCTTGCCGCCAGTCTAGAGGCGCGTGTTAGGCGTAGAGGCCTACGAACAATTGTTGTGTCGCTGGAGGCGCTCTATGCCAAGCCGGATAGGGAATGTGATGATATCGGCTGCGTGGCGCTGGCTTCCTTTAGCCCTAAGGTTCAGCTTGAGGTCGCGATGTGGCTGGTGACAACTCCTAAGCTAGCGGCGATCCCCTTTGAATATGTTGCTATTCCTCATCTTGTCAATAAGGATCTGCTTGAGTTTGATAGATACACCAACGCCGATTTTGTATCGCCGTTGGTGTCAAAAGTGGAAGGGCTCTCATACGAAATTTATCGTAATTCGCTAAACGTTTTTCGACCCAAAACTGATATCAGGGATTTTTTTGAGCTTTCGCAGATCATTTACCAGCTAGAGCAACGGCAAGTTCCGGGTAGTATCGCTGAGTTCGGATCGTTCTACGGCCACAGCGGCTACCTGATTTCGACGTTTATAGAAGCATTGGGTAGTGACAAGAAGCTCTTTATGTTCGATATGTTCGACCATTTTCCCGAGGAGGAGATTGGAGTCGATTCATTTTGGTCTGGCACCCACAAGGTTGATTTTTCTGCGGTGCAAGCGAAATTCCAGGGACGCGGAAATGTCGAGCTTGTAAAAGGCGACTTTACCAAAACCTTTGCGGAAACCGACACCGGTGATCTTGCGCTTGCGTTTATCGACTGCGATTCCTATCGAGGTACTCAGTACCTCCTGAATAAGATCTGGGACAGAAAACTGGCGCTGGGTGGTGTTGTTGTACTCGAAGATTATGGTCATGCGGCACTGCTAGGTAATCGCGTTGCTGCTCATGAGTTCTTTGACAAAAAAGAGGGAGCGTATACCTATTTTTCGCAATTAAGCGGTTTTTTTGTCGCGGTCAAAGTCGCGAATTAATGGCCTCCAAGATTCTCGTTGCCTGTCATCTCGGAAACCCGGCCGACACAAAAACCTGGTCGAGTACTCCGTCGAACATCCTGTCGAGACTCAACAGCAGTGGTGCGATGCTCGAGTATATTCCCTTCTCAAGCCGTATTCATGAGGGCCAAGTGCGCATTATTCGAAAACTGGATCGAATGTTGATGGGCCAGTTTGGGTCGATACCCGGCATCATCGCTCGCTACATCATGGGACGATCGGTAACTTCCATAGCTAGGGCGCAAGCCTGCGTCGGCATCATTCATTTCAGCACCTATGATCTACCACTCTGTGGTGGCAGGCGGATAAATCGCTATCTTTTTCTCGACAACACATTTGATATTTGGGCGACGCAGGCTCACGCAGCGGCAAGTATGAAGCCCAGACTGCAAGAGCGGTACAACCGTCTTGAGCGTGTGGCGCTTCGTAAGGTCAGGCATATTTTCGTCAGCGGGCGTCACGTGGCCCGAAATTTGTCGGAGCGCTATGGTGTGTCCGCAGACAGAATTACTGTGGTAGGTACCGGTCTCGGTGCAGTGCAGCCATACTATGGCGGTAAGCGCTATGAAAATGGGGAGATATTGTCGGTTGTTAAGGAGCGTCCGATTGACAAGGGCTTGCCACTGTTAATGGAGGCCTTTTCAATTGCGAGAGAGAGCAAGCCTGAGCTAAAGCTAACTGTCATTGGTGCGGAAAAGTTCAAGGATATTTCGCCCTCAGAGAATGTATTGTTTACCGGATGGATTACGGAAGACGAATTACAGGAATACTTCGAACGAGCCTCCCTTTTTGTTTTGCCCGCTAGCTACGAGCCTTGGGGCTTGTCATTCCTGGAAGCTCTTGCCTGCAAGGTGCCGATTTTAGGTATTGACAGAAATGCTTTTCCCGAATTTTGCGCGGAAAACAGATATGGACGAGCGTTACCTGTGACGGTCACGGCAGCCGACTTGGCTGCTGCGATGCTGGATCAGCTCTCGAACGTGGAGAAGCAGATTGATCAAGGTTTGGCAGGGCAGAAATATTGTCTCGAAACTTTCAGTTGGGAC
The DNA here is from genome assembly GCA_002710725.1 of Spongiibacteraceae bacterium. Lineage (GTDB taxonomy): Bacteria > Pseudomonadota > Gammaproteobacteria > Pseudomonadales > Spongiibacteraceae > Litorivivens. The sequence continues at coordinate 9,605 of PAKT01000080.1, forward strand.
CGGGTGGTTGGTTCTATGTCTCATTTTATCAATACTGATATGAGCGATAGCTATGTCGTATCAAGCCAAGAATGACGGCACCGAGCCAGTAAAATTTGCGATAGTCTGCCCGGCGTGGGAATGCTCCCGTTGGGCAGAGCGATGCCTGCGTTCTATCATGTCGCAGACCTATTCGAATTTTGACTGTATCTACATTGATGCATTTTCCTCCGATAACACCTTTGACGTTGCCTCTGCTGTTGTGGGGTCAGATTCTAGATTTAGTGTCGTCAGGAATGAAGTGCGTAAATTTCCGCTTGAGAATATTGTTATCGGTACAAATCAGGTGGCAAAGGATGACAATGATGTGATTGTCATAGTCGATGGTGATGACTGGCTGGCCCATGATAGGGTGCTTGAGATTCTTGCGGGTATTTACCGCAACCCTGACGTGTGGCTGAGCTACGGCAACCATGCGCCGCTGCGTCGGACTCTTAAGGAAAAGCTGCGGGGTCGAAAGAAGAAGGGAACCTACGAATACCCAGACTATGTGTATCAATATGCCTTTTATCGCCAGTTCCCATTTTTCTGCTCTGGGCATGTTCGTGCCTATAGAAAATTCCTGTTCGACAGTATCCGGGACGCTGACTTGCGTGACGACGATGGCGGTTATTTCTGGGGTGGTGGTGATGCCGCAACGATGTATCCTATGCTTGAGATGGCGACAAAGAAACACATTCGTTATATCGATGAAGTCCTCTATATCTACAACAATGACCACGGCTTGTCAGAAATGCGGCCAGAAACGCGAGATGCAAAAAACATTGTTAAGATGAAAATACAATCGATGCCCAAGTATCAGCCGCTAGAGTTGTCGCGTTGATCATGAAAACATCTATTCGCATCAAAGCCGGCAGTAACGACAGATTGGTCGATCTGCGCGAGTTGTATGCCTACAGAGATATTCTAGTATTTCTGGTGTGGCGAGATATCAAGGTATTGTATGCCCAGACAGTTCTAGGTTTCGGGTGGGCAATACTTAGGCCGTTACTCAGCATGGCTATTTTTACATTAGTATTTGGCCGATTAGTAGGAATGCCCAGTGATGGTGTGCCCTATCCGGTCTTCGCGTACACAGCTTTACTGCCCTGGATTTATTTTTCGTCAAGCTTCGTCAAGTCGTCTGATAGCTTGGTTGCAATGGCGGCAACCTGGACGAAGGTGTATTTTCCACGCCTGATTTTACCTTTGGTGCCTATCGTTTCTTCTCTGGTTGATTTCTTTATTGCCTTCGTGGTTCTTCTTGCGATGATGTTCTTCTACGGCATAACTTTAACACCGGCAATTGCCTTTTTACCCTTGCTGATCATTTTGATGGTATTGACGTCCAGCGGTATAGGTATGTGGCTGTCTGCGCTGTCGGTTCAGTATCGTGATGTCAGACATGCGAATCAGTTTGTCAGCCAACTGCTTATGTATATGGCTCCCGTGGTCTGGCCGGCAAGTCTGATAGCTGAAAAATTCCCCGTTTATGGAGATGTTATTACTCGGGTATATGCGATATACCCCATGGTAGGAATAATAGAGGGTTTCAGATCGGCGATGTTGGGTGTGTCATCAATGCCGTGGGATTTGATTGCAGTTGGTGGTTGCAGCTCTGTGTTGATGACATTGACTGGTGCTAGTTATTTTCGCCGCCGGGAGAGAATTTTTGCTGATGTGGCGTAAAGTCATTAGATCAATATTTCAACGTGGGAACTACCTGTAATGCCCGATACTGCACTTAGTGTAAGAGGTGTCTCCAAGCTTTATCGGGTCGGGGCAGCAAGAAAGCAGCACGATTCAATTATGTCAGCCATTTTTTTTGGGCTGCTTCAGCCTTTTGAAAATTTCAGGCGGATACGAAACCTAACCAGTATTTCGGACTCGGAGTCCATCAATACCCTGTGGGCATTGAGTGATATTTCCTTTGATGTCGAGGTGGGAAGCACGGTCGGACTGATCGGGCATAATGGTTCGGGGAAAAGTACGTTGCTCAAAATTCTGTCTAGAATAACCGACCCTACCTCGGGTGAGATACTGGTTCGCGGCAAGGTTGCCAGCCTGCTTGAAGTGGGTACTGGATTTCATCCTGAACTTACTGGTAGGGACAATGTTTACCTGAACGGCGCCATACTTGGCATGAATTATCAGCATGTAAAAAAGAAGTTTGACGAAATTGTAGCGTTCTCAGGAGTAGAGGCACTTATAGATACTCCGGTAAAGCACTATTCGTCTGGCATGAAAGTTCGTTTGGGATTTGCTGTGGCTGCACATCTTGAGCCGGAAATACTTTTAGTGGATGAAGTATTGGCAGTTGGGGATGCCGAGTTTCAGAAGAAGTGTATGACGAAAATGGATCAGGTCGGTGGTGAAGGCCGGACAGTTGTATTTGTTTCTCACCACTTGCCTAGCGTCGCTCGTCTGTGCAAACGCAGCATTTTGCTCGACCATGGTAAAATCATCGCGGATGGCGCAACTGGCGATGTGATTAAAAGGTATAGCGACCGCTTTCTCGATGTTGGAACATCAAGGAAATGGTCAGAGGAAGAAGCGCCTGGCGACAACGATGTTCGGCTGTTGGGCGTTGAGCTGATTCAGGGGGGGGAAACGGCGAAATCCTTGCTTGATGTGCGAAGTGAGCTGAATGTGCAGATCGAGTTTCAGGTCTACTGCGCAGGTGCAAAAGTTACACCTGCGCTGCACCTTTTTGATAGCCAGAGTAACTGGGTGTTCGCTTCAATTGATATAGATCCAGAGTGGCACAACAAAAAAGTCAGCGCTGGTCGCTATATGGCCGAGGTTACCATTCCTTCGAACCTACTCGCCGAAGGTTTGTACACCATAGGGGTTTCTATCGCGTCGCTGGAACCGAATATTGACCATTTGTTTGAGCACGAGTGCATAGGCTTTACGATGTATGACCCTATCCATGGCGATTCTGCCAGGGGTGAATATACCGGGGATTTTCCTGGCAGCATGCGCCCGAAACTTCAATGGAAAAATAGCAGGGTTGGATTATGACGGATATGGTCCGGCCAGATCCGCCGTTACTGTCTGTAATCATACCCTCCTACAATCAGGGCCAATTCCTGAAGCAAGCAATTGATTCTATTCTTGAGCAGGATTATCGGCCAATAGAGGTAATCGTGGTCGATGGCGCGTCTTCTGACGATACGGTCGAGGTGCTTAGAAATTATTCTGGCTACGACGAAGTCAGCTGGATTTCTGAACCTGATCGCGGGCCAGCGGATGCGGTGAATAAAGGCCTGGCGCGGGCGAAGGGTCGATATGCATCGATTCAAAGCGCGGATGACTACTATCTGCCTGGAGCTTTCGCAAAAGCCATTAGGGTTTTCCAATCCAATCCGAACGTGGGTTTGCTCTATGGAGAGGTCGCCAGTGTTGATGTGGCCGGGCAGGTAATGTCGGTAAGTTCCCGCCCCCCGCACGACAATGCACTTTGTATTGCACTGTGTATTTGCATACCTCAGTGCTCAGCCTTTTTTGATACGAACGTTGCCAGAGAACTCGGTGGGTGGAGTGACCAATACCACACCGCAGACTGGGCGCTGTGGTTGCGCATGCTGTTCAAGGTCGAAACAGTAAAGATTGATGATACTTTGTCGTGTTGGCGTGTCTACCAAGGCCAAAGAACTGATCAGCGAGAAAAAGTCTATAGCAGCTATAAGAGAATGGTCGATGAAAGTGTGGAAATCAATCAGTCCGGTTTTCGAGTTCGAATGGCGGCGCTGGCCAGCAAGCACTTGATAGCATTATCTTTCGCTCCCGAGCGTGGTCGATATCGCAAACTGCTGTCACTCTGTCTTGCTATCGTCTTGTTTCCTCCTGCTTTCAGATGGATACCCGGCAAGCGAAGGTTTGTTCCCGGCCTGCAACGATTTGGTCGATTAATCACTAGTAAAAGTACAGGGTAGTAATTGCCAATGACTAGCACGTTGATTGTAACTACTATAAATGGTCCGAATGATGTATTGCATGCATTAGCCGATGGAGCGAAAAAGGAAAATACAGATTTTATTGTCGTTGGCGATCGGAAAACTCCTGCAAATTTTCAAATGGATCGTGTTCGTTATTTTTCACCAGCCGCGCAAGATGAGTTATTTCCACAAATAAGCCAGTTGATACCTTGGAATCACTATGCCAGGAAAAATATCGGCTATCTCGCCGCTTTGGCATCTGGGAGTGATTGGCTCGTAGAAACTGATGATGACAATTATCCGATTGAAGGTTTTTTTCAGAATCCTGACAAGCTAGCCGGTGTCAGACCAGTAGAAACTGAGGGTGACTGGTTGAATGCCTACGACTGTTTCAATCCTGACAAGGATGTCTGGCCGCGCGGCTACCCTCTGGAACTGCTCGCTCAGAGATGGCAGAACCCGGTGCAGTATGGTGCGGAGCTGGAAGTAGAGCCTTGCTTGGTGCAAGGTCTTGCTGATGACAATCCGGACGTGGATGCTGTATTCCGCTTGACGCGGCAGCTTCCAGTCGTATTTGACAAGGGCGTCAAGCCAATCCGGCTGAATCCTGGCAACTGGTGCCCTTTTAACAGTCAGAATACATGGATACGGCGGGATATTGCAGCCTTGGCCTATTTGCCTTCGTTCTGTAGTTTCAGGATGACTGACATCTGGCGTAGTTTCGTCGCCCAGCGTTGCCTTTGGGAGCAGGGTGAGGGTGTTGTATTTATTGCACCAACGGTTCGTCAGGAGCGAAATGAGCACAATCTGTTAAAGGATTTTGAAGATGAGGTTCCGGGTTACGTAAAAAATAATTTTATAGTGTCGTTGCTCACTGAAACGACATTGGTAGGTGATTATTCCAGCGATATTACACGCTGTTATGAGAGTCTTGTAAAAGCGGAGATTATTCCGGCAAAAGAGCTTCAACTGCTTCGGGCATGGTTGACGGAAGTTGACAGACTCGCATAGGGATAATGCCTTTGCCACGGAATAGGAACTGACCTCAAATTAACGAAGGCGGCAACTAAAATGAGGAATGGTATTTCCAGGAAGGTAAAAGCTTTCTCCAGGCGGCTGGGTATTGAAATAGGACGATACCCACCAAAACCTGGTCCTACCGAGTTGTGGGAAGCCTGGGCTGGCCATCTCGGTCGCAGCGGCGCAGACAAGACAATATTTGATGTTGGAGCGAACAGGGGGCAGACCATAAGTTGGTTCAGGCCGCTGTTCCCACAAGCGAGAATATTTGCATTCGAACCATTACCGCAACCTTTCGCCGAGCTTGCCCGATTGGCGGAGGTTGATGGGAATGTCATACCCCAGAATCTCGGGCTGGGTGATAAAGCAGGAAAATTTCCGATTTACGAGAATTCTGTAGATACTACGAGCTCACTTTTGCAAAACAGCAGCTCCATTGATCTGTACGCGCCAGCGCACATGGTACAACCGAAAGGGAATTGCACTATAGAAGTGCGGCGGTTGGACGAGTTCTGTGCGACAGCAGGTATTACATCAATTGACGTCCTAAAGATTGATGCCCAGGGTTATGAATCCAGAATTCTGGACGGATGCGGCGATTTGCTTAACCCGTCCAATATACGTGCTCTTTATCTCGAGTTGATGTTTGTTCCATTTTATGAAGACCAGTGTTGGGGCGGTGAGTTGATTGAGAAGCTGCGAGCCCATGGCTATCGGCTTTTCGGGATGACTGGCGTAGATTATGACCAGCAGTTTGGATGGCGTTGGTGTGATGCCATGTTTGTTCCGGCGGAGTAGGGTGCTGCTCATCGTGTTAATTTCAGGGGGCCGCTGATTTAATGACAACAGCGTCACAATTTTCGTCAATGAGTGCTGCCACCGGTGCTATGCCGTGGTGGTACTGGAACCGATTTGTGTTGCAGCGCTTGCGGGAAGGTGTAGAGCGAGAATTGTTGGGTCTTGATTTGCCGGAAGAAACTCCCCTGCTGGAATTTGGTTGCGGTAACAAGCCCTACGCCGATATGGCAACCAGGTACGGATATTGTTACGAAGGCGCGGATTTTAAAGACAACAAGCATGCGGATATCGTTATCGATGAAGCGGGGCGGGTTGACTGCAAAGATGGCACGTATCCTGTAGTACTGTCTATTCAGGTTCTCGAACACGTCCCCGACCCTGGGGCATATTTGCGAGAGGTCAGGCGGCTGCTTTCGGATGGAGGTAGGCTGGTCTTGAGTACCCACGGCATGTGGGAATACCATCCGTGCCCAACCGACTACTGGCGGTGGACTCTGGATGGCCTTGAGAAGCTGCTGATTGATAACGGATTCAAGGTTGAGAGCAAGCAGGGCATTGTGGGCTTGATGGCAGCATCGGTGCAGCTCTTTCAAGACTCGGTGAGGCGACGTTTGCCGCGAGGTTTTAGGCAGGTTTTCGTCTTTCTATGCCAAGGAATAATGTCGTTGCTGGACAGGATGCAAGGAACGAACAGTAAAAATAGAAATTCCATGATCTACCTATTGGTAGCTTCTGTTGAGCGCTGATGCGGTTTTCCTCTTTCATCATACTTCTCCGAATTCGTCCGAACGTTGAACCGGCTTGAGTAAAGGCAAATCTCCATGAAAAGATTGTCACACTTTGACGGACTCAGGGGTGTACTGGCGTTCTGGGTCTTTGTGCAACACTGGTTACAAGCATCTGGTTACCGGGGTAGTGCGGATGGTACGTTTATTCGATTGCTTACAAGCGCGGGGTACGCTGTGCACGTTTTCATTATGCTCAGTGGCTTCGTGATAGCTTACCTACTGTATGAAAGCCGAGAAAATTATCGGGACTATATCACCCGGCGTTTCTTTCGTTTGTATCCTGTATTTATTGTGTGCTTATTGGCTTCAATTCTTACTTTTAATTTGCCACTTGTCATCGAAGGCATGCTACCCGCTTCACCTTGGGGTAATTTCCCTGAGTTGGTCAAAATCACAAATAACACTGCTGAGAATTTGGCTGTTCACGTCGGCATGCATCTTACAATGCTTCACGGGTTACTCCCCGATCAGGTTTTGCCATCGTCTGCTGTGGCCTTTCTACCACCGGCTTGGAGTATTTCGCTGGAGTGGCAGTTCTATCTGGTCGCACCTCTGTTTCTGCATTTACTGTTGCGGGGCACAGCATCGCGCTGGTTACTTGCCGCGTTGATTGGGGGGTTAATGTACCTGGGGTCCAACATGGGTACATGGTTTGCCGGTGGGTTTCTGGGAACCCATTTGCACCTATTTTTTCTGGGAGTGGCGGGTTTTGCCCTGTTCCGATCTATGCAGGCATCGACGGCTGCTGTCGCTGGCAATATTCTGATAATTAGCGCCTTCGGCATGGCGTTCGCTCCAGTTTTCATCAACAAATGGCCGTTAATTCCCTATGTAATCTGGTTCTATATGGTAGGTGTGACATTGCTCTCCGGGCAGGAAGGAAACAAGGTGGCTTTCGTGGGGGAATGGTTTCTAAATCTTCCAATTTGCCAGTATTTGGGAAAGATTTCCTACTCGCTTTACCTTTGGCATTGGCCAATTCTACTCTCGTTGCAATACTTCTTGTTGCAGTCATTCGATATCGAGGCTCGAGGCCAAATGGCCTTGATGCTAGGCGCGCTGTCAATTCCGATTGCGTTAACCGTATCCATCTTGAGCTATCACTTTATCGAGGAGCCAGGAATAAGGTTTGGTAAAAAAATCGTAAATTCGCGAAACCCGAATATGGCTGTAAGTGCTTAAACCGGATGAGCCTGCTGCACGATGTTTTGATCAGGAATTATAGCTCTTATGTCTTAGTCGGCAAAAAACATGCTGATTTAGTATGAAAATTGCCGTTGTCGTCAATACCTTTCCATCTGCTTCGCAGACCTTTATTGCTACGCAGGTTGATGAATTGGTGAGGCAGGGGCATGAGGTCGAGATATTTGCTCATGGTATGGAGCGAGGTGTTCATCATGCAGTAGTGGCTAGAGTGCTGGAGTATTGCCGCGTTACCTATTTCAGGTTTCCGAGACAGGCATACCATCTGATCGAGTTCATTCGCTGGTGTTTGTACAATCTCCCGACCCTATTCGAAGTGGCTAATTACTCCAGATTAAGCGCCAAACACTTCCCTTTCTTTGGAATGCTGCTGAAAGTGTTTTATTTGACCAAAGCAAGTGAACAATCTGATGCTGTCTTCTCGCACTTTGCGGCTGCAGGCGCGCCGTTCGCATTCATTCCCAGAACTGGTTCGACCAGACTCCTCTTCTTTCACGGCTACGATGTTAACCGGTTTCCGCTAGAGGTAGGTCTGACAGCCTTCGCTAAGATTATTGCTAGCCATGACATATTTATTTCAAATACCGAGTTTACCAAGCGTATTGCGATGAAAAATGGAGTGCCATCGAACCGAATATATTCGGTTCCTGTGGGTCTGAATTTTTCACTGTTCCCTCCGGTCGAGGAAAGGCCTCGCCGCTCTCGTGTTGAGCTTATCAGTATCGGCAGACTGGTTGAGAAAAAAGGTATCGAATTTACAATCCGTGCCTGTGGCATTTTACTTGCGTCGGGTTTCAGTGAATTTCGCTACACGATTGTGGGCGATGGCCCGCTTAAAGACTCTCTGGCTCACCTCGCTCACAGCCTCAATCTGCATAACCATGTGGAGTTCAAGGGCACTGCGAGTCAGGAAGCCGTGCGAGAACTGCTTTCAGTCAGCGATATCCTCCTTATGCCAAGCGTCACGGCATCGGATGGTGATAAGGAAGGCCAGGGGCTAGTGATGCAGGAAGCGCAATTGCTGGAGGTGCCTGTTGTTGCGACAGATCACAACGGTTTTTCCGAGGGTGTTGTCGATGCGGAAACGGCACTTCTGGTTCCTGAACGGAGCCCGGAATCGCTTGCGTCTGCGATAAAGACGTTGTGCGATAGTGACGAAACACGCAGAAGATTCGGTCGTGCAGGCAGACAATTTGTTTTGAAGAAGTACGACATTCGCTTCACCACCGCAGCTGTGTTGAAGCACATCTGACAATTGGCGATCATGGAGTTACCGTTCGTCAGTATTGTTATTCCGACTTACAGGGACGATGAGCGACTTTATGAGTGTATCACCGCAATTTCCATGATGAACTACCCTCTGGAGAAAGTAGAAGTTCTCGTTGTTGACAATGATTCGGCATTTATTAAGCGCACTTGGGGCGGGTATACATTCACCTTGCGCTGGATACACGAACCGGAGGGGGCATCTTACTCGGCAAGAAACCGGGGAGTGCTGGATGCCAGATACGAAGTGCTAGCGTTCACCGACGCGGATTGCAAGCCCGATAAGGACTGGCTAAGGAACGCGGTTGGCGCCATTCAATCTGGCGTTGCCCGCGTAGCAGGGAGGGTGGAGTTATTCTTTGGTTCAAACAAGCTGAGTGCGGCAGAGCTCTACGAACAGCTTACTGCCTTTCCTCAAGAGAGCTACGTCCGGAACTACAAAGCCTGTGTAACAGCAAACCTCGTTACCAGAAAGGAAATCTTCGAGAAAGTGGGGCTATTTGATGCGTCGCTGGCGACGGGGGGAGATATCGAATGGGGGAAACGTTGCTGGTCAGAAGGTATTGGTATTGAATACGTACCTTCGTCAGTAGTTCATCACCCGGCAAGGTCTACGCTGCGTGAACTGCTGGTAAAACAGCGCCGGGTTGTATCTGGAATATCCATTTACGAATCTGATTTTTATTCTCAAAACATGGTGGGATTTCTTGCGCGCCTGGCCAGAGGGCTTACCCCTCCAATGACGTCGATGACTCGATATCTGTATAGTCCCCACTATAACTTTATTCAAAAGTGCAAAATCTTTACGGTTTTCTATGTCGTTAAGCTGGCAAGAACCTACTATCTGGCGTGCCTACGATGGAAGAATGGCCGATCTTGATGTTTCCTGAATACGTTTTTTCTGTTGATTATGTAAGGATCTTCGGGAAGTGAGCCAGCCACTCATTTCAGTAATCATACCTACCTACAACAGGGCTGACACACTGGCGGAAGCGATTTGTTCGGTACTGTCGCAGACCTACGACAACATAGAATTAATAATTGTTGATGACGGCTCGACAGACGGCACGGATGAGGTGCTGGAGCAATTCTCGGGCCAGGTAATCTCCCGGAGAACAAAAAATAATTCGGGTGCCTGCGCAGCGAGAAATCTGGGGCTCAAAATTTCCACGGCGGAGTATGTCGCATTCCTGGATTCCGATGACCTGTGGTTACCTAACAAGTTAGAAGAGCAGTTCACTGCCCTCGTTTCTCTGCCCCCTGAATATTGCGGTGTTTATTCGGGCTATACCCGCTCGCGAATGAACGATCGTCAGGGCCGGGGACGCGACGTCATACCCGAGCATGAAGTTACCGCCAGCCAGATACTGGGCCGAAACACGATAGGTGGAATGTCTTGCGCGCTTTTGCGGAAAAGCGCAGTAATGCAGGTTGGGGCGTTTGATGAGAGTCTTCCGGCCTCACAGGATTGGGACTTGTGGATACGCCTGTGCGACCAGTTTCGGATGATGCCCATTAGTATGGTGCATTTGACCTACCGTGAACATTCGAGTCAAATATCTGCAAATAGTAACGTAAAATACGATGGAATGAAGCGCCTATATGCTAAGCACCGAAAGCAATTTGATTCAAATTCGTCCCAGCATGATAGAGCAAATTTTTTTTTCCAGCTGGGGATTTTGGCAGCTGAAAGCTGTGAATTCCGAGCGGGTCAGGCCTTCTTTTGGTTATCATTTCGAAGCAAAAATAATGTAAGCGCTTTAATGAGGTTCGTGGTCTTATTTATCTCTCCTAACGCATACGCCGGTGCCGCCAAGCTTTGGCGCTCCTGCATTCGTTAGAAATCAAAGTATTATGATATCGTGTAAGTTGCTTCTGTACACTCCGGGAAAAATCCATGAGCAAAACTATGAGTGAAAATGAGGCAAAGTGCGTCCTTGTAATCGCAAATCTAATTACTCCCGGAGGCATGGTGACATGGTTTCGCGATATGATCCCTCGTATTTCCAGTGAATACAGCGTGATCCTTGCAACCCGCGGGAAGCCTGACAGTATTCGTGATTCGATAGAAAATATACAAAGTAATATTAAGTGGTGGGATCTTCCGTTGCATTCATTGCGCCATGTCTTCGCCGCATACGCACTTTCCGATATTATTCACGCCTTTAAGCCAAACGTTGTCATTGTGCACGACAGTTTCGCGGCCATTCCTGTGGTGTTTGGGCGCCTCCTGTCTGGGCACAATTTCCCGCTTATCCTTGTAATGCACAGTCGTTTAGATGCATATCCAATGCGGCGAAGGCTAAAAGGAAAAATCGTGAATTCTATATTGCGCATCTTCTTGGGGGAAGGCGACAAAATTGTGGTTGTTAGTGATTTCGTAGCCCAGGGAGTTGAAGATATTATTACAAAAGCCGTTGACTTAAGCTGCATACCCAACGGTATAGCGATAAATAAAGATGAGCCAGATCTATCATGGGCTGTAGGGGAAAGCCTTCGGGTAGGATTTGTCGGGCGATTGACACCCGAGAAGGGGCCGGATCGTTTTGTTGAACTAATTAACTTAGCGCGGACACTGGATATTTCTTGGCACTTGATCGGTTCGGGGTCAATGGAATCTGAACTAAAAGCCAAATGCAAGAGCGTAGGAATGTATCATCGAGTCTGCTTTCACGGTTGGGTTGATAGTCGAGAAGTAAAACGAAAACTGGGAAAAATTGATGTTCTTTTAGTCACATCTAGGACGGAGGGCTGCCCTTATTCAGTGCTGGAGGCATTCGCAGCCGGTGTTTTGGTGATTGCATTGCCAGTTGGGGGGGTCCCTGCGTTACTGGAAGGTGGCCGATGCGGCTATCTTGTCCCGGATTTGCCAGGAATGATGGTAGTACTATCGAAACTAATTGACCCAAGCGAGGCCGAAATAGCTAGAAAAAAGATACGCAATGCCTATGCACTATTGCAGCAGAAGTACTCCTTAGATCGAATGTCTGCAGCTTATGTGAAGATTATCAATCAGAGTATTGCTTCGTGCGAGATCATATCCCGATAACCCTGAGTCGTAAAAGTCCGGCTAGAGTGCTCGAAATGGCATTCGAACGCCCGGATTTCGCAGTTCTATGCTTCTATTTTTTTACGCTATCGTGGACGAATATGATCACCTTCCCTGGGCTTGGATCACTGCTACAAATTACGGGAATAGCGTTAGTCTTAGTAGCATCGTACGTTGTAATTCGCCGGAGCTTTAATGTTTACTTAACTGAATTTCACATTCTTTACGCGGGCTTCCTCTTTTGGTGCGCGATTACGTTAGTGTGGTCAAAGAATATTGAATGGTCTGCTCTTCATATAGTTACATCTGTGAAAATATTAGTACTTTTGCTCGCAGTTTGGCAGATAACGCGAAGTAAATCTGATTACTGGGTTCTAGCTCAAGCTTATGTTTTCGGAGGCTGGGTTACTGTTGTTAACTCTGTGATTACTCTTCAAAATTCGACTCAATTGTCCTTGCCATACGGCAAAGTTGCGCAGTTAGCTATGCAAGGCCGAATTACCAGTGCTGGTTATGACCCGAATTTTCTTAGTCTTATTCTCGCGGCAAGTTTGCCGATAGCTATCTATCTGGCGGCACATCTTAGTCGAGGTATCTTAAAGTGGATAAATTGGCTGTACATTCCAGCCGTTTGGTACGCAATTCTTCTAACTGGCTCAAGAGGTGGGCTTATCGTAAGTATCTTCGCTAGCATGTCAGTCCTTTTCGTAATAGATTGGCGGAAATTTTATGCGTGGATTAACCCGATTGCATTTGGTTTTGCCGCAGTGGTTATTGTTGTAAATGCTATCCCCCCGAAAACCCAAGAACGCTTAGGAGGCTTGGCTGATGAACTGGCGTACGGTGGTTGGAGCAGTCGGCTGCTCATTTGGGATACAAGTTGGAATGTATTTTGGGAGAACGTAATTGGGGGCGTTGGGATAGGCATGTTTCGCTGGGAGTCCCTCTTATTTATTAATAGGCAATTGGATACGCACAATTTGCTATTGACGGTTTTGGTGGAGACGGGGGTTATCGGATTCGTATTTTTTTTAATTTTAATATTCTCGATGTTGCGCACGATTTTGTGCTCTAAAGATGACGATCGATTTATTTGGCTTTGGGTTTTCGCAACGATTGGAATTGGTTCGCTCTCAATTACAATGCTAACGTATCCACCCGTTTGGTCGCTGCTAGCGTTAGTTTTAGGAGGAGTGGCATTCTCATCTAGTAGTAAAAACAATAAAAATGTTGAACGTAGAGTGTAGGTAAACTGTTGTAGGGTGGCTTTTAGGCGATGCGTGCAAATTGGCTGGTTAGCAGGCTCTTCTAGCTGCGTGCTATATTGCCATTCTCGGCGTCCTTTCACCGCAAATTTTCGGCAATTATGTATCTAATAAAGCGAAAAATAACGATAGTTTTATTCAGAATAAAATTTTGGATTGGTCGTTACGACGGCTTATTTTTTTTAGTTTATTCTGCTATTAGCCCGGGGTTGCGCTGCCACTTTGTGGCTCCCCATAAAGCTATAGTGATAGAAGGATACCCGCGGTCGGCTAATACGTTTTCTAGCTTGGCGTTTAAGCACTCAAATTCGGATAAGATAATCGCTAGTCATTTGCATTCTCAAGCGCAAATAATACGCGGCTTTAAGCTTAATATTCCTGTTCTCATGTTAATTAGAGAGCCAGAGCAGGCGATACGTTCAGTATTAGTCCGTCGTCCGGAGCTTAGCGCCAAGGCTGCGATATTTGCCTATATCCGATTCTATGAAGATACTGTCCCATATATTCCCTTTATAGTAGTTGCGACGATGCAAGAAGCCACGGCTGATTTTGGTGGAATAATCCAGCGTATAAACGCTAAGTATGGAACCACCTTTTATGAGCCTATTGTCGACATTAAATTTCGAGAAAGGATATTTTCGGAAATCTCCTTTCGAAACAAGAGTAAGTTGCTGACCCATTCGCAAAGTCCGAACGGAAATCGTGAAGAGATAAAGCGTGATATTAGGCTGCAAACAATTGAAGTTGAGCTCGTTAGGGCTAGGGAGCTATACGAAAACATTCTAGCGCTTTCGACTTCACCAAATTAAAGGACTTCGGAATTTCTAATTGCCAATGACGAGTAAATTCGTGTTTATGAAAGTGGGGCGGTCATATATTAAACGAATATTGTCGAAGTCGTTGCCAGGGGCCTGGTACGATCTCGTGCTAGTTAACTATTGGCGGGTGCGAAATATAAATAGCTCAAACTATGAGCTCGAATGTCAACGGCTTTGCGATTTTATTTCGCCGGGAGACTGGGTTGTCGATGTAGGCGTCAACATGGGACAGTATGCTGCTGTATTAGCCAGGGCGGTCGGCCCGGCAGGTCGCGTGATCGGTTTTGAGGCATCATTTTCTACATATGCTCTTGCATCAAAAATTGTACGAAAGCGTCATGTCCATCTGTATAATTTGGCGATTGGAAGTGCCGAAACTACATTGACGCTTGGTCGTTACGCTGATTCATCGGGTCTTATCAACTCTGGTATTAGCCACATTACGACTGTGGATGATCCCGATGCATCCGAGTTCGAATCGGTGGATTGTGTAACTCTTGATTCCTTTCTATCTGACCGAAGTCAAGCAATATCGTTTATAAAATGTGACGTGGAGGGTTTTGAGCTCAGCGTTATCGCTGGCGCGTTGGAGATTATAAGTGCAGATCGCCCACTTCTTCTGGTTGAAATACTAGATGAAAAGAATTTTATTTCAGTTTTGGCTGCTTTCGAGCCTTTCAATTATAGGGTTTTCCAAATAAGTCCAACTGGCAAATGGTGTCGGTTAGAATCTTTCGGTGATTCACGGGTATGCAATTACTTGTTTGTGCCATTCGAAAAGCGGCTGGCTAAGTCCTGATTAATTTCTCAGTGTTCATGAGCGCATACCTATACATTAAATTGGTGTGCTTTCTGATGTTAAATAAGCTGTGGGAGATAGCATCCTGAAGTCATTGAATGTACTAATAGATACTCTCTCCATACAACCGGAGTCAGGTGGTGTCCGTATTTACATGAGAGAATTGTTGAGGAATATTCGGGAAAAAAAGGCCGTAGATAGCGTATTAATATGCAGTAAATCGAATAAAGACCTATTTTCAGATGTTTGCATCAAAAAAGTTACTATTCCTTGGGAAACAACCTCGCGTATTGTTCGGGTATTGACGCAACAAATAGTTATTCCGCTTATCTCAATAAAGTATAAACCAGATTTATTGTTTTCCCCAGTTGATGTTGTTCCGCTGCTAAACCCTACGCCAATAGTAGTTTGTCTTCATTCTAGCCACATTAACGTGGAAAGTGGATATGGAAGTATTCTGCAAAGAATTTATCTAAAAATATTTACGTATGCGTCATTACTACGTGCAAAAAGAATTATTGTTATTTCAAACTATATAAGTTCGCATACGGTGAGGATATTTCGAATAAGGGAATCAAAGTTGCAAGTTGTCTACCATGGAGGCGGCATAATGCAAAGTAAAAAAATGCCTAATTGGCGCCCCAAGCGATTTGAAGAGCGTTTAGGGGGGGTGTTGTTTGTAGGAACAACGCATTTTCATAAACGAATAGACGCATTGTTGTATGCTTACGCCTTAGTGAAGAAAAGGAATAGGACTCGCTCATTGCCTCCCTTGAGCTTAGTGGGTTCTATTATTCATGGAACGCTTGAAAGAATAATCGAAATAGTAGATGCAGAAGGTATTCGTGACTGTGTATATATTCTTGGGCAGGTAAGCGATGACGACCTTTTTAATCTATTTAACGACAGCCGGCTTCTTGTGTGTCCATCGGAGGCAGAAGGTTTCGGGCTGCCTATCGTTGAGGCGATGCAATCGGCATTGCCGGTAGTTGCGTCGAACCGAGGTGCTTTGCCAGAAATTGGCTCATCGGCCGCAATATACGCCGACCCAGACGATATCTCTCAATTGGCAGATGCGATAGAAGAGGCGCTATGGAATGATTCGCGGCGTGAGAAAATGATCCAGGCGGGTCTCGTGCGGGGCGCCGAATTTGATTGGGGAAAAACAGCTGATAAAACTATCGAAGTTTGGAAAAGTGTATGTAAGCCTGAAGTATAGCTGCAGCTGTATTACAGGTTAGGATATGAATCACCCCGGGTTTCGTGAAAGTCTTTTGGTTTACGTTTACGCCGCTCGCTTTTTGTTCTCAGGGCGAGGAAGTCCACACGATATTCTATTAATTTGAGCTTATCCAGGAAAAAATATGTATCGCTCTTTACAGGCAGGTAGGGCAGTTGCAGCCACACTTGTTTTGCTATTTCACCTGGGTAGCGCAATAGCCGCTGAAAAATACTTCGGAATTGAATGGTTCTCAATCCCTTTTTCATTTGGTAATTCGGGGGTTGATTTCTTCTTTGTTCTAAGTGGTTTCATTATCTACTATGTCCACAAGAATGATTTAGGTAAGCCCAGCTCCCTCAAAAAATATATTTATAAGAGAGTTGTTAGAATTTATCCTACCTATTTAATTGTATTTATTGGTGTTTATCTTCTAGCAATTACAGCGCCGCAATTAAGAAATACAGTGCCTCATGATATCGGATTAATAATTCAGTCGCTGTTACTTATTCCATTAAATCGCGATGTAGTAGGCGGCACAGGTGCGCCAGTTATTATTGTGGCTTGGACGCTTCAATTTGAAATGATGTTCTATATCGCCTTTGCGCTGGGTATACTAAAAAAAACAGCAGGCAGCCTTTTAATAGCCTTATATCTTTTGGGCTTGGGGTTTAATATCGGTAGTATTGGATTCCCGCTCTCCTTTATATTCA
Organism: Spongiibacteraceae bacterium; assembly: GCA_002710725.1. GTDB lineage: Bacteria > Pseudomonadota > Gammaproteobacteria > Pseudomonadales > Spongiibacteraceae > Litorivivens. The sequence goes on from PAKT01000080.1 coordinate 26,502, forward strand.
GCGAATACATAATTCTTTTCATAATGGGTATGCTGGTTGCTCAGTTAGTTTCCCATAAACCGATAATGAAACAAAACCCCAAATACTTCGCAACAACCGGCCTTCTTATTTATGTTCTAGTTGCGATTGATGAAGTCGTTAACTTCCAATTCTTTAGTGCGGTCCAAACGATGCTCTATGGCGTCGGATGCAGTTTCATTGTTTTAGCACTAGTTTCCTATGAAAGGAAAGGGAAGGCCTTTCTTGGGCATAATTTTTTTCAACTGCTTGGCTCGGCGTCTTATGCGCTTTACTTAATTCACTATCCACTTATAAGCATATTATGTAAGGCTTCCATGTTCGCAGGCCTTAAAAGTTACGGTGTGGTAGGAGCGCTAATTTCCTATTTCATTATATTTATAACATGTATTATTGCTGCTATCGCTTTTCACCTATTTATAGAAAAGCCAATTTCAGAATGGCTTAGGAAAGTCTTGGGGAAATCTAACGAATCAATTTCTCTGGGGTTTACTGAAAAGCAGGCCCTAGGCAGTAATCCATTAAAATCAGGAACAAGAGGCTCTTAAAGCTAAAACAGATGGGTAGTATAGACAATTTGCGCAGATTCATATGTTGTGCGGATTTACGTTAAAAACTGTAACCGAAATTTTCAATGTCTATCTGGAATAATTCTTCAATCCTAGCTCGAGACTGCTCATTGTAATACTGGCGGTAGCATGCTCGGGCTGACTGGTTTTGGTGTGGAAGGTATTTATTGACATCGATGTGTTTGCATATTTCCTCAAAGTCATTGTTGATTTCTTCAAATCGCCCTATTTTTTCTACGATGAATTCGCCGTTGATATCGGTAAGAAAGCTCGATTGGGTATCATTTTCCCGATCTTTGAGCCACAAGGTATAGTCACCAAAGTCTTTCAGTTTTCTTACTTGGAAGTATAGTGGGTGTAGTGGGTGTGATCTAACATAATGGTACATTGAGACTTGCCAGTCCCAAGGGTTCCTCACGAACGCGAATTTATAGTACGAATTGAATAGGTCCTCTCCAAGCATTTTGCGAATTTCACAGGCTTTAGCGTGTTCCGAAGGCGGGGGGGCGATGCGTGCAACATAGAGGATTCGTCGCAATGTTATACGGTCATGAGTTATGTCGGCGTACTCGCGCAACGCACTGCGAACGCTTGTTCCGGCCGTTTTGTAGATATGGATGAATACAAACTTTTTTCTGTGTGAAACTATCATATTATTCTTACGTTTTACCTGTGCAGCAAAAGATTATTTGCGGTCTCAATGAAGATCGCGGCGCCTAAACTGCCTACTACTAACCGAGTCGATCATGTAGGGGCAGCTTTCACAGCGAGAGTGATTCTGTGAAATTGTTTTGGCAGCGCCCATCAGAGGATTCAGCAAGGCTGAGCATTAACTGCGCGGCCTTGGCGTAAAGTGAACGATGTGGAGTATGCCATATTTCAGCATAATTATAGCTTCATCAGTTGCAGGCTAATAGGGGGTCTTAGCGATCTAGCAGCGGGGTATGAGTTTGCAGCGGGAAGAATCGGTCCTAGCGACTTCGTGCGATCAAATAATTCTCTGAGAATCCAGCGGCTATTCGGAGGTTGTAGTAATGACATTTGGATGCGATATGCAAAAAAATCAGTGCGAGAAATTTTTCTTCGGGATTCCATTAATTTCTAAAAGCGCGAGCAAAGATTGGGAGCGTATTCAGTACTTATTTGAAAACACTCTGAGGTCAATACTTGCGCAAACCGACCCCAACTTCAAAGTTCTTGTGGCGGGCCACGAAATGCCCGAAGTGGTTGAAATGCAAGATCCGCGCGTTGAGTTTCTTGCCTGTGATTCGCCGCCTCCGAAAACAAGTCAAGAGATGATGGCGGACAAAGGCTCAAAGGCGTTCGCAATTGCACGACGCTTGAAAGAGGCTGGTGGGGGCTACCTTATGTATGTGGACGCAGATGATCTGGTTAGTAATCGAATTGTCGATTGGGTTCACAGCAACCCGAGCCATGGGTATTTGGCTGACAAAGGGTATTGCCTAGACATCGAATCTGGGAAGGCTTATACGGTGGAGGACTTGGTAGGCAAACCGTTCCATCAAATTTGTGGAACATGTTCAATAATATATTTCGACGAGGTTGATTTACCGGACGGCCCAAGCCCGGAGGAGAGTTCTCCTTGCTACTTCATGCAATTTGGCGGGCATACAACACTTGAAAAAGTATCCTCTAGAGCAGGTCGGCCACTGATCGCTTTACCTTTCGTCGCCTCGGTGTATGTGCTTAATCACGGACTGAATTATTCGGAGGGAGCACTGTTGGGGCTGCCTCGCCATCCGCTTCGCATTGCTACAAAGCTGCTTGCACGGTGGCAGTCTCAGATTTTGAGGAAAAAGTTGGCGTCGATTGCCTCCGAGTTTAGCGTCCCTGCTCGGTACATGCAGAAGTGAAATGCTATATTTTTTATGTGGGTAGCGCGACTTCGTCCTGCAGGGTGTCCCGTCAATGCTTCATGATATGGCAACCAGGGCACTCGGATAGACCTTTTTTGATCGTGGATCGTGAAGGGAAATTTCTGGCCGGCATAGGCGCTGTAAGTCGACCGTGAAAATTATCTTTCTCAACAGATACTTCCACCCTGACTTCTCTGCGACAAGTCAGCTTCTCACCGATCTTGTGGTGGGCCTCTGTGACGTGGGCTATACCGTTGAAGTCTGCACTAGCCGGCAGGTATACGAAAACGCGAATGCGAACCTGGTACAACACGAGATGTGGCAGGGGGTATGTATAAACCGTGTTGGCGGAACGTCGTTCGGCCGGGGCCGGCTCTTGGGTAGAGCCTTGGACTATCTTTCTTTCTATTCGGCGGTCTGTTGGCGATTACTTAAGATTCTGGAGCCTGGCGATATTGTGGTAGCGAAGACTGATCCGCCGCTGTTAGGTGTTGTCGTGGGGCCGGTGGTTCGCTGGCGATCGGCACGCTTGATTAACTGGTATCAGGATTTGTTTCCGGAAGTGGCTGAAGGTTCGGGCCTTCGCTTGCCTAAGATGGTCTGCCGGATGCTGGGAGCGTTGCGGGATCGTAATGCCAACCAGTCGATTGCCAATGTGGTTATCAGTGACCGTATGCGCTCCTATCTCGAGGGGCGCGGTGTTGCATCCAAGAAGCTGCACACCATCCCAAATTGGTTTCCCTCTGATCGTGCAGGGGAGAGCGATAGTCAGGTGGCGAGCGGTCTGCGCGAACGATGGGGCCTCGAAGGTAAATTTGTCGTGGCGTATTCAGGGAATTTGGGGCGCGCTCATGATTGGGAGACGCTTGCTCGCTGTGCTTTTGAGTTGCGCGCCGATCATGGCGTGTGTTTTCTGATGATTGGCGGTGGCGCGGGTATGGAGCGTTTACGGGCCTGGGTTGCCGATTCGGAGCTTGAAAATGTCGTGTTCAAATCCTACCAGCCTCTGAGTCGGCTGGAAAATAGCCTTTCGGTTGCGGATGTGCATTTGGTTACGTTGTTGCCTAGCGTGTCCGATTTTCTGGTTCCCAGCAAGGTCTACGGCATTGTCGCAGTGGGTAGAGCGCTCGTTTATATTGGTAGCCGAGACAGCGAAATTGGAGATATGTTACGGCGTTATAACTGTGGCGTGATGGTTCGCCCGGGAGAGTCGAGTATGCTTGGCCAAAAAATACGCTATTTATCTGAAAATACTCAGAAAGTGCGCCTCATGGGCGAACGCGGCCGGCAGATGTATGAGGAGAACTACAGTGCCTCAAAAGCCCATGCTGCTTGGCAGCATTTATTGGCCGATATTATCTGACTGCCGGTGATGCTACGTTAAGTGCGCACCTCAGAAAATTCGTGTAATCTTTGGTAGTTATAGGTCTGGCTCGTGGTGCCAGCCGGGGAGCAAACATGTTAAAAATAATTGGGTTAAGTGTCGTGCTGGGATTTTTCGGGCCATTGTTGTGGGCGCAGGATAACAGCGTCAGGGAATCCGCTATTGCCATTATCGAGCAGAATTCGGAAGATGCGGTTGAGCAATTGGTTGACTTGGGTGCTCGCTCGGTGGCTGCTGCCGCGGTGGTAATGGAAGTGGTTGCAGCTCAGAGCCCGCGCATTCTCCCTGAAGTCATGTTGGGGTTGTCGGCTGTGATGTCGATGGCGGATTTCCAAGCCGCTGCCAATATGACTGTGGCCGTATTGGGCGAGGCGCCAGGGTTGAGAGTGGCGGAGCTGTCATCACAAATTGCCGCGGGTGATTCGGCGCTTGTCTATTCGCGGGGTCAAGGACGGGGCGAAGAGCGGCGCAGTGAAACGGCCAATAACGTTGAGGACGGTCGGGGGCCGCCCTCCGGGAATCCGGGGCGGCCTCCGGAGCAGGAGCCCTCCTTGCTGCGACAGATACTAGCGCCTGTGTTTGATCTCTTGGGAATTGATCCGCCGGCGAGTCCATCGTAATCCGATACGCCCCGGCGGATTAGTTCAATCCTTTCAGAATCCTTCTCCGCGCGAGGTGGCTTATCGCAGGTTTCGGCCTGTCGAGTATATAGCCTTTTGCACTAGGGGTGCTGGTTTTAATGATAAAGTGTGAGTGCGGTGTCCGGTGGCGCGCTACGGCCGTGAATCACGACACGGGCTTCCTCAAAAAATTGTGACGGGACTCTTATCTAAAAAAAGAGATGGTGCTAATGGAGCGTGAATTATGCGGTCTTTGATACGGGTATTGCCCTGCTGGGTTCTGGTTTTGGCAGGCATTAGCCCCCTTTTCGCTCAGCCGGTCGGTATCAAGGTTGACTCGGGCTTGCGAACTTATCCCTCATTGGGCGTTCATTATATCTATAATTCCAATTTTTTTGCGACGGCGGACGATAAGGAGTTTGTCGCCGGCACTGTCGTGGAGCCTGCGATTAAGTTGGAGAAAGAAACTCGGCGGTTGCAGTTATCTCTTGCTGCCGAAGCCGAGGTTGCCGATTTTGACAATGGCTCCGAGGATGATTACGTCGACGCGGAGCTTGCCTCAGGCTTCCAGTACCGTACGGGTACGCGGCATCGTTTTAGCGGGAGTGCCGCCTATGTGGAGGGGCACGACGCCTTCGGGCTGCGTAGAACCGAAGGATTGGCCATCGCCGACCGAGAGCTTGATGAATATCATATAGTTCGCGGATCGCTGGCTTACCGTTATGGTGCGCCGAATTCGCTCCTGAACGTGGCCTACGAAATCAGTTATCTAGAGCGTGAGTACGACACCAACCGCGAGCTGGGTACGCGCTTTCTCGATTACGATTATCTGCAACATCAGGGAACCCTTTACTGGAATTACAGCCCAAAGACGTCGGCGGTACTGCGCGCCTCGCGTCGGGAGATCGAGTATGCCATTACACAGGGAGGCTTTCCGGACCGGACCGCCACTGAAGATCGTGCCGGACTGGGCCTGGAGTGGTTGCCCAGCGGCAAATCGAGCGGCGAATTGCTGGTTGGGCGTTTCAAACGCGAACCGGACGAACCGGGCTTTGAAGAATTTTCCGGTGGCTTCTGGTCGTTAGAAGCTGAATGGTCGCCGCGAAAAACCACCGTTCTGAGTTTTATTTCCGGGCGCGAAACCAATGAAAGCTTTTTACTTAATTCGAGTGTGGTCGACACCAAGGGGTTGATCTTAAACTGGGATCAACAATGGAACAGCGTGATGGGTAGCAGCCTTACCGTAGGTTACGCGGAGCGGGATTTCGAGGCGATCGAACGCACTGATCATTACGCCAGCGCGTCCTTCAAATTGGCTTTGCGCGTGGTGCAGCAGATCTTTATTGATTTCAATGCCGCTTACACGGATAGGGATTCCACCTTGGATGTACGTGACTATGGACAAGTTGTTTTCAGTGTTGGGTTTCGTTACGCACCATGATTATTTTTTGTCGTTTTCTATTGCTGTTGGTCTGTTTTTGCCTCGCCCCATTTCAAGCTGTCGCGCAGGACGCCTCGAACCGGCCCTATGTGCTGGGTCCCGGCGATCAGATACAAATTCAGGTCTATGGCGAGGAAGACCTGACGGTCAAACTGCGAATCGAGGAGCAGGGCATCGTAAGTTATCCCTTTCTCGGGGATATCCGGGTTAGTGGAATGCCAACCACGGCGCTGCAACGAAAAATCTACGACGGCTTGAAAGGGGATTATCTTGTTAATCCCGACGTTCGGGTATTTGTTCTCGAATATCGTCCTGTTTACGTCAACGGCCAGGTGCGGAGGCCGGGAGGTTACCCCTATGTGCCGGGCTTGACTGTGCAAAAGGCTATTTCTTTGGCCGGTGGTATGACAGATCTGGCCTCCACCCGCGGCCTCAGCCTTATTCGGGAAGGGGATGATAAAAACAAAGCGGTTCCGGTCTCAATGGATTCTCCTGTTGGGCCCGGCGATATTCTGGTGGTTGAAGAGAGGTTCTTTTAAGTGGTAAATCCCGGAATGTCGCTTGAGCCACGCGGTGAAACGATCAACCTCCTTACTCAATTCAAAACTGTGCTTGAATATAAGTGGCAGATTGTTGGTGTTGCGATCATTGCAATAGCGGTAACCGCACTTGCTGTATTTTCCATAACACCGATTTATCGCGCCACGAATTCTATAGCCATAGAATATCGCCAAAATAATGTACTCGGTGTCGCCGATGTATACGAAACGGGTGCGGGTGCAAACAGTTATTATGCCACGCAATTGGCTGTTCTTCGATCAAGGGATATGGCGGAGAAAGCTGTAACTCGAATTGAATGGGAGCGATATCCTGACTTTCTAAAAAGCGCGCCGTCAATATTTGAGACGATAAAGTCTAGAATTACAGACGAATTTCCTGAGTTGGCTCCAATATTTGGAGCTGATAAGTCTGCAGTTGTGGAATTAACTGGTGTAGCATTGCTGCAGGCAAGAATTAATGCTTTTGTCGCAGCCACTCAGGTTGAGCCGGTGATTAATACTCAGGTTGTCAAAGTTCATTTCTTGGCAAAAAACCCTGTGCTGGCTATGGAATCAGCCAACGCTTTGGCCGAAGCGTATATCGAGAGCGGCTTTGAGGCACAATTCGAGGCCGCTCGCCGTGCTACCGAATGGTTAAATGAGCGCCTTTCCGGCGTAAAGGGGCGATTGGCAGAATCCGAATCCGCATTGCAAGAATTCCGTGAGCAGCAAAATATTCTGAATATTGGTAGTGGCAAGAGCGTATTGGAAGCCGAGTTGACCGACAATATGCAGCGTCTTCGTGATGCCGAGCGGGCGAAAAATCAGCTGCAGAATACCTATGCCCAAATTCGTCAGGCGGGTGATTTACCCTATCTGTTACAGCAAATTTCGGTTTTGGTTGAAGATGAATTGGTACGTTCAACGAAACAGGGCTTTCTGGTCGCCGAACAGGAGGTCAGTCAGCTAACGCCGCGCTACGGACCCAAGCATCCGGCAATGATCAAGGCGCAGGCTCGGCTGATGGAGGCCCGAGAGGCCTTCCAACAGCAGTTGCGAAGGGCGGCTCAGGGGATTCGTTCGAAATACCAAATTGCCGAGAAGAATGTCCGCTCGCTCTCGGAAGCCGTTGAAAAGACGCGTCAGCAGATTCGGGCGCTTGACCGGCAGGATTACAGCATGCAAGTGCTGGCGCGTGAAGCTGACGCCAACTCTCAGTTGTATGACACGATTCTCAAGCGCTTTAAGGAAGCGGATTTATCCGGTGATTTTCAGACGCTTAAAGCGCGTGTGATAGACCCGGCCATTTTGCCAGCTCGCCCGCATTTGCCGAATAAGCGTCGGGCGCTGATGTTTGCCGCTTTCTTTGGCGCGCTTGGCGGAATTGGATTGGCGCTGGTGAGAAATCACTTGGATGCCAGTATTAAAACCGGTGACGACCTGGAGCAGATATCCGGCAAGCCGGTTTTTGCCAGTGTGCCGGAAGCCGGGCGCCGTTTGTTAGGCGGTTCGGTTGCGAAAATGGTGGAGGACAAGCCGCGTTCCGCCTTCTCGGAGGGCATCCGCACGATTCGTACCGGAGTTCTTCTCTCCGATCTGGACAAAAACAAGCGGCGCATCCTGGTCACTTCCGCTCTGCCCCAGGAAGGTAAAAGCAGCGTGGCGACCAACCTGGCGCTGGCCTTTGCCCAGATGGAAAAAGTGCTGCTGGTAGATTGCGACCTTCGCAAACCCAATCTAGCCAAATACATGGGGCTGAAAGGCAGCCCTGTGGGAATCAGCGATATGCTGCGCGGTGATGTGGACAGAAAAAACCTGGCAGTGCATCAGGTCGCGCCCAATGTGGATTTGTTGCCGGTGGGCAAGCATCTGCCCAGCCCTGGACAGGTGTTGACCAGCGACCGGTTCCGGCAGTTGCTGGATGAAGTCTCCGAGGGTTACGACCGGGTGATTATTGATTCGGCGCCCTGCAATCCCGTGAGCGATACCTTGCTACTGGCCAGCCATGTCGATGGTGTCGTGTTTGTTGTTCGTTATGACAGTACTAATATTAAAGTCGTCCAGACCGTATTGAAGAAAATTGCCAAATCCCAGACGCCGGTCCTGGGTATGGTATTAAACCGTGTGGATCACAAGCGAGCGATGCAGAGCGGTGATAGTTATTATTATGGGGATGGGTATTACAGTTAGGTTTGCTTTTCCACCCTCACCCTGGCCCCCTCCCTGGTAGGGAGAGGGGATAAATAACAAGAACGGTGGTTTGATCTGTTAAGACAATTCATTTCAATTTGTGTGGCGCTTGTTTTGTGTGCTGGCCTGGCGGGTTTGAGCTGGCAGGCAGCTAAGCAGTTTTTGGCGGCGCTGAACGGTGAACTGATCCGGGATGTGACCAGGGAACGTGCCGCCAGTCCGGTAATACGCGATGCAGCGTCTCAGGCTTTGAGCCTGGCGCCTTTCAATGCCGAGTATCATCGGCGTGTGGCGACAGCTGCCATGCGCCGTTTCAACGCCGAGGCCGGTCTTGCGCATATCACCCAGGCACTGAAGTTGCGGCCCGCCTGGCCCTACGATTGGTTAGTAATGAGTCATTTGCTGGCGGCGAACGGCGTATTCGATGAGCGGATGACTACGGCGCTGTCGAGCATTCAGGCCACTGGCGCTGCGGAACGTTCCCTGCAGCTTGATACCGCCATGATGGTGCTGGCGTATTGGTATCACTTCAATGAAATGCAGCGGCGCGAGGGCCTGCCTGCTATTGAGACGATATTGTATCGAGGAGAGCGTAATGCCAGGCAGCTCGCTGTGTATATCGAGAAATTACAGCGTGTCGATTTGTTTTGTCGCCGGCTGGTTCATTTGGTTGAGTACGGCCCCGCCTGGTGCGCTAACTTTGAAAAGCGAGAAAAAGCACGCCAACGTAATGCCAGGAAGCAGGCTCAATGACGAGACTGCTTGGCACCAGCGAGCCTTCTCGCCACGTATTTCGAGGGCGGGGTGACGGTCTGGTCTTTCTCGGGCTGGTCGTTCTGCTGTTTATCTTTCCCCTGGCTCGTGGCGGCAATCGTCTGTGGGCGGTTTCCTTGTTTGATGCGATGGTCTTTGGGCTGTGCGCTTTGTGGCTTCTGTGCTTTATTTTTGGGCGCGTCCAGATGCCGGCCGCAGTCAGCCGGGCCCGCTATGTAATTTTTCTCTGGCTGTTGTGGCTGGCCTATATCGCCTTTCAGTTCGTGCCGCTACCCTTGCCGCTGGCAGAGACGTTGGCGCCCCTGTCGGTGGAAAAGTACGCGGCGGTAGCTGCTGTCACCGGCGAGCCGCTTCACGCCGCGGCGATCTCTATTTCGCGCGGCGATACCTTCGACCATCTGCTGGAGAGTACGGGCCTGCTGGCGCTGTTTCTGTTGGTGTTGTTCACTGTGCGCGGCAATCGGCGCATGCACTTTCTCGCCATGACACTTGTTTGCGGTGGCCTGTTCCAGGCGCTTTACGGCATTCTCTTTTACCTGTCGGGTCTGGATCGTGGGCTGTTTCTCGATGCGGCGTCGCCCTTGAATGTGGTAACAGGCACATTTGTTAACCGCAACCACCTGGCCGGTTATCTAGAGATTGCCGCGGCAGCGGGTATCGGTTTGGTTTTGGCCGATCTTAAAGGAGGCGGTGCGAGCAACTGGCGCGCGCGCTTTCGTCATTTTGTTGAGTTCTTGATGAGTGAAACCGTGCTTCTGCGGGTATTTCTCGCGATCATGGTGATTGCCCTGGTCATGAGTCAGTCGCGCATGGGAAATGTCGCTTTTTTTTCCTCTATTGGCGTGGCGGGGATGATTTATGTCGTGTTGCGCGAGCGGCAGCTGTTTTTTAAAAGTTTGTTTGTGTTTGCCACGCTGTTCCTGATTGATTTTCTGATTCTGAGTAATTGGTTCGGGCTGGATGCGCTGGTCGAGCGCATAGAAACCACCGAAATGTCCAGGGAGATGCGCGTTGCGGTGATGCCGGATTTGCTTCGCGCGTTTGAGGCCTACTGGCCCATGGGTTCGGGGCTGGGCAGCTTCTATACGGCGTTTCCCGAGTTTCGATCGCCAGAAATTCCCAAGTTGCACTATCACGCCCACAATGACTATATCGAGTTCGGCATCGAAACAGGTATCTGGGGCCTGGCCTTGCTGGGTGGTATCGTTGCGCTCGTAATGTGGCGCGCAGTGTTACTCCTGGTAAAGCGCAAGGATCGGCTGGTTGGTGGTATCGCCTTTGCCGCCATCATGGCGGTGGTTGCGCTGGGTATTCACGGCACGGTCGATTTCAACCTGCAAATACCCGCCAACGCCGCGGCCCTGGTCGCTCTTCTGGGGCTCGTCATGTCATGCTCACCCGAAGGACGTCGGCACTCTAACGGTGGGAGGCAGGCGTGATCGAAAGTATTTTGATGGTGTGCGCCGGCAATATTTGCCGCTCGCCACTGGCTGAGTACGAGATGCGGCGGCTGGCACCGGCGCTCAAAGTGTCGTCGGCGGGAGTTTCCGCCCTGATTGACAGTCGAGTGGATCCGCGCGTGGCGCGGCTCGCGGAAAGCGAGGGTCTGGATTTGTCGGCGCATCGCGCACGTCAGATAGAGGCCGAAATGCTCTATGACCACGACCTGGTGATTGTGATGGAGCCGAGCCAGCGCGACTGGCTGATTCAACGCTTTCCGCAGGATCGGGCGAAGGTAGTGCTGCTGTCGCACTGGAGTGGCGGAGGCAGCGTGCCGGACCCTTTTCGTCGGTCCCAGCCAGTGTACGAGTTGGTGCACCGAAAAATACTCGCGTGTTGTGACGAGTGGCGCCGGCATTTACAGTTGCCGGCGATGGAGCGGCTCGATGGGCCTGAGTAAGTGAAAGGTGCCGCTTGAAAAGGTGTGACGGGCGGCTTTCAGCAAAGAATGTGGATTGTTTCACGCTTGTTTAGCATAGGGTGGTGGTTAAAAATTAACCAATTTGGTAATATTCACACCTTGCTGGAGGAAAAGTCCGCTCCGGCATCAACAGCTGAATAACGATAACGATTAGCTAGCGCGGTACAAAGCGGAGGCTGCACAGGTCGGGGTCGGGTAAGCCCTTCCCGCCCGACCGTGTTGAGGGGGTGTTGGATGTCTCTTTCATTGCTTGGCATAAATGTCGCTGTATTTCTTATGGCGGCGATTCTAATCACAATTCTCGCCCGCTTGGCGCCTGCTCTCGGCCTGGTCGATCATCCGGACGCCGTGCGCAAGTCCCATTCGCACCCCACGCCCACGGTAGGTGGCCTAGCTATCGCCTTGGCCTTGCTGATCACCCTCGCATACTACTATATGACCTCGGGCGGAATTGGCTGGCTGTGGTTGTGTGTCACTTGCCTGGTGCTGATGGGGCTGGTCGATGATCGCTTCGAACTACCTTACCGCGTTCGATTTATGGGCCACTTGGTGGTGGGTTTTCTGATGGCCGCACTCCAAGGAATTGTGCTGGTTGACTTGGGAGACCTGCTTGGCACCGGACCGATCCTGTTGGGCGTGATGGCGATCCCGCTGACTATGTTCGCAGTTGCAAGCGCGGTGAATGCAATGAATCTGATCGATGGCCTGGATGGCCTGGCCTCGGGTGTGGCGGTCATTCCGCTGGCGATGATGCTTGGCTTAGCCCTGCAGCATGGCCTGCAGGCTCAGGTGGTGCTGGTGACTTCACTGCTCGCCGGTGTGATGGCTTTCATGCTGTTTAACCATCCCTTACTGCGTGGGTCGCGCCGACGTTGCTTTCTCGGTGATACCGGCTCAAATGTGCTCGGTTTTCTGGTAGTTTGTCTGATGATCGATTTGAGTCAGCGAGGGGTAATGTATCCAATTGTTGCGCTCTACTTGCTGGGTATTCCTTTGATGGACACCGCCGCGGTCATTGTGCGCCGCCGTGTGATGGGCTTATCACCCACGGATCCGGGACGAGATCATATCCATCACTTGCTCCAGCGTGCGGGCCTCAATCAGACATGTGCAGTTTTGGCCATTCACTGTATAACACTGTTGTTCGCAGCACTGGGGCTTGGGATGATGCTTGTAGGTGTTGCCGAGCCCCTCATTTTCGCGATTTATGTGGTCTGTCTAGTGAGCTTCCTGTTTTTTACCCGTCATCCAGGTAGAACATCAGCAATTATCAACCGGCTGGTCAAAGCGCTCAGGTTGGATATTCTCCTAGTGGGTGAAGTTGCTAAGGTCAACTTCTATCCCCTGAAAGAATAACTTCCGCGAACGTTTATCCGCTCAAAGTGGTGCGAGGGGGGCTATCCCGCTATAATGCGCACCCGGATTTCCAGAGCTCCTCCCTCGGCTGGGGCTGAATGTATGAGGATCAATGCGTGATAAATATTGTATTAAAGAAACTGGCTACCATGGCTCTTCTGGGGCTGTGTGTCTCTGTCTTCGCTATGACAGATCAACAGCGCGCTGAGCTGGAAGAGCGAATCAAACCCGCCGGTCAGGTGTGTATGGAAGGGGACAGCAGCTGTGGATCGGCTTCTGCAGCAAGCAGCGGCGGCAGCGGTAAGCCTGTTGAAGAAATTTACAATACCTACTGCATGGCCTGTCACACCACAGGCGCGGCCGGCGCTCCCAAGATCGGTGACGCCGCTGCCTGGGAAGAGCGTCTGGGCAAGGGTATTGAAGAGGTATATGCCAACGCCATCAACGGCATTAACGGCATGCCGCCGAAAGGTACCTGCATGAGCTGCTCTGACGAAGAGATTGAGGCGACAGTCGATTACATCGTTGAAAACAGCAAGTAATCGCGTAAATATCGCCTAAGTTTGCAAAAAGCCGCGCTAGCCGCGGCTTTTTTGTGCCTGCAGCTTCGGAAATCGCTTATTGCGGTGGTGTTCTGGAGGCTGGACAGTCTCTGTTAATCGCTGTACGTATGGAGTCTATGCCGACGAACCCCAAGCCGCCATCAATTGTACGTGCCAGTTCTGATCCGCAAAAGGATTTGTTGCGGCAGGTCACTGCGTCTTTAAAAGACGGTTCACTGGAGCTGCCCAGCCTGCCCGACGTAGCTCTGGAAGTGCGCTCTGTCGCTGCGGAGCGTGACTTGGGGATATCGGATCTTGTCACCGTTATACAGCAGGATCCGGGCCTCAGCACCTACCTGATCAAGGTGTCCAACAGCGTTTATTACCGCCGGGCGAAGCCGGCCTTGACGCTGGCTCAGGCAATCAGCCGCCTTGGGGTGTCGAGTACGCGGGATTTATCGTCCAGTTATGCCATTCGCACCTTGTTCTTTATGCGTAACAAGGAAATCAAAGGCTATCTCCGCGACATCTGGCAGCGCAGCGTTTATACCGGGTCTCTGGCCCATGTGATGGCAGAGCGCTGCAACATGGCTCCGGATCGGGCTTTACTGGCAGGGTTGATTCAGGATATCGGCGCCTTGCCGCTGCTGATGCATCTCGAGAAATACCCCGCACTGCTGGCCGATCGCGACAAGGTGACGGCGTTGATCAATCAGTACAGCGGCAAAATCAGCGCCTTGATCCTCAATGCCTGGCACTTCGACGATGAACTGGTCAATGTCGGGCTGGAGCGCGAGAACTGGCTGCGTGACAAGCGCCCGCAGGCGGACCTCGCCGACCTGATCCTGGTGGCGCGCTATCACACCTATATCGGTGAGACGGCGGTTCGAGGACTCCCCCCGCTTTTTCAAATTCCGGCCTTTCGCAAGCTACCGCTGGGTGAGCTTGATCCGGAAGAGGGGCTTGCCTTTATCAAGACTGCCAAAGCTGAAGTAGAGGCGATGCGTCAAGCACTGGTTTAGTCGCTCAGTCGCTGCAAAGTTGGCGCTGTGCACTTATGGCCTGTTCTGGGCTAGAATAGCTAGCTGAATTTGCCCGCAGCCGTAGATCAGGAAAAAATATAATGATAATCAAACGCTTGCTGAAGATTTTCAGTGTTCTGCCCGTCGTATTGGCAGTGATGGCCTGTAGCGACGACCCCGCCGTAAGTATCGACAGTCAGGCTGCGGCCCAGCAGGCCCAGAGTCTCTTGGCGACAGGCAGTGTCAGCGACGGTAAACAGTTGTATGTCGCCTGTCAGGCCTGTCACGGCGCGAAAGGAGAGGGCAACAAGGCAATGAATGCGCCGTCCCTCGTCAACCAAAGCCCCTGGTATGTGAAGCGACAAATGCTGGCCTTTAAAGAAGGTCGCCGCGGTAGCCACCCCAAAGACGTCTACGGTCAGCAGATGGTGGCTATTGCCACCACCATTGCCGACGAAGCGGCTGTCGATGCGCTGGTGGCCTATATCGACTCCCTGCCCAACCGCGCCCCTGAAGCAACGGTTGAGGGAAACGTAAAGAAGGGTGAGGACTACTATTCCATGGTCTGCGGCTCCTGCCACGGGCCCAATGCCGAAGGTAATGAACTGCTGGACTCTCCGGCCCTGGCCGGCGTCGACGACTGGTATCTGGTGCGCCAGTTTGAGCTGTTCCGCAAGGGCATTCGCGGCGCCGACGACAAGTACGGCCGTCAGATGGTGATGATGGCACCGGCGCTGCCCACCGACGAAGACGTGCGCAACGTCGTCAGTTATATCCAGACACTCGCCGAGTAAGTGATGCGCTGTTGGCTTGTTGTACTCAGCCTTTGCTGCGCGGCAGCCTGGGCTGACGACTGGCGGCTGAAAACCGTCTGTCCGCCGGGGTTTGTCAGCGACAGCGGGGTGTGCCGCTTCAGCTCGCTCTACAGTGATTACCCCTCCTTGCAGGATGCCGGCATGGGTGGGCTCAAAGTTGGCCTGCCCACCCCGCGCGATGGCTTTACCGCACAGCAAATTGATCTGGGGCGTCTGCTGTTTTTTGATCCGATGTTGTCGGGTGACGGTTCGGTGTCCTGTGCCAGCTGCCATCAGCCTGACAAAGGTTTTACTGATGGCCGGGCCCTGAGCCGGGGAATTCACGGGCAGACAGCGGAGCGTTCCGCGCCGAGCCTGTGGAACGTGGGTTTTCTGCAAACGCTGTTTTGGGACGCCCGGGCAAGCTCACTCGAGCAGCAGTTGCTCGGCCCGCTCTACGCCGAACATGAGATGGGTAATACTCCAGAACAGTTACTGGCCAGTTTGCGCGGCAACCCCATTTATACGGATTTATTCAAGCAGGCTTTTGGTGACAAAGGCCTGACGCTGGATACGATTTACACCGCGCTGGCGGCGTTTGAGGCCTCGCTGATTTCACTCAACAGCCGCTATGATCTGTACGCTCACGGCTTTCATGAGGTGCTCTCTGAGCCGGAGATTGAGGGTATGAATATCTTCCGCTCTTTTGTTGCCCGCTGCGGCGAATGCCATACCCCACCACTGTTTACCAACCAGCAGCTGGCGGTGCTTGGTACGCCGGAGCCCGCCGGGCGGCCGCTGGACATCGGTGCCGAAGGGCCCACCGGTGACCGCTCTTTGCGCGGGGGCTTTAAAGTGCCCACGCTGCGCAATATTGAATTGACCGCGCCCTATATGCATTCCGGACGCTTCAAAACCCTGCGCGAAACCGTGGAGTTTTATACCAAAGGGCGCGGGCACGCCGTGCCCGAAGGTGAGCATCTGAGTATTCACTGGCATATCTGGGATCCAAAGCTGACCGATACCGAGCTCGATCGCTTGGTGGACTTTCTCAAAACGCTGACCGATCAAAGCTTTATGCCCGTTATTCCCGAGCGCGTACCCTCCGGCCTGTCGGTTGCGGACGCGCTTGATCATTCCGAAACCGTAGAATCCACCCCTGTCGCAATGGGAGACAGCCCATGAAAAAAATAACACTCCTGCTCAGCCTCTTACTGTGTATGCCTGTGCTGGCAAACGACATTGTCGTCAAGGATGGCGAGTCCATTCAGGCAGCCGTCAACAAGGCGGTGAACGGTGATGTGATTCTGGTGCAACCCGGAACCTACCGCGAAAGCGTTTATATCGACAAAGACAACATCACCCTGCGGGGTGTGGTGGTGGAAGGTGAATGGCCGGTAATGGAGGGTGATCACAAGCTTAATGATGCCATTCTCTATTCGGGTAATAACGTGACCGTCGAGTGGCTCAAGATCATGCATTACAAAGGTAATGCGATTATGGGACAGTCGGGCAACAACTACGTGATTCGCAATAACTGGATTGTCGATACGGGTGTCTACGGCATCTTTCCCCAGTACGGCAAGAATGGCCTGATTGAGTACAACGTGCTGAGCGGCATCGAAGACGCGGCGATTTATGTGGGCATGTGCGACAACGTCGACGTGAAGCACAACGAAGTTTTTGACAGCGTAGCCGGTATCGAGATCGAAAACACCCGCCACGCCCTCGTGGAAAACAACTACGCCCACAACAATACTGCCGGTATTCTGGTGTTTATTACCCCGGGCCTGCCGATAAAAACCGCCTACGACATTATCGTGCGCAACAACTTTGTGGTGAATAACAACACCCCGAACTTTGGTGCGCCGGGTTCCATCGTCTCGAAAGTGCCGGTCGGCGTCGGCATGGTGGTTATGGCCGCAGACGATGTGAAGATCGAAGGCAATATCATTACTGGGAACCAGACTGCCGGTATCGTTATAACCGATTTGGCCTTTGTGACTGATGTCGCCAGCGACACGGAAAGCGAGCCCAACCCGGACAACATCCAGATTCTGGATAACCTGATGTTCAATAATGGTGCCGACCCGGTCGCCGAAGTGAAAGCGGCGATGCTGACCAAATTCAAAACCACCGGGCCGGATATTCTCGCCAATGTCGGCAGTGCTCAGGAGCCGGATAACTGCATACTGAATGCCGAGCGTTATACCTCTTTCGGTATTGGCAAGTGGAGCAAGTGCGACATCACCACCACGGCTGATGTCAAAACCTACCTGCTGCCGGCCGACGCCGCACCGCGCGAAATTGAAACCGATGCCGACCGGGTGGCGCGCCTGTACAAGGGCATCTGTGCCGGTTGTCATGCTTATAATCTGCGTATGATCGGGCCGCCTGCCATGGCCATTCAAGCGCAGTATTATGACAACCCGCAGGGTATCGCCGATTACCTGGCCAATCCGGTGAAAAAGCGCCCGGATTTTCCGCCCATGCCATCACAGGGCCATCTGTCGGAAGAACTGCGTTTGAAAGTGGCTGAGTACATGCTGTGTCTGTCGCCTAAAAAGCTGGAAGCGGTTGCCGCTACGCAGGGGCAAGTGGCGAAATGTGAGAAGCCTTCGAATTAAAGGTCTGCCCTCACCCCAACCGTCTTTGTGGGGGGTACAACCCTGTGTCCCCTCTCCCTGGGGAGAGGGCTAGGGTGAGGGGATCTTGCTACTGGAGAAGAATAATAATGAAAAAGTACTCGTGCCAATGGGTGTTGGTTCTGATGGCGACAACGCTTCCTGCCATCGCCAAAGACCTCTCTCTGGAAGAGGTCGTTGTTACCGCCCAGAAGCGGGAACAGAATGCGCAGACAGTGCCGGTTACTGTAGATACCTTTTCCTCTACAGACGTTGAAAACACAGGCGCCCTGATTCTCGAAGATATGCAGGACTACATTCCCGGCTTTCAGGTGGGCGAAGATATCCACGGTGGCGGCATCACCCAGTCCCAGTTGATTGTGCGCGGTGTAAAAGGCTCCAATATCAGTACGGGTGGTGATCCTTCTGTCGCCACGTTTTACGACGAGGTCTACCTGCCCAAAGCGGCCACCACGGTAGCCTTTTCCGATATGCAGCAGATCGAGGTTTTGAAGGGGCCGCAGGGCACCTTGTTTGGCCGCAACGCCGCAGCCGGCGTTGTTAACATGATCCCCAATGCGCCCAATGAAGAAACCGAAGCCATGCTCAGTGCCCGGGTGGGTAATTATGGTTTGCGACGCTACGAAGCACTGGGCAATTTCAGCGTGGGCGGATTGGCTGTGCGCGCTAACGCGCTGACTAACCAGCGCGATGCGGTTATCGAAAACTTTGGACCTTCTCCGAACGACCCCCGCGAGCAGGATAACCAGGCAGCGCGCCTGGCGGTTCGTTGGGATGCTCTGAACTGGCTCACCCTGCAAGTATCCTACGACTACGACAAGGTCGATAACGGGCCCAAGGCGGTACTCGGCGTGCTGAATGAGCGCACCAACTTTCCCGATCCTCGCGACCGAAAATTGAATACCGATGTAATCGAGGGGCGTGAACAACGCGATATGGATGCCTGGACCGGCAAGGCGCTGTTCGATATCAATGAGCAGTGGTCGGGTAAATTCATTACCAGCTACCGGCAGTTTGAAACCTTTAATCTGCAGGATGAAGACGGTACAGGCGACCACGAAGTATATGTGGATACCAACAATATCGAAGACTCGGATATTTTCTACAACGAGCTGCAGTTTAACTTCACTGGTGAGTTTCTCGACCTGGTCCTCGGCATGAACTACAGCGCTGAAGACACTTACCAGAAAACCGATTTACGCTTCAGCACGGCTGCAGCGGTGTCGCTGGCCTCAGAACAGGTGGGATTGCCGCCAACGCTGATCAATACCCTGTTAGGGCCTTCGTATGAGGGCACCTTTGGTCAGGAAAGCATGATCAATACTGGCGACTTTGTAAATTACGGCGTCTATGGCGACGCGGACTTCACCATTAACGATCGGTGGAATGTGATTGTCGGTTTGCGTTACTCGAAGGACGAAAAAGAATTCAGCTGGCACGCACCACAATCTGATTTCGTATTGGCGCAGCTCCTAGGTGAAAACCTGATCTTTAATACGGAAAACAACGAACCGGAGTACGCTGAAGAAAGCTGGAGCAAGGTGACCGGGCGACTGGTGGCCAACTATCAGTTTAGCGACACTGCCATGACCTATCTGTCCTACTCGACCGGTTACAAATCGGGCGGTTTTGATTCGCTGAATCCAAATACCGGCAAAGTGCCGCTTGATCCGGAAGAGGTCGAGAATATTGAGCTGGGTTTGAAGGGTGATTTTTTTGACAGCCACCTGCGTACTCAGCTGGCGTTTTTCTATATGGAGATAGAAGGCCGGCAGGAGTCTATAGAATCCCAGGAGCCAGGCTCAGGCGCAGCGGTGCCAACCGTTATCAATACCGATGAAGAATATAAAGGTACTGAAATCACCATTGACTGGCTGATCAGCGATGAGCTGCGCGCGGGTTTGATCTACACCTATCGCAAGCAGGATTCCCAGCGCGAGGCTCACTTTGACTCGCAGGCTGAGTTTCAGGAAGCTGAGCAGGTTAATACCACAGCGCCTCAGGACTACACGATTACCTTGGACTGGTCTCCGGTGCTGTCATTTGGTTCGATCCTGTTTCACCTGGATTACGTCTATAAAGACAACACAGACCCGGAAAACGAAGATCATCAGGATCGCTTTTTTCAGGTGCCGGGCTACGGCGAGGATTTTGCGATTTTGAATGCGCGCATCCTGTTTGTGCCAGCCAACAGCAAGGTGGAAGTGGCCCTGTGGGGTCGAAACCTGCTGGATGATAGGGGAATCTCTCAGCCGGGAGGGCTTACCGGGGATCTGCTGGGCACCTATCACGTGGGCGTGCAGGATCCGACCACCTACGGGGTTGATCTAAAGTATGTTTACTAGAGGCGGCAATGCCACCTTGCGATCTGGTAATGTCCGCAAGGGTGCCGGAAAGCTACCTTAAGGCCATAACCACGATAACAATCAGGAGCAGGTTATGGCTTACAGGGTCATTCAATGGGCGACCGGGGGTATTGGCCGCGCTGCCATTCAGGGCATCAACGACCATCCGGATCTGGAGCTGGTCGGATGCTGGGTTCACAGTGAGAGCAAGGTAGGGCGCGATGCGGGTGAGTTGGCAGGCATCGGGCCGCTGGGAGTGAAGGCCACCAACCGGATCGACGATATCCTGGCCATGGATGCCGACTGCGTGGTCTACGCGCCCGTCTTTCCGATTGAGGACGAGGTGAAACAGCTGCTGGCTTCCGGCAAAAGTGTGGTTACGCCCACCTCCTGGTTTTACCCGCCACACGATGCCAAGCGCGAAGCGCTGGAAGCCGCCTGTCAAGAAGGGCGGGCGGTACTTCACGGCACCGGTATTCACCCCGGCGGTTTTACCGAGCGCTTCCCCCTGCAGTTGACGTCCATGCAGCGCGCGACGACCTATGTCAGGTCGGAAGAGTTTTCCGATATTCGCACCTACGGTGCGCCGGATGTTGTGGGCGAGATGATGCTGTTTGGCAAAACCCCGGAAGATGCCCTGGCCAGCCCAATGGCGGGGTTTCTGAGCCTGGGCTTTTACCAGTCCATCAATATGGTTGCGGACGAGTTGGGCATTTCTCTGGATTCTCTGAACACCGTGCACGAAGTGGCTACGGCTACCCGGCCGATTGATTCTCCGATTGGTGTTATTGAGCCGGGTTTCGTGGCGGCCCAGCGTTTCACCTGGCAGGGTCTGGTGGATGGCAAGCCGGTAATTGAAGCCATAGTGAACTGGTTAATGGGTGAGGAGCACTTCTCCGAGCCCTGGGACTTTGGGCCGGAAGGGCCGCGCTATGAAGTGGTGGTAAAAGGCGATCCGGACCTGAAAGCGGTGTACCACGGCATGCATCCCACCTCAATCGAGGAGGGCCTGGCACGAAATGAGGGCATTGTGGTTACCGCTATGCATTGCGTAAACAGTATTCCCTACGTATGCGCGACGGAACCCGGGGTACGCAGCTATCTTGATCTGCCGATGATCTGCGGGCGGGCTGCCCCTTCGCTGCTGGCTTGAGCGCTCGCAGTTGGCCGGATAACTGCTAGGATAAAGGCGAAGCGTTGTCGCGCGAGGACCCATGACACTGCCCCGACTTATCCTGTTTGACTGGCATGGCACTCTGGTAGATACCGCCGATGCCATGTTCAGCGCCATGGCGGATATGCTGCCGCTGCTGGAGGAGTTAGGGCTGGTCAAGGCCCTGCTGCCGGAGTCAGAGTGTGCCAACGAGGCCGATGCCCGGCTGGTGCGCTACATTCGCATCTTCCGGCGTCTGCACCCGCGCATACTGGCCGAGCGCCGGGTTTCGCGGACGGAAATCTTCAACGCTATTTTCGGCGACAACCGCGACGCCAAACGCACCGCGCACGCCGCCTACAATCGCTGCTACCAAAATCACTTCGGCAAGGTAAAACCCTTTCAGGATGGAATTTACGAGTACCTGAGCGCGCTCAAGGCTGCGGGTATTCGGCTGGGCGTGGCCACTAATCGCAGCCGTCAGTTTCTGGACTATGAACTGAAAACCGTCGATGGCGGGCGCTGGCAGGCGCTGTTCGATACCACGGTCTGCGCCGACGATGTCAGTGAATACAAACCGGAACCGGAGATGTTGCAGCGAGCCCTGACTGACATCGGCGAGCTTGCCGGTGATCACGTCTGGTATGTAGCGGACAGCATGGTGGATATGCAGGCGGCGAGAAACGCCGGTATTGCCGGGGTGTTCTACAACGGCGGCTTTTGGGAAGTGCCCGCACTGCGCCTTGCCTTCAGCGGCTATAAACCCCGAGCGGTTGTCGCCAGCTTTGAGGAACTGTTTGACATTCTCGCCGGCGAAAACCCTGCCGTGATTGACGGGGTTCGACCGTCGCCTTTTCCGCCACCACAACCACCGCCGCCGCGTATCGAACCCGATTGGCACCCGGCGGTCGCGTGCC
>PAKT01000081.1 GCA_002710725.1 Spongiibacteraceae bacterium
CACCGGATGTGGTGCTTTTCGACTGGCACGCAACCCTCGTCGATACTCTGGACGCGATGTACCACGCGGTAGACGACATGCTCCCTGAGCTGGCCAGCCTGGGCCTGACGGGACGACTGGTGCGCCCGGAGGACAGCCGCTCGCCGGAAGATGCCAAGCTGGTTGAATACGTGCAAAGCTACAATCGTCTGCACCCCAAGGTTCGCGCCGATCGAAAGATTTCGCGCACCGATATTTTCGAGGTCCTGTTCGGGCGCGATGAGGACGCCAAGCGCATTGCCCATCGGGCCTTCAATGCCCACTACCGGAATCACTATGGCGAAGTAGAGCCCTTTGAACCCAAGGTGCGGGCCATGCTGGAAGGTTTGCGCAAACTACCGCTGAAGGTGGGGGTTATCACCAACCGCGACCGGGAGTTTTTTGAGCACGAGCTGGCCGCGGTGGAGGGCAGCGGCTGGGCTGAGCTGTTTGATGCGGATGTGTGTGGCGACGATACGCCTCTGCGCAAGCCCCATCCGGATCAGCTGCTGTTGGCGGCAGAAAAGGTCGGGGCGGAACCCGGGCGCAGGGTCTGGTATGTGGGTGACAGCACCACGGATATTGTTGCGGCAAAGCGAGCGGGCATGACCGCCGTATTTTTCAACGGCGCCCTGTGGGATTTACCCTGGCTGCAAAAGATTTTTCCCGGTACCGAGGCCCACCCTCATAAACCCGATGTGGTGGTCAATGACTTTTCCGAGTTCTGGGCGCTTGTGCTGGCCTGTGAGCGTCACCGAAAATAATACTCGCTCATGGGGCCGGTCACCATCGTGTTGAAATCACAAAAGCCCGGCAATTCCTCGTACATCTGCTGAACAATGGCCGGATCGCCAAAGTAGCGATCCTCGTCGGTGAAATCCTCCAGCGTTCTGAAATGCTCCAGCACAAGCGCCCGATAGGGTGGGGAATTTTCTGTCAGCGGCCGGGCTACGGCATTGCGAACGTAGGACCAGCGATCAGGGTGAAGTTTAAAGGACAGCTCCGTGTGCTCGGCCCAGTTGCGGTAGAAATCTGCCTCAGACACCGCGTCCGGTTTGCCGTGAGCCGTAAACTGGGTAACGCCCGGGCGGCGTTCGCCTTCGGCCCAGCTGTCGATGCAGGGCTGAGGGACAGATTCCGTCACCAGATAGCCGTGTATCGTGCAACCGGTTTGGGCCAGTACCCTCAGGAAGTCTTTGTGCCGATCCACCGTGGCGGTCCAGAGCGAGACCGCGGCGCCCAGATCGCTCCAGGGGCCGGCAATACGCTGGGGGGCGACATCAGCCACATCGCTGTCAATATTGGCGATATTGATGGTGATCTCGCTGGCCTGTGCGCCGCGAAGGCCCTCCAGTCCATCGTTCAGGAGGAAATGCTTTAGCGTACCGGGCGTTGCCGCGCGATCCAGCAGATATATCAGTTTTTCCATGGGCGTACCTCGTGTAGGGCCAATAGCACTACCGTAGGTGAATTCCCGCTGCCCTGACATGACAGTCGCGTAAAGTTCTATATAGCTATGGCGACTGAATTTCGATATTCCGGTGGCTAGGAATTACCTCGCGGAAGTTAACGCCATTCGTACTTGAGTTCGAGCCCGCCGTGAATGGACTTGCCGCGGGTCAGCGAATTGCTGCCAAAGCCCGAATAGGTCGCTGAACCGGAGGCAACATACTCCTCGTCGGTCAGATTGTTCACAAACAGCGATACCTGCAGTGAGTAGTCCTCATAGGGAATCCAGCTGGCGCGGGCCGTATACAAACTGAAGCTGTCTGTGGTGGCGCGGTCACGAAACATCGGCAGACCTGCGGCGGCGTCATTGCCCAGAAACTGTCCGGCCCGGGTATTGCGCGCCAGCATCAGGCTGAGGTTGCCGATGGTGGTGTCGATGTTGTAGCGCGCCGACAGGCTGTAGACGTATTCCGGAATATAGGGGAAGGGCTCGCTGCTGCGATCGACCGGGCGCGGCTGCGCGCTGACCGGATCCAGCACTTCGTCGTCGTATTCCAGAAATTCGGCATCGATGTAGTTGCCGCTGGCGCGCAGTATCCAGTTGGCGCTGGGCAGCCAGGTCAACTCAAATTCCACACCGCGCATTTTCGCCAGACCGGCGTTGTTAGTGCTGACTTCAGGCGCGCCTAACGACGAGAGTTTGGTCACCAGAATCTGGATATCCTTGTAGTCTGAGTTGTAGGCGGCGACGTTCAGGCGCAGGCTGCGCTGCAGGGCGTCGAGCTTGAAACCCACTTCGGTGCTGATCACAAACTCGGGTTCAAAGGTTCCTATGCCCGAGGCCAGTGAATTGAAGCCGCCGGATTTAAAACCCTCACTGACCGTAATGTAGGTCAGCAGTCCATCGATATACTTAAACTGGTATTGTTCCGCCACATCCCAGGACAGGCTCATCATGGGCGAGAGACGTTCGAAATCTACCTCGCCAGACCGCGGAGTGCCCCGGCTGATTGGAATGAAATCGCCTTCCAGTTGATTGAACTGGGTCTCGGTCATCACGGTGATGGGTAGGTTGCCGGTGGTCGGATCGCCGGGGATAGTGATCACGCCGCCGCCGGAAGGGATCAGCGGCCCCTGGAAGTTCTCCAGTTTGATCTCGCGTTTTTCATAGGAGTAGCGCAGGCCACCGGTCAGGTGCACGGTGTCGAGAATGTCGTAAATCACCTGTGAAAAGGCGGCGTAGGAAGTGTTGTCGTAGGAGGCGACATTGCTGTCCACCAGGCCGCGAACATACAGGCAGTCTTCGCCGGTAATGGTGCCGGCGCAAATGTCGTTGGGGCTGGGTAGTCCGGGCAGGCGTTCAAAGCCGACCCAGCCTTCGGGCGTCAGCATCTGACCGGCCAATTGCTTGTCGAGGCTCTCCTTTGAACCGAAAATACCCACGGTGTACTGGAGGCGATTGTCCAGGGCCAGCCCCGACAGCTGAAATTCCTGGCCGATGGTATAGCGGCTGCCATCCTCGTCATAGACGCCCTGGTCTTCAAGCAACTGCTTGTTGTAGCTCACATTACGCACGATCAGCAGGTCAGTCGCATCGATATCAAAATCGGTGCGGTTGTCGCCTTTCAGGGCGTAAGACGAAATGCTTTTGAATTCGGCAAAGCCCAGATCCCAGTCCAGCGTTGCGCCCAAAAGGAGATCCTCGGATTTAAAGCGCAGCCCGAAATCTTCTGACTGAACCTTTTCTTCACTGAATAGCGGCTCTACCCGCTGACAGGCTTCAAGATAAGCTTCCTCGCGCCCTGGCGCGCGTGCGTAACTGAGGGATGAGGTGTCGGTGACGAATTCGCAGTTGTAGGGCGGGATCTGTTCATCCTGTTTGTTGGCATAGAGCAGGGTCTTGAGGCGCGCGTCGGGGGAGATTTCCCACAGCACCTGCAGTGCCGCAATCAGGCGGTCGTCGTCGCCGAACTCCCGGCCAGAGTCGATGTCCTCTGCGTAGCCGTCGGATTGAATGGAGCCGACGATAAGTTTGGTGAAAACGCTGTCGCTCAGGGGAGTATCCATGCTGATGCTGACATTGCGCTGTCCCAGCGAATCAACTTTGCCACTGGCCGTCAGGGTGAATTCTTCAAAAGGGTCTTTGGTCGTTACCAGAATGGCGCCGCCAACGCTGTTCTTGCCAAACAGGGTGCCTTGAGGGCCGCGCAAAACCTGCACACTTTGAATGGTGAGTGAATCGACCAGCTGCGTGTCATTGCGCGCCAGAAACATGCCGTCCAGATACACGGCGACACCCGGGTCGGCCTGCAGCTCATTGATCCGGTTCTGACCCACGCCGCGAATCGCGAAGGCGCCCTGCTTACGCCCTTCGCGCTGATCCAGCCCCGGTGCGATCTTCGCCAGCCCGGCGATATTGTCGATATTATTCTGGGCCATTTCTTCGGCCGAAACCGCCGTGACCGCCACCGGGACGGACTGCTGGCTTTCCGAACGTTTGCGCGCGGTCACCAGTACTTCCTCAAGGGCGACGGCGGTTTTGGGTTCTGACGGTTGGGCTACAGCGGGGAAATTAAGTGACAATGCCGCTACAACGGTCATGACAACACGATGGTATTTCATTTCTGACTCCGCGAGGCGGCCTTCTATTTGTCTACCGCCTGATTTTTATTGTGTGCTGATTGTGCGACAAATCGAATGCGAGCGGCAAGTCTGTCCCAAAATCAAGGTTTTGGCGCTGTTCATCTTGAACAGCGGTTTAATTAATCGGGCTCCTCCAGTTTTATTTCTGGCACTTGAAGCATCAGAGCGGTGATTAATGCTCGTGTTTACTGTATTGCCCCTGGAAGTTGGTGACTTTTAGAGCTTGCCGGTGCGGGGCTGTGGAATCTTCATTACAATGGCGCGATGACTGACTCCCTGTCCCCACATCGCGAATCCCTGCTGGCCTGCCCTGACTGCGATCTGCTGTTGCGGGTTGATGCCGTACCGTTGGATCGCGAATGCCATTGTCCGCGCTGTGATGCATTGGTTCAGGACGGGGGGCATTACGCCATTGATCTGCACCTGGCTGCGGCTTTCAGCGGGTTGGTGCTGTTTGTACCGGCAGTCACTGCCCCCGTGCTCCGCTTTACCATGGTCGGCCAGTGGGGCAGTAATTCGCTGCTTGGTGGCGTCTGGCACCTCTGGACCCAGGGCGAGCAGATACTCTCGCTTCTGGTGCTGCTGTGTTCCGTGGTTGCTCCGTTCTTTCATCTTCTGCTCAGTTTCGGCATTGCGCTCACTCTTCGCTTATCTCGATTGCCCAACAACTTTCCTGCCTGGTTGAAGTGGCATCGTCATATGCAGGGCTGGAGCATGCTGGAGGTCTATACGCTGGGGATTATTGTGGCCTATGTGAAAATGCTTGATGACGGCGACGTATTTGTCGGCAGCGGAACCTACTGTGTGGCCGGTGTGCTGCTTTGTCTGATTATCTGTAACCAGTGTTTTCGCGAGGATGTTGCCTGGCGGCAGTGGGAGCAGCGCAAATGAGCAGCAGGGCCTTCGATAAGGGGCTGGCGCGCTGCTTCAGCTGCGGCAAGCTGTGCCAGTTATCGGTTCAGCAGCACCAGGCGTCGTGTTGTCCACGCTGCGACAGCCCGGTTTCCTTTCGGCAGTCGGCGAGTCTCAGTTACAGCTGGGCACTGACTTTGGCCGCTCTTGCCCTGCTGGTGCCCGCGAATATGCTGCCCATTCTCACCGTGGTGAGTTTCGGTCAGGGCGATCCGGATACCATCATGTCCGGTGTTATCAAACTCTGGGAGGCCGAGCTGCAGGCCATTGCGGCGGTGGTCTTTATCGCCAGCGTAGCAGTGCCGGTCGCCAAGCTGGTCGTAATGTTGCTGTTGATGCTGGTGGTACAGTTAAAGCTGCCGCTGAGCAAAGAACAGTGCACACTGCTGTATCGCTTTATTCATTTTATCGGGCGCTGGTCCATGCTCGATCTGTTTATGATTTCCATTCTGGTCACGGTGGTGCATATGGGTAATATCGCCAACGTGGAAAGCGGCCCCGCCGCGCTGGCCTTTGGTGCCGTGGTGGTGCTCACCATGCTGGCCGCCGATTATTTTGACCCTCGCCTGCTCTGGGATCTCGAACATGAATGACCCTTCTATCGCCTCCGCAACCGCGCGGCCTCAACGCAAATTCTCAGCGGTGTGGCTGCTGCCCCTGGTGGCCGTCGCGCTGTCGGGCTGGCTGATGTACAAGAATTTCATTGAGCATGGTCTGGTCGTCAACGTGTCCTTTGCCAACGGCAGCGGCATTACGGTCGGCAAGACACCGGTCATGTATCAGGGCATTGATGTTGGCCAGGTTAAGGCCTTGCAGCTTGATGAGGACCTCAAGGGCGTCACTGCCACGCTGGAGTTGAGTCGACAGATTGAGCCCCTGATTCGGGAGAAAACCGAGTTCTGGCTGGTTCAGCCCCAGATATCCCTGTCCGGCATATCCGGGCTGGATACCCTGGTTGAAGGCAACTACATCAGTTTCAAGCCCGGGGAGGGCGAGCCCCGCGAGCATTTTACTGCCCTGTATGAGCCACCGCCGCTGGCGAGCAATGTGCCGGGCTTGCGCCTGCGCTTGCAGGCCGACGCCCTGGGCTCGCTGGCGGTCGGCGCGCCGGTGCTTTATCAGCAGATCGCCGTGGGCGAAATCGAAGGTTATCAACTGCTCGAGGAGGGTGTTGAAATCATTGCCCGCATCGACCCGCTGCATCAGCATCTGGTGAATAGCAGCAGCCGCTTTTGGCGGCAGAGTGGCTTTAAGGTTAACGCCGGGCTGCAGGGCGTGCAGATTGATGCGGGTTCGGTGGCCAGTATTCTGGCGGGTGGAGTGACCTTTGAAACGCCGGATAAAAATCGTCCGGCCGCAGAGCAAGATGCCGAATACCGACTTTATGAAAGCCGCGAAAAAGCGCAGGGCAGTCGCCGGGTGATGGTGCAATTCCAAAACCCCGATGGTTTGGAAGAGGGGGCCAGTGTGCGGCTGCGCGGTCAGGAGATTGGCCGTGTGGAATCCTGGCAGTTCAGCGTTAACAATCCGGCGGAGGGGGCCGACGTCACTCTCGAAATAAAGGCCCCCTATCACCGTTTCCTCAATGCCGACACCCAGTTCTGGCTGGTCAAACCCGAGGTGTCTGCCAGTGGTGTCAGCGGGCTGGATGCCTTGATCGGTGGGCCCTATGTCAGCGTAAAGCTCTCGGCTGAGGGCGGTGAGGTGCCGGAGCGCTATACCGCGCTGAGCGAACCGCCGCAGGCGCGGGTGCAGGCGCCGGGCCTGCGGATTGAGCTGCGCAGTGACGAGCTGGGCTCGGTCAGTGTGGGCAGCAAGGTCTACTATCGCAAGATTCCCGTGGGGCAGGTGGAAACGGTCGAGTTGAGTGCGCACGGCGTCAGTGTCGGCGTCTTTATCCATGAACGCTACGCGCATCTTGTGCATCGCGAATCGATGTTCTGGAATGCCAGTGGCATCAATGTAAGCGGTGGGCTTGGTGGTATCAATATTCAGGCGGAGTCGCTGGCAACCATTGTAGCCGGAGGGATCGCCTTTCACACGCCACAGGTGGCCAAACCCCAGGCGGCCTGGGAGGGTTTGCGCTACAAACTGCACCCAACCTATGAAAGCACCCTGGTGGATGTTTCCCGGGAAATCAGTCTGCGCTTCAGCACCGGCAGCAGTATCACCAAGGGAACGGAAATCAAATATCAGGGTATCAAGGTGGGCGAGGTCTATGCGGTCGAGCTGGATGAGGATATGAATGGCGTTACCGTCAGTGCACGGCTGTCGCCCTCGGCCAAAGGTCTGGCGCGTCAAGGCAGTCAGTTCTGGCTGGTGAAGCCGCAACTGGGTCTGGCGGGAACACGTAATCTGGAAACACTGGTTACCGGCACCTATATCACGGTGCGGCCTGGCAGTGGCAAAGCGCGTAACAGCTTTGTGGCCCTCGACAAGCCACCCTCATTGGAAAAACCGAAAAGTGGTCTCAATCTTGTGCTGACCGCTCCCCAGCGCGGCTCCGTCAAAGAGGGCGTGCCAGTACTCTACCGGGATGTGCCGGTCGGTGAGGTTTTTGCTTACGAGCTGTCTGCAGATGCGACCCATACTCTGATTCATATAAACATCAAACCGCGCTACGCCAATCTGGTCAGAAAAGGCAGCAAGTTCTGGAACTCCAGCGGCGTCAATGTAGATGTGGGGCTGTTCAAGGGCGCCAATATCCGCAGTAAATCCATTGAGTCCCTGTTGGAAGGTGGCATCGCCTTTGCAACACCTGAGCACGCGGCTCATGAAACGCCGGTCGCGCAGGGCTCACGGTTTTCCCTGCACACCAAGGTCGATGATCGCTGGTTGAAGTGGAGCCCCAAAATACCCTTGGGAACCGCTCGCTAGCCCTGGCGCAGAAAATAAAAAACCGGGTATTGCTCCTAGCTATTAATCTAAAGTGTGGCTGACGCCATAAAGACCCTCTTCGGAGGGTCTTTTTCGTTCAAGGCCTCGTTTCTGAGCCTCACGGCAGCAAATATACATAGCGGTCATTCAAGGTTCTGCGGAAAATTGCATGACTTCTCCATGTGCCCCTGAAATACGCCAAAATGAAACGTCAGCTGTGTCACAAAAGCCGCGCGTCTGAAAGTTGATATGCCCTAACGCGCGCATTATGATGCTGACTGAAAATAAAAAAATGTAAGGAATTAATCGATGTCAGTGCTTCGTTTTGCCGTAAAGCGCATGCTGGTCTTGATTTCTGTGCTCTCGGTTTCCAATTCAATAGTTGCAGAGCCCGATACTGAAGGCTTTGGCTTGCGTGCCGAAGCGGTATACTGGTTTGGTGACAAGCATGTAACGCAGGATCGCTGGGTGGCCCATTTCGCCGTTGCGAACAGCGCACAATTGATCCGCTACGCCAATCCGATTGTCAACCGGCATCGTTCCAACATTGACGACCTGAATTACGAACCGGCCATGGCGGCTTTTCAAGACAGGTCACCATTCGCAGTTCAATTTGATTTCACCTCCCTTGGCGATCGCACAACAATGCTCTGGGGAGTGCCTGTGGCGGCAAAGATATCGCCGGTGCGTTCAGTCGATGGTCAAGGTTCGTCATGGGTTGCCAACCCATGGGTTTGGGTGGGCGCGCTCGCCGTTGGTGCGGCCGCTAGTGGCGGTGGAGGTGGCAGCAGTAGCGGTGGCGGCTCTGCTGGTAGCGGGGGCGGCGACGTAACGCCCAGCATCGAAGTTGTCTGTGCAGATGACGACGCCGTACTTGGCGATACATGTGTCGAGACTTAGTAAGTGCGGTTGCCGCCTAACGACGTGTTACAGTTATTGCTTGACGCGGTCGTCTTGCCTACAACTGCACTTTTGACATTGAAAAACCAGGTGATTCCCAGCATGCGATTTGCTCTTTTTTTGCTGTTCGCAATCACAGCTTCGTGCACACAGACTGTCGGGCCTGGTGGTACTGAGCAGAGCGCGGGAAGTAGTTGCCAGTTGGCCTGCTCCAGTGGCAACGTTGTGCAAAAGCAGTGTTTACCTCACCAGCGTGCCGTATGCTCGTGTGGCCCTCCTGTGACGGCTTCCTGTGAGAGCTACTAGTCTCAACCTTGATAGCGGAATCGCAAAACTTTTCATGCTGCCTGGAGGGGCATGGGCTTAGCTTATCCTCCGCCCGCCCATTTTCACGGGTTCTACCCCGTTTATGCGGAACTGGCCAGAAAACGTGGTTTGCGATGAAGGCGAGCAGACGCTGACTGTCCGCTTATTTTACCAAAAGCAGACTAATAATTGATGATATCCCGCCACTTAACCTGTCCCTTAGCCACCCCTAGCGAGCTCGCGGGAGTCTGTTTTGACGTCTTGGGGAGGTAATGATAGTTCTTGAATGTGCGAAATATTTCAATGCTCTTCCTGACCATATCAGGCCTGTAAAAGTGATTTCCATGCCATATACGGCGATCCTTTGAGGCGGTTGGGATGCCTCTCTCCAATCCCGATATTCTTCGCCTTACCTGTTGGAAATAGGTATCTACTTGATGCAATGAGGCTTTAACCAAATGGTCAGCCAATCGATCAAGATCAAGGTCGCTACGGAAAGTTTGGCAAATAAAACGCTTTTCAACCTCAGTTTTAGTCTCCCACGGGAAGTCAGCCATTCTGTCGCGATAAGGCCCAACCATTGAGAGGTGACGTTCGAGAACTTCGCGACAAAGCGTCCACTTGCCCAAGGCTTCACTACCACCACTGGCCGCTGCTGCTTGATCCAAGATACGCCGGGCACGTCCTGCGGCGGCTTCACGCTCCTCTCTGACGGGGCCCTTTTTGAAAGTGACATTAAATAAATGGGCGGTGCCTTGAAGTACGCGACCCGCGAAAGCTGCCATGAACGCTGCTCTCAGGCCAGACTCGAAATCTGCAAAATTAACGACCTCAAGCTCATCAGGCAATACGTCTCCGAGCAGATGGTAGTGGGCGTAAAGTGCATAGTCCTCTCGAATAAGCATTAATTCACGGGGAAGCTGTGTGTCAGAGCCGATATGACCAGATGGAAGCTCTATATCTTCTCTGAGCTGGGCATCGTAATACTTCGCCTCAATAGAGTCAGAAACCCATCCTTCAAGCAGCGCAGTTTCTACCTGCTGTTGAATATAGGCATTCAGCCTCGCCATATAGTCAATGTCTGCCCCAAGAATATACTGTGCATACTTTCGAACTGGCGGGCTTTTCAGGAGGTCTCCACTCGCGGCTGCAAGAGAGTTTATCTCGTCGGCATTTACTCTATCGTCGATGCCAACATCATGGCGAAACACGAAACCTGAACCAGAATCGACAGTCGCCACGCACCTGATAACAATCGCCTCACGCGCGTTACGCAGCGGCCAGTTCACTAGATAATCCTGACGGTCGGTGGCCAGGTAGATCGCCTCTCCCTTATCCGCAATCCTATTGAGGGCTCTTTTTAAATTTGACGACCGATCTGAATTAAACCGAACACAAGACTCGTAAGCTTTGTCGATATATTGGTACAAACGGGTCGGGCTAATCCCCTCAATCTCAAGAATGCGATTTAGTTTGATGCCATTAACAAGCATTCGCGTAACGTTCTCTCGCTTATGCGGCTCCTCCCCAATGCGCTGCGGGCGTCTTTTACGTTTTTGAGAGAAAGTTTTTTTACAAGATAGGCATTGCCACCTTTGAGTGCCCGCAGATGTTTTTCCCTGATGCTTGTAGTTTCTTCTGTTGGCGGCTATTTCGAGGAAATGATTGTCGCAATCTACATTTGGGCAGCTATCTTGTATTGCCTTCAGGGACAACGCTTGAACTGTATGCCAAATTGCTTCGTTATTTTTTAGGGGGATGTGATCTTTGCATTTGCGGCATTTTATCACCACTGTGGAGCTTGTTTTCCCCATGGCGGGGTGTCTGGCCAGGGAGTCAGGGACTTTATTGAAAATGATTGCTGGCGGAGCTCCTGTGGTGCCTGAGCGCCCATAATTTGGATCTCTGGATTTCCCGGAATATGGGACGCCAAAGTTTTCGCAGGTTTGGTTTTTGCAGTAATTGACACTGATGTTGGCAAATGGTGGCGCCGTATCAATACTCTTGAGTTGAGGTTTCTTCTTCCTAGTGTTTATTTTCTCAGCCACCGAGAGTGCCCTGTAAGCCGGATATGCCGACAATACAGGGCTTCAGGGGTGGCGGCAAGGGCCTAGCCACACTTTAGATTAATAGCTAGGTATTGCTCCCGGTTTTTTATTGCCTGGCAAAAGCCTGTTTTTCTAAAGTGAAATATTCATCAGGTTGTCGCGCTGGCCGGCAGTGATTTCTGCGGTATAACCCCAGTCAACGGGAATCAGGCAACCACTGACAAAGCGAAACAGATTGCTGTTGATGGCCACCAGCGCATCGCCCATATCGCCGCCGTCGGCGTACAGACCGTTGCCTGGTGTAAACAGATCGGTAACATCCTTGCCCAGCCCGATTTCTTCCATCTGCTGACTGAAGGCTGATTCGGTTGGCGACGGACAGATGGTATTGATGCGGATGTGTTTCTTGGCCAGCTCACCGGTGACGTTGAACATATACACAATCATGCACTGCTTTGAAAAGCCGTAACCGTCAGCGCTGATGGCGGCGCCTTCTTCTGTTTGCAGCCAGGCGTCAGCAGCTTCAAACGTGTCGTGGGCCAGAAATTTGTCGACGTTTTCTTTGTTTGTGCGCCAGGCCATGCCGGCAGTCGAGGCGATAGAGGCGATGCTGCCATTTTTCACCATGCGCGGCAGCAGCTGACGGGTGAGTTCCCGCATGCCGACAAAGTTGATCATCACCGTATTGTAGGGCGGCACCGGAGGGCAGGGTACTCCGGCGCAGTTGAACAGGGAAAAGATCTCGTCGGGCAGTTCGGCAACCGCCGCGGCAATCGAATCCTTATCCATGATGTTGACCTTGATGGCCTTGGTGACCGGAGCGCTGATTTCATTGATATCCAGTGCGTAGACATTGGCACCTGCCTCGATCAGCCGCTCGGCGCAGGCAGCGCCCATGCCGGAAGCTGCGCCGGTGACCACAACATTCTGATTCTGATAGCCGAGAATATTATTCATTATTTCCTTCCTTTCAGGCTGTAAGTTAATGAGCTTGTATTTTGGTGTTGTTCTGAAGACGCTTTTACGAGGGGCGTTGTCCGCCGCAAAGCACGTCGGTGATCATTTCCGTGTCCATATACTCTTTAAGTTTGAGCACTTTCCCGTTTCGCATTTCAAACAGGAAGTGGTAGAGGTTGCGGTAGTGTTTGCCCGACACGTGTGTGCCGTTGGATTCGGCTTCGACCGCAACGCGATCGCCCTCGGCGGTCATGGCGTGCACCGTAAATGTCAGCCCCTCCGGGAAAGCATCGAAGATGGCGCCGGCTCCCTGCTCTATCTGGGCTTTGGTGAGCGTGCCGGATATCAGGGTGTTGCCGGAGGTCCACACGCTGCCTTCATCGTCGTAGAGGTCGATAAAGCCGGCGATATCTCCCCGGCTCATGGCATCGAAAAATGCCTGCACGACCTGTTTGTTGGTTTCCGTTTGCATGCTCATAGCTTACGTGGCCTTTTATAACTGGGGTAGCGTGATTTCTGTTATCGCCTACCTTATATGCGTGAGCTGGGGGGTGTTTATTAATCATTCGTCAGCATGTGGCCGGCAGTGGCCGCTATAATCGGCTGTCTGAAATATCTTCTGCCACCACACAGGGCGTGGCGAATTAACGAGCTTAATCAGAGGGCGAGTCATGTCAACTCAGGAATTCCCGGAACTCAGTTGTTACCTGCTGCCGGGCCACACCGAAACCCCGCGCGATGCCATTACCGAAGCGAAGCAGGCCGAGGCCCTCGGGCTGGGCAAGGTCTGGCTGTCGGAACGCTTCGACGTTAAAGACGCGGGCGTGATCTGTTCAGCTGCGCTGGCCGTGACCGAGCACATCAAGGTGGCGACGGCGGCAACCAATCTGCACACCCGCCACCCTCATGTCCTGGCAACCATGTGCAGCTCGCTTCATTATCTGTCTAACGGCCGCTTTGAGTTGGGTCTGGCCAGGGGCGTGGCGATCCGCAATCAATTGATGGGGCTGGATACGGTAACCAACGCCCACATTGTTGACGGGCTGAAGGTGCTGCGCAGCCTGTGGCGGGGCGAATCGGTGGCGGGCTACGAAGGCCCTATGGGCAATCTGCCCTACCTGAAAAGCGGCGACTGGCTGAATGCGGACATTCCCGTTCACTTTGTCGGCTTCGGCCCCAAGAGCCTGCGCTTTGCCGGTCAGTTTTTCGATGGCGTTCACCTCCATACCTTTATTACGCCCGAGGGGATGAAGCGAGCCCGCGCTCTGGTCGACGAAGGCGGCGCCAAGGCTGGGCGCGAAATGCCGGTGAAGCTATGCAGCGTGATGGCGATGCTGATCAATCCGAGTCGCGAGGACTATCTGCGCAAGGTGGTTGGGCGTATGGGATCCTATATGCAGGCGCCGGGTTACGCGGAGATGCTGGCGGCGCTGAATGGCTGGGACCAGCAGGTTATCGAAGATTTTCGCAAGCATCCGGTGGTTGCCGGTATGCTGGGCAGTATCGACAGCGTGGCGACGCTGGAACAGCTGGAAGAGATTGAAGGGCTGATTCCCGCAGAGTGGGTCTCGGCGCTTGCCAGCGGCAGTGAGGAAGACTGCGCCAGGCGTCTTCACGAGGAGCTGAGCTACGGCGCTGACGAAGTCTGTATTCACGCCTCCACGCCCGACCAGTTCGCCGGTGTGCTGGATCACTATCGCAAGCTCAAATAACAGGCAGGTTTATCCATGTTGGACATCATTACCCACCCAGACAACATCACGCCAGACTGGTTGACCGCGGCGCTGCAGTCTTCCGGTCACTTGCCGATGGGCAGGGTTGTCAGCGCCGACTACGCCATTATCGGTACTGGCAAAATGGGGGATAACGCTCGTTTTAAGCTGGCTTACGAAGGCGCGACAGAGGATGCCCCGAAATCGGTGATCATCAAGTTCCCGGCGGAAGATGAAACGGCCCGGGCACTGGCCGGTGCTCAGGGCGCCTACTACAACGAGGTGATGTTCTATCACCACCTCGCCGATCGCACCGCCATGCGCACCCCGACCATTTACGCCAACGAGATCAGTGAGGACCGGCAGTCTTTTATCACGGTGATGGAGGATATGGCCCCCGCAGAGCCGGGCAGCCAGCTGATTGGCGCAACGCTGGAGCAAAGCCGGGTCGCGTTGCGCGAGGCGGCCAAGCTGGCGGCGGCTTTTTACGGTGATGATTCACTCGGTGACTACGACCATGTGATGAGTCAGGCCCGGACCGACGGCGGTGCCTTGGCCCAGGACTTTCTGACTCAGGCCTGGCCCACCTTTCAGGAGCGTTTTGGCCACGGTATCAATGACGAGTGCCTCGCCTTTGCCGAGCGCTATATCGGCCGGCATCTGCATTTCGCCACCCGTTTTCAGGGGCCAAAAACCCTCGCCCACGGCGATTTCCGCAGCGAGAATATTCTGTTTAACGGCAATGAGGCCTGCACGGTAGACTGGCAAACCACCATGGAAACCAGCCCGCTGGCCGATGCGGCCTACTTTCTCGGCGGCAGCGTAGAGACCGATGACCGCCGCCAGTGGGAGGAGTCGCTGGTGCGCGAGTACAGCGAATGGCTGGCGGAATTGGGGGTAAACCTCGGTTTTGATGAGTGCTGGGCGCAATACCGGGAACAGAGCATGCACGGGCTGATGATCACCATCCTCGGGGCCAGCTTCTCCTCGCCGGATGAGCGCGGGGATACCATGTTTCTGGCCATGATTCAGCGCCACCTGCAGCACTGTGTCGACCTGAAGGCAGACGAGTTTCTGGGCTAGGCGCCGGGCTTTTGCCAAGGCTATTGGCCGGGGTAATCCATCGGTAACATACAGGGGCTTGACCGAGGCGGTAGAATCCCGCTTTTGCTATAACCCGTCGATAACTAAGACTAAAGAGAGCTGCTATGTCTGATACTGTCAATGAATCAGTCCTGACCCAGGGCATCACCATGCCCGATCTGCTGATCGAGGGCTTGAATCGCTACAACGATCGCCCCTGTCTGTTTATGGGTGAAGATCAAATTCTGACCTACGCCGATATGCGTGCCCTGGTCAGCCGCATGATGCAGGCGCTGGCCTCGCTGGGGCTGGGCAAAGGAACGCGCGCGGCCATTTTGTCGGGCAACCGTCCTGAAGTGCTGGCCAATACGGCCGCGATGTCAATTTCCGGCTTTATCGGTACGCCGCTGCACCCTATGGGTTCTATGGATGACCATGTATACGTGCTGGAAAATGCCGAAATCGATGTGCTGATCTACGACGAAACCCTGTTTGGGGAAGTCGCCACGGCATTGAAAGAGCGTGTGCCCGGCATCAAGCATTTCATCGCTTTTGGCCCGAATGATATCGGCGAAGACTACATGGCGCTGGCCAATAGCTTTGAGCCAAAGCCGCTGGTCAAAGCCGACATCACCCCGGACGATCTCGGCTCGGTCAATTACACGGGCGGCACCACCGGTAAACCGAAGGGCGTTATGTCTGCTCACCGGGGCTCGGCCGCCATGGCCATGATTCAGGCGGCGGAATGGGAGTTTCCCGACGAGCTGCGCATGCTGATGGCGACCCCGCTGTCTCACGCTGCATCCGCATTCTTTGTGCCGGTACTGCAAAAGGGCGGCGCATTCTACGTAATGCCCGGCTTTACCCCGGACCTGTTTTTTGATTGGGTCGAGAAGTACAAGATCACCGCTACCATGCTGGTGCCGGTAATGCTCTACATCCTGCTGGATTCGCCGCGCGCGGCTACTGCAGATATGTCGAGCATGGGGACGATCTTCTACGGTGCCTCGCCAATGAGCCCGGCCCGTCTGAAAGAAGGCATAGAAAAGTGGGGCCAGATTTTCTATCAGTTCTTTGGTCAGTCCGAAGCGCCGATGGTAATCACCAATCTGTCGAAGAAAGAGCACGACCTGAGCAAACCCGAGCGTCTGGCCTCCTGTGGCCGTCCGGCGCCTTGGGTGCATGTGGCCCTGCTGGATGACAACAATCAGCCAGTGGCTCAGGGTGAGCCGGGCGAGATCTGTGTGCGCGGCCCGCTGGTCATGAAGGGCTACAAGGACCTGCCGGAGCAGACCGCAGAAGCCTTTGCCGGCAACTGGCTGCATACCGGTGACATTGGCCGCTTCGATGACGAAGGCTTCCTCTACATTGTCGATCGCAAGAAAGACATGATCGTGACCGGCGGCTTCAACGTATTCCCGAAAGAAGTGGAAGACGCCCTGTCCGGACACGAGGCCGTGGCTCAGGTCGCCGTTGTCGGCGTGCCCGACGAGCGCTGGGGCGAGTCTGTGAAGGCGGTAGTTGTGGTCAAGCCGGGTGTTGAAGCCAATGACGAATTGGCTGCGGCCCTGTCTGAGCACGTCAAGCAGAAGAAAGGTTCGGTGCAGGCGCCCAAGTCCGTTGATTTTGTGGACAGCCTGCCCATGACGCCGGTCGGCAAGCCCGACAAAAAAGCCCTCAAAGCCAAGTACTGGGGCGACGCCAAGCGCGGCGTACAGTAAGCGCTGTAGGCAGCGGCCTTCACTGGCCGCTGCCATCCTTTCTTCCTCGCCTATCTCATGATCAATTTTTAAAACGCCTGTCGCCTTACTGCGACTGTTGGTCGAGTTTTGGCTGCACCATAAAAACATTGCAATAAAAATGTTATTGGGTAGCATGTAGCTGAAAAGCAGTCAGGCAGCCCGTGCCGAAGCTTGGCGCTGTAGGCTTGATACAGGAAGGATTGAGGTAAGCATGGCGCAATTGCAGCATTCGGTTGATCTTCTGGTGGTGGGCTCCGGTGCCGGCGCCATGACGGCGGCGCTGCGTGCAGCTCACGCCGGGCTCGATGTGTTGATCGTGGAGAAAGCCGCGAAATACGGCGGCACCTCTGCCACTTCCGGCGGTGGTTTGTGGATCCCCAGCAATCACCTGATGCCTTCGGTCGGTATTGAGGATTCCCGCGAAAAAGCCCTGACTTACCTTAAGCAGTTATGCGGTGACGATGTGGCACGGGAGAATCTCGAAGCCTTCGTAGACCACGGGCCACGCATGCTCAAGTGGCTGGAGCAGCACAGCGAAGTGCGCTACATGGCGATGGAGCACTATGCCGACTACTATCAGGAGTTGGACGGCGCCGCGCCCGGCGGCCGTTCGATCGACCCCTTTCCCTATCAGGCCCAGAAGCTGGGCGACGATTTTCTCAACCTGCAGGACAATCATGTGCAGACCAAGGTCATGGGCATGATGGGCTACACCAATATCGAAGGCGCCATATTGCTGAGTAAATCGCCGGGCTGGTTCAAGCTGGTACTAAAGCTGGCCTGGGAATATTTCAGCGATATTCCCGGTCGTCTGAAATCGCGCAAGTCACGCCGCCTGACCATGGGTAATGCGCTGATCGGTCGTTTGCGCCGTTCCCTGCTGGATAAACAAGTCCCCTTGTGGCTGAATAGCCCGGCCCGGAAGTTGCTGGTTGAAGATGGCCGGGTCTGCGGTGCAGTGATTGAACGTGATGGGGAAACTGTCGAAGTTCGCGCCAAAGCCGTCGTGCTTGGCAGTGGCGGCTTTGAGCACAGCCAAGAACTTCGCGAGCAATACCTGCCGCAACCGACTCGTGCTGACTGGTCTTCGGCCAGCCCCACCAATACGGGCGACATGCTGCTCGCTGGTCTGGATGTGGGCGCCGCCACGCATTTGATGGATGAAGCCTGGTGGGGGCCCAGTATTACCCTGCCGGGGGAAGACCGCTCGCGGCAACTCTTTACCGAGCGTTCGATGCCGGGCTGCATTATGGTCAACAAGGCCGGCAAGCGCTTCTTTAATGAATCCGTTGCCTATACCACCGCCGTGCAGGCAATGCAGAAGCAGGGCAATACCCCGGCCTATGTTATTTTCGACAGCCGCTACAAGCGCGAGTATCCCTTCGGGCCTCTGTTGCCGGATGGAATGCATCTCAACTGGTTGCAGCCGCCGCGCTTTAAGCAGATTTTGACTAAAGCTGACAGTATCCATGGCCTGGCGGATTCACTGGGCGTGGACAGTGCGAGCCTAAGCCAAACGGTTGAGCGCTTCAATCAGTTTGCGGCGCAGGGTAAAGACGAAGATTTCAATCGCGGTGAAAACGCCTACGATTTGCTCTATGGCGATGTGCGGATCTCGCCCAACCCCTGTCTTGCGCCGATAAAAGAAGGGCCCTTTTATGCCATGGAAGTGTACCCCGGTGATATTGGTACCAAGGGCGGCCTGCTGACCAATGCCTCGGCGCAGGTGCTGAACAAGGAAGGTGAGGTGATTGAAGGTTTGTACGCGATTGGTAATACCGTTGCGTCTGTGACCGGTCGTTATTACCCCGGCGCCGGTGCGACGCTGGGGCCGGCGATGACTTTTGGCTTTGTGGCGGCGGAGCATATTGCGCGAGAAGCGCCCTCACCCTAACCCTCTCCCAGAGGGAGAGGGGACTTTCAGCCCAGCTCCGTGCGCCCCCTCTCCCTTTGGGAGAGGGCTGGGGTGAGGGGGAACTGGCGAGGACAGTAACGCTTATAAAAATATCCCCAGCGTCGGCACATTAACCGTCGATATATCCATCACTATTTCCCGTCGCTTTATCTGAAAGCTATCCCCGCTCGCTATGAGTTGGTCCCGCCGCTGCCCCGCATAAAAAAAGTCCTTTAAACCGGGCCGCGCATAAAACAGATGAAAAT
The DNA here is from genome assembly GCA_002710725.1 of Spongiibacteraceae bacterium. Lineage (GTDB taxonomy): Bacteria > Pseudomonadota > Gammaproteobacteria > Pseudomonadales > Spongiibacteraceae > Litorivivens. The sequence continues at coordinate 18,808 of PAKT01000081.1, forward strand.
TGCTGAGCACGGACAGCGATTCATCACTGGCTTCCAGAATCTCCACATTGCCGATAATCCGCCGCGTCCGCGCCGGCGGGTTTTCCGCCCAGGAATTCATCTTGTAACTGCGATCCACCCGCACCCAGAGCACGGCATAGTTTTCATCGCGGTAGGGCAGGCCATCGGATTCCACGCCTTCGAGCTCGCGCTCTACACTGATCATACTTTCCTGACCGCGCTCGCGGTTGTCGACCATAGGGTTGGAGCGCCCCGGCATGCTGTAACTGATCTCCGGATGAATCAGCGCAAACCACTGCTGGTATTCCCGGTTGTCGAGTAAGCGCGCCTCGCGGTAATAGAATTGTTCAACGCGATGCTGAAGTTCTAGGGTGCTCATGCCTCGCCCTCCGCAGCCAGCAAGTCATAGCGCCAGCGGCTAAAGAAGGCGCGGGCATAGTATTCATTGGCGCCGGTGGTGACAGTGCCGGGCAGGTCGGGGTGCGTACCTTCCTCACCAAGACCAAGGCCGTAGAAGAACTTGCGGTCGTCGGCGAAATCAATATTGGCGCCCAGGTTCTGCTGCATCCAGGCTTCCGCGTCTTCCTGCTCCAGTACGCCGCCGGGACCAAAGAACGAAGCGTGGTTGTTGCGCAGTTGCTTCTTCAGGTGTTCCGGCGCATCGGCAGGCACCACCGACCAGGACCAGTACTCCACCTTGTTGGGTCCACGCGGGTGGGAAACCTTGAAGCCCGCGTTAGACCACAGGAAAGACAGGTTGGGGTACACCCCGTAGGCGAGGCCCTTCATTCGGGCGCGTATCGGGCCGACATATTCTTCGGCGATTGTCTGAACGCTGCGCAGATAGTCTTTCAATTCATCGCTGCCGAGCTGGCCGACGGTGCTTTCAAAGCCCCAGGCCACCTGCTCTATCGGGCTGTCTTCCGGCATCAGGCGAAAGGAGGCGCCGTGCCCCGGCGTCGGGATAACGTTATAGGCGTAGCTGTCAATTTCCTTGCCCGCCTCCGAGTCCGGGGCTATCAGTGAGCCGTGCAGGTAGGGGCCGTGGTACACATCTCCCAGCTGATTTTCTACCGGCAGCTTCCAGTTGCAATCGATGACCCAGCGGTGGGGTGAGCCGACAAATTCAATGCCGCCGGGAAAACGGTCAATCCAAGCTCCCAGATAGAATGTCATATCGCCGAGAAAGTCTTCCAGCGGTTCGATACTTTCATTGAATGAGCCAAAAATCAGGCCGCGCCAGGACTCGACGCGCGGTACTTTTTTCAGCCCCAGCTCGGCTTTGTTGGGTTTGCACTTTACCTGCCGCTCCTGGGGAATGGTCGCAAGTTCACCATCCACCTTGTAGGACCAGTTGTGGTAGGGGCAGACAAAACGTTTGGTATTGCCGTGGTCGCTGCGACACACAGGCAGGCCCCGGTGGGTGCAGCTGTTGACCGAGGCGTGAATGCCGCCGTCTTCACCGCGGGCGAGAATGATGGGGGTTTCGCACATATAGGCCTGCACGAAGTCGCCGGGAGTTTTGATCTGGGATTCGTGCCCCAGAAACAGCCAGCTCCTGGCAAAGATGGCGCGCTTTTCCCGTTCGTACACGGTCTGGTCGCTCCAGACCCGGCGACTGATCAGCGATGCGTCGTCGTTGACCAGTTCTTTGAGATCGATCTTCATGACTATTCTCCTGAATTGCTAAAAACTATCACTTGATAATAAAATGCGCAAATACTGAATGTGGGGGATCGTTGTGACAGGCAAAATGACCAAGGGGGAGCGAACCCGTCAGCGCATTCTGGATGCCGCTGAGGGGCTCTTCGGCGAGAGTGGCTACGACAACACCAGTCTGCGGGATGTTGCCGAGCGGGTTGGCATCAAGGAGCCGGGAATCTACAACCATTTCAGGAACAAGGAAGCGCTGTATCGCGATGTGCTGACCCGCGCCTTGCAGCCCCTGGCTGACGTTATTTCGGAAACCCTGAACAGTGGTTTGAACGAGCGAGTGTTGCAGGATTTGCCGGGTAAAATCACCGACTTGCTCAGCGAGCATCCGGCCATGCCGGGCCTGTTTCACCAGGCCTTGTCGGGTAAGTCCGGTGATGCAGGGCAGGTAGCGATGGAGGACTGGCTGCAGCGTTTGTTCGCCCAGGGCGAGAGCTTGTGGGAGGCGCTCAGTGTTGACCCGGCGTCGGATCACAAACGCATTACGCTGAAGATGATCATGATGTTCAACGCGGTGACCGGCTATTTTCTGTCGCAGAAAATTCTCGATCAGGCGCAGATGGGGAGTGTGTTGGATCCGGAGAATCTGGCCGCTCAAAAGCAATTGATGGCCGGTGTCATGCAGGTGTTTGCTGATGCCTGAAGAGAGGAGGGGTAACCTCCACCCGCGCTGTCGGCGCGTTATTGCGCCCCATGCTGCTGATGGGCGCTCGGTAGGTATACCCTAGATAAAGGCGAAATAGCGAAGCAAAAACAATCCGGTTGTTATGGTAAAAGGCGCCAGAACCGTCGACAAAACCACAATGTTAGCTGCGAGCTTGGCATCGCCTCCTCTCGCCGCCACCATAATATGAGACGCCGCGGCAACAGGCCCGCTAAGCAGCAGGAAGCTGACTCCGAGTTCCACTTCGCGCACGCCCATCAATAGAAAGATTATCAGTGCCAGCGTGGGTGCGACGAGTAGTCGGAGAGTTGTGGCGAGTACAAGGGCCTGCTGAGATCGGCGTGAAGGCTTTAGATCAATCGCGCCGCCCAAAAAAATCAGGGAAAGGGGAATCACCAGCGCCGTGAACGTCGACCCCGCGCGGTAGAAATTGATTGGCAGTTCTACACTGCTTAATGCCACCCCGAACCCCAACGTGATCCCGATAATAAGAGGGTTGCGGATCAGATTTTTGATCAAGGGGCGCAGCGCAAAAGGCACCCCGTAGGCTGCGTTCAAGACGGCAACGGCCAGCACGTTGAACAGGAGTGTCCAGACAGCGACCGGTAGTGCTGCCAGGGCAAGCCCCTTTTCACCAAATGTGCTGGCGCAGAGAGCAAGGCCAATGATGCCGAGATTGGCGCGATAACCGGCCTGAGTAATGATGCCGGTCTGTTCGATATCGTAGTTTCGCCCGCGCGCAAAGCCCCAGCTAAACATTAATGCGGATAGTGTAGCGATGATGCCGGCGATGGAATAGGTTGCGGTCAACGCTTCTGAGGGTTCGATTTTCGATGCGGTGATAAACAGAATGCCCGGAATCCCGACATAGAAAACAAATTTTTCGCCGAAACGGTAAAAGTTATGCAGGCGCGGTAGGCCGCGCACAAGAACTGCGCCAAAGAATATCCAGGCGAATACCGGAAAGATAGAGATGAAAGATAGATAGAGAAGTGAAATCATCAAAGGGTTAGCGCTTAGTAGAGATAGCTATTGTAACGATTTAGGGTCATTGAGGTGGCCAGCTTTCCTGCGTATTCTGAGAAAGCTTGATGTTTAGAGGGTGAAATGCGGCTGTGGCTGCTTTTTTTAAGCCATTGATACCCCTGTTTGAGTTGAGTCGCTTGGAGCGTGTAGCGAAGATTGATTCATGGCAGAGGTCCGTTCAGGCCAGTTTCGATGTTGGTAAAGGAGTGTAGTTGTTATGAATTTGCAGGATAAAGTCGTGATTGTAACCGGTGGCCTGGGTTCGCTGGGCCGTGCAGTGTCCAGCGCAGCCGCCCAAGCGGGTGCCAAAGTGTACGCTGTTGACGTTGTCGAAGGTCAACCGGAAACAGGTGTTGAAGCCACCCCAGCGCTGGATCTCGGTGATGCTGATGCCACTAACAAAGCATTTGCCGATATCGCTGCCAAAGCCGGACGTATCGATGCATTGGTGAATGTGGCCGGTGGCTTTGCCTGGGAAACCCTTGAAGAGGGTTCAATTGATACTTGGGATCACCTTTACAAACTGAATGTGCGCACGGCCGTGAATGCCAGCAAGGCCGCGCTGCCCCACATTCCTGCTGATGGCGGCCGCATCGTGAATATCAGCGCCGCCGGATCAGTGAAAGCGGATATGGGGCTGGGGGCTTACGCGGCGTCCAAATCCGGCGTATCTCGCTTGACCGAAGCGCTGGCGGAAGAGCTCAAATCTCGCAACATTACCGTCAATGCTGTGCAGCCCAGCGTTATCGACACCAAGCCCAACCGCGAAGCCATGCCTGATGCAGATTTTTCGAGCTGGGTAACACCGGCGGCGCTGGCCGATGTCATCCTGTTTTTGCTAAGCCCGCAGGCTGAGGCTGTCACCGGCGCGCTGCTGCCGGTTGTCGGCAGGGTTTAGAGGTATTGCTCACAGGGCAAAGTGTTACCGGTCGTTAAGTAGACATGACAGGTGAACTTGCTACTATTTCGCGCTTGCTGCCGCCCGTCTGTGGCGGCATAACGCGAACTTAAAAAAACAGCAGCCATCAGGGATGGCGCGGTGTGGAGTAGAGACACATGGGTCAAGTAACTTACGTCAGCTTTGATGGTGAACAAACCGTTGTCGACGTCCCAAACGGTGACAACCTGATGCAGGCCGCTATCGATAACGGCATTTCCGGGATTCTGGGCGATTGCGGTGGTGGTTGCGCCTGCGCTACCTGCCACTGCATTGTGGATGACGCTTGGGCCGCCAAGACGGGTGAACCCGATGAAATAGAGCTCGATATGCTCGATGGCGTAGTCGATCCGAAGCCGAATAGCCGTCTAAGCTGTCAGATTACGATGAGCGATGAACTGGAAGGGTTGGTGATTCATCTCCCGGAGAGCCAGTTTTGAGTGAGACCGTTGTTATTATCGGTGCAGGTCAGGCCGGTTGTGACATGACGGCAGCCCTGCGCCAGCAGGGTTTTGATGGGCGCATTGTGATGATCGGCGAAGAGCCGGTATTGCCCTATCGTCGGCCGCCCCTGTCAAAGGCCTATCTCTCCGATGAAATGACCGAAGAGCAGCTCTATATCAAGCCTGCCTCCACTTACGAAAAACAGAATGTGGAAGTGATTACCGGCGTACGGGTAGAGCGCATTGATCGGGCGGCAAAAAATGTCACCCTGGCCAATGGTGAGGTGATTGACTACACCAAGCTCGCGTTTTGCACGGGTGGTCACGCCCGGCGCCTGCCACTGCCGGGGGCGGAAAAGCCCAACGTACATTACGTGCGCACCATCGCTGATATAGAAAAGCTCAAGGCCCAGTTCCTGCCCGGCAAACGCCTGCTGATCATCGGTGGCGGCTATATCGGTCTGGAAGCGGCTGCGGTCGGTATCAAGAAAGAACTCAGGGTGACGCTGGTTGAAGCGATGCCGCGCCTGCTGGCACGCGTTACCGGCCCTGAACTGTCTGAATATTATTACTGTGTGCACAGCGCCAAGGGTGTCGATATCAAACTCGGCGCCGGTGTTGATGCGCTGGAAGGCGGCGAGCTGGTTGAGAGAGTTGTACTGGCCGACGGCACCCGTCTGGAAGCCGATGTGATTATCGTCGGCATTGGCCTGATTCCAAATACCGAGCTGGCGGAAGCAGCAGCCCTTGAAGTGGATAACGGCATCCTGGTGGATCAGCAGTGCCGATCCAGTGATCCGGATATTTTTGCCGCCGGCGACTGCGCCAATCACGACCACGGCTTTCTGCTGCGACGCATGCGTCTGGAATCGGTGCCCAATGCCTCGGAAGGCGCGCGCGTTATCGCTGCGACGATTTGCGGCAAAGAAGCGGTTCACAACGGGGCGCCCTGGTTCTGGTCTGATCAGTATGACCTGAAGCTGCAGATGGTCGGAATCAATCAGGGCTACGAAGAGGTGGTGATTCGCGGCTCCATGGAAGAGAACAGCTTCTCGGCTTTTTATCTCTGTGGTGGCGTGATTATTTCGGCGGATACGGTCAATCGCCCGAAGGATTTTATGGTGGCCAAGAAGCTGGTGGCGGGTCGTGTAAAAGCCGACGCTGCCACACTGTCGGATGAATCGGTCGAGCTCAAGTCGCTGATCGCCTGAGTTCCCTCACCCTTACCCATTGACTCGCTGCGCTCGGGGCTGCGCCCCGCCGTCGCGAGCTCCGGCGCCCAAACCTGTGGGTTTGTCCCAAAGGGAGAGGGGACGCTAAAAGCTGGCCGGTAACGGCTTCCACCCTTGAGCGTCTGCCGAAACAGACTATCCAGTTCCCTCTCCCTCCGGGAGAGGGCCAGGGTGAGGGAATAATTTAACTGAAATTCTCTCGTTGAGCTGTCAGCCTGCGTACAGGCTTTTTTTTGGAGAACTCCGATGCTATCCCTCTCAAAACCCGACCTGCTGAGAAACCAGGCCTATGCCAACGGCCAATGGATTGATGGTGAAACTGGCGATGCCACCGAGGTTTTCAACCCTGCCACCGGCGAGCTGGTCGGCAGTGTGCCGAAGCTGAGCGCGGCGCAAACCCGCGAGGTGATAACGCAAGCGGACAGCGCCTATCGCAGCTGGAAAAAACTCACTGCCAAAGAGCGCTGCGGCCTGCTGCGCAAATGGTTCGACCTGATTACGGCTCATACCGATGACATCGCCAGAATCATGACCGCCGAGCAGGGCAAACCGCTGGCCGAGGCCAAGGGTGAAGTGGGCTATGCGGCTTCGTTTATCGAATGGTTTTCGGAAGAGGGCAAGCGTACCTACGGTGACGTAATTCCCAGCCCTGCTGGTGACAAGCGTCTGGTGGTGGTGAAAGAACCCATTGGTGTGTGCGCGGCGATTACCCCCTGGAACTTTCCCGCTGCGATGATTACCCGCAAGGCGGCACCTGCGCTGGCGGCTGGATGTTCGATGATTGTGCGCCCGGCCGATGCCACGCCGCTGACCGCGCTGGCGCTGGCGGTATTGGCCGATGAAGCGGGCATTCCGGCCGGTGTCTTCAATGTGATTACCGGCAAATCCCGCGAGCTGGGCGCCGAGCTGACATCAAGCCCGATTATCCGAAAACTGTCCTTCACCGGTTCCACGGAAGTGGGCCGTGTGTTGATGGAACAGTGCTCGCCCACTCTGAAAAAACTGTCCATGGAGCTGGGTGGCAATGCACCCTTTATCGTTTTTGACGATGCAGACCTGGACGCGGCGGTGGCGGGCGCGGTGGCGTCCAAATACCGCAACGCGGGTCAGACTTGTGTCTGCACCAACCGGTTCTACATTCACGACAAAGTATATGACGCCTTTACCGACAAGCTGGCCAAAGCGGTCGGTCAGCTTAAGGTGGGCAACGGTTTTGATGAAGGCGTAACTCAGGGCCCGATGATCGACGGCGGGGCGGTGGCCAAGGTGGAAGAGCATATCAACGACGCCCTGGCCAAAGGTGCGCGCACGGTCTGCGGCGGTAAGCGTCTGCCGCTGGGGGAAAACTTTTTCGAGCTGACGGTGTTGGCCGATGTTACCCAGGATATGTTGATCGCCAGCGAGGAAACCTTTGGTCCAGTCGCACCGCTGTTTCGTTTCAGCAGTGATGAGGAAGTGATCCGGATGGCCAACGATACCGAGTTTGGTCTGGCCAGCTACTTTTACAGCCGCGATATCTCAAGAGTCTGGCGCGTTGCTGAAGCGCTGGAATACGGCATGGTGGGTATCAACACCGGCATCATCTCCAACGAAGTGGCGCCCTTTGGTGGGGTGAAGCAGTCCGGCTTTGGTCGCGAAGGCTCCCACTACGGCATCGATGAGTACATGTCTCTCAAGTATATGTGCATGGGCGAGATCTGATCTCGCCCGTCATTGTCAGTTGATATTCAACCCGCTCGATAGCATGACCTAACGTTCAAAAACCGTGGCGACCTGCCGTCCAAACATCAGCGGCTCGCCGCTCTGAGTCCACAGAGTGGCGACATTGTTAAAGTAACCGTCGCCAGCTGCCTGGCAGCGATAGTCGTAGTAAACAAAACTGTCGGCACTGACTTCGGGAAGCGTGGCCGGCAACTCTACATACCAGCTTAACGAGCTGCCAACGCCCGGCAGCTTGATCATGTTCAGGCCTGGCATGGGAGGCACATCGCCCAGCGCCAGCAGGTGGCTCAGGGTCAGTGGCTGGGCTTCGCGAAAGCGCAGCCACATACCAAAGTCGGCGCTGTCAGCTCGACTGAAGGGCATGCTGCCGTGCTCGAGGTACATGTCAAAATGACGGGTGAATTCGGGCGTGATGCCTTCGATGTAGGGGAATTTCTCGCAGGCTTCGGGGGCTTGCAGTTCCGGCAAGGCAGGTGCCGCCACCTGAATGCTTGATTGGCGGGCCTTGCCAAAGGCGGCATTGACTGAGACGGCCACCTCGCCATCGCACAGCAGCTCGCCTTGCATATGGGTTACCGAACCGCCTTCGCGCAATACTCGGGTGCTGATACGATGCTCGCCAGCCGGGGCCGGTCCCACAAAACTGACTGCCAGGGTGCGCAGCTGGCGCTCGGCGTCAACCTGCTGGCGCATGGCTTCGAACACCAGTGCGGTGCTCAGACCGCCAAAGGCAGTGCGCCCCTGCAGCCAGGATGCTTCGATGTTGGCGCGGTAGTCGCCATCGCTTGTGGCAATGATGCCCGACAGCAGCTGGTTGAAGGCGGTTTCGGAGTGGGCCGATTTGGCGGGTACAGCGTGGCTCATGGCAGTTTCACCGATGGTATGCAGAATAATTCGGGGGCCATGCTACGAGAATCACGGCAGGGCCGCCAGCGCCGGTTTTGCAGATGCTTTGTGCGCGGCGCGGCCTGTCACAAATCGTCTACCGTTTGATGACTTCCGCCATGGCAGGATGCTTTCCTACGCGGGACAATAAACCTATTAGACTCTACACCATGTAATTAAAACGAGAGGAGCAATCATGGGCCCACTGACAGGCATGCGTATTATCGAAATCGAGGGGCTGGGGCCAGCCCCCTTCTGCGGCATGATGTTTGCCGATATGGGGGCGGAAGTAATTTCCATTTCCCGCCAGTCCAGCGACGCCGATCGCAGCACCCAGATCAGTGAGCGGGGCAAACGCAGTATTGCCCTGAACCTGAAGTCGCCGGAGGGTGTCGAAGCCGTGCTCAAGCTCTGCGAAAGCGCCGACGCTTTAATCGAAGGTTTTCGTCCCGGCGTTGCCGAGCGCCTTGGTATTGGCCCGGACGATTGCTGGGCTAGAAACCCCAAATTGGTTTATGGCCGCATGACCGGCTGGGGCCAGACTGGCCCGCTGGCCCATGTTGCCGGGCACGATATGAATTACATCTCCTTGTCGGGCGCTTTGCACGCGATTGGCCGCGCCGCCGAGAAGCCAGTGCCGCCGCTGAATCTGGTGGGCGACTTCGGCGGTGGTGGCATGTTTCTGGCCTTCGGCGTAATGAGCGCCATCTGGGAGGCGGGGCGTTCCGGCAAAGGGCAGGTAGTGGATGTGTCGATGGTGGAAGGCTCGGCGGCCCTGATGCATATGATGTATTCCTTCAAGGCCATGGGCGTATGGGAAGATGAGCGCGAAAGCAATATGCTCGACGGCGCCGCTCATTTCTACGACACCTATGAAACCAGTGATGGTAAATACGTCTCTATCGGCTCCATTGAACCGCAGTTCTATGCCTTGCTGATCGAGCTGGCGGGGCTCGACAAGGAGGAGTTTGCGCCGCAGATGGACAAAGCCCAGTGGCCGCAACTGAAAGAAAAGCTGGCCTCGGTTATCAAAACCAAAACCCGCGATGAGTGGTGCGAGATTATGGAAGGCAGCGATGTCTGTTTCGCCCCGGTGTTGTCCATGAGTGAGGCGCCATCGCATCCGCAGAATCAGGCGCGGCAATCCTTTGTCGAGCTTGGCGGGGTGGTTCAGCCGGCGCCCGCGCCCAAGTTCAGCCGCACGGCGCCGGCCACACCAAAGCTTCCCGCCCCGACCGGCGGCGATACCGAAGCCGTTTTGCTGGCTGCCGGTTATACTCAGGACGATCTGGCGCGCCTGCGCGAGGCGGGTGCGCTTACCTGAGTTGTGTGCCTGGCCGAGAGCCCGGTGGTTGACTGTGTTAAACCGGTAGCAGAAGTCTACAACTTCGGCGGCTTTTGCTACTGGTCTGACGCGCTGTGGCGGTTATGATCCCGGCTTAACTAATTTGGGAGTTACGTCATGTCGAGCAGATTGTCAGGCAAAATCGCATTGGTTACCGGTGCCGGTCAGGGTGTTGGTCAGGGTATCGCCTTTGCGCTGGCCGCCAACGGTGCCAGCGTTGCGGTGACCGGCCGCACCCTGTCCAAGCTCGAAACCACCTGCGCCGAAATTGAAAAGCGCGGTGGCGTGGCCCTGCCGATCGAGTGCAATGTCAAAAACCTCGAGTCAATGACCGCCTGCGTCGAGCAGGTGGTCAGCCACTTTGGGGGCTTGAATATCCTGGTCAACAACGCCCAGGAAGTACCGCTGGGCGATCTGCACTCTGTCACCGAAGAAGCCTTTGAGGCGGGCTGGCAGTCCGGGCCACTGGCAACCCTGCGCATGATGAAGCTGTGTCACCCGCATCTGAAAGGCGATGGCTGCATCGTCAATCTGGCTTCTACCGCGGCCAAGCGCTGGGATATGAAGGGTTACGGTGCTTACGCGGCGGTTAAAGAGGCCATTCGCTCACTCAGTCGCGGCGCCGCCTGCGAGTGGGCCGAAGACGGCATTCGCACCAACGTGATTCTGCCCCACGCCCTGTCACCGGCGCTCCAGTGGTGGACTGAGAACCGCCCTGAAGAAGCCGCCGAGTTTGTTTCCAGCATCCCCATGAAGCGTATTGGTGACTGCGAGCTGGATATTGGCAACTTTGTCGCCAGTCTGTGCAGTGAAGACAGTCGCTATGTCAATGGTCAGACCATTGCGCTGGACGGTGGTCAGGCCTCCCTGGGCTGAAATCCGCCACTGACGCGGAGGCATGGTTCCCGCTATAATGCCGGGCTTGATTTTTTGGCATGCGGGAACACATGACTATTCAGGACACCATGATCACCATGGGCCGTCAGGCGCGGGAAGCCTCGCGCATTATGGCGGCACTGGGCACGGGCGAAAAAAATGCGGCGCTGCAGGCGATTGCCGTGGCGATTGACGCTGCGCGGGCAGATATTGCCGAGGCGAATGCCAGGGATCTGGCGGCTGGCCGCGACAATGGCCTCGATGCAGCCCTGCTGGATCGCCTCGAGCTGACCCCGGCGCGAATCGACGGCATGATCGAAGGCCTGCAGCAGGTGGCAGCCCTGCCTGACCCGGTCGGTGAGATCAGCGATCTGAACTATCGTCCCAGTGGTATTCAGGTGGGCAAGATGCGGGTACCGCTGGGCGTTATCGGCATCATTTACGAGTCGCGCCCCAATGTGACCGCCGAGGCGGCCAGTCTCTGCCTTAAATCTGGCAACGCCGCGATTCTGCGCGGCGGCTCTGAAGCCATCCATTCCAATCAGGCTATCGCCGAATGCATTCGACGTGGTCTGGTCTCTGTTGGTCTGCCGGAAACGGCCGTGCAGGTCGTGGCCACCACCGACCGCGCTGCGGTGGGCGCTCTGATTACCATGCCCGAGTATGTGGATGTGGTGGTGCCGCGTGGCGGCAAGGGGCTGATCGAGCGCATCTCGCGTGATGCGACGGTGACCGTTATCAAGCACCTCGATGGCATCTGCCACGTTTATATCGACGACGAGGCCGCTGCTGATAAAGCGAAGGCCATCGCGGTCAATGCCAAGACGCACCGCTACGGTACCTGCAATACCATGGAAACCCTGCTGATCGCGGCCAGTCGAGCCGATGAACTGTTGCCGGGTATTGCCGCTGAGCTGCGGGAAAAAGGCGTGGAACTGCGCGGCTGTGAGCAGAGCCGCGCGATTGTGGCTGACATGCTGGCGGCCGACGACAGCGACTGGGCGACCGAATATCTGGCGCCGATTCTTGCGGTGAAGGTGGTCGCGGGGTTGGACGAGGCTATTGCCCATATCAATCAGTGGAGCTCTCAGCACACCGACGCCATTGTCACCGAGAATTACAGCAAGTCCCGCCGCTTCCTGCGTGAAGTGGATTCCAGCTCGGTGATGGTGAACGCCTCCACGCGCTTCGCCGACGGCTTTGAATACGGGCTCGGTGCGGAAATTGGCATCTCTACCGACAAAATCCACGCCCGCGGTCCGGTGGGGCTGGAAGGCCTCACCTCCCAGAAGTACATTGTGCTGGGCGACGGACACATCCGGCAGTAATGGCGCACGCGATCATCGGCGGCACCTTCGACCCGATTCATCGCGGGCATGTGGAGTGTGCCGTGGAGTTGCGGCAGCGTTTGGGGTTTTCCCGGCTCGATCTGGTCCCCTGCCATTTGCCGGCTCACCGCGACTCGCCCGACTCCTCCGCCAGTCACCGTCTGGTCATGGCGCGCCTGGCGACCGCCGGTATTGCCGGTGTCGGGGTGGACGATCGCGAGCTGCGTCGCGAGGGGCCGTCCTACACGGCAGACACGCTGGCAGAGCTGCGCGAAGCGTTGGGCCGGAATACCAGTCTGACGTTTGTTATGGGCGGCGATGCCTTCAACACCCTGCAGCACTGGGCGCGCTGGAAATCCCTGTTTGAATTTGCGAATGTGGTTGTCATGGAGCGGGACGGGGTAACGTGTCAGCCTGCGGCGGAAGTGATGGCCTATACTGAACCGCGCCGGGTTGATGCCGAGACAATAACGGCACAGTCCAGCGGCGGCTTTGCCCGCATTGCCCTGCGGCCCTGGCCGCAGTCAGCCACGGAAGTGCGTCGCCGGCTGCAGGCAGGCGAGCCGCTGGGCGACTGGCTGCCCGAGGCGGTACTGGACTATATCCGCGAACACCGGCTTTATCTTTAAAATCTGGAGACACATGAAATCTGTTGAATTGGTGGAACTTGTCAAAAACGCGCTGGACGATATGAAGGCGCGAGATGTGGTGGTGCTCGACGTGCGCGACATGACAGGTGTGACTGACTATATGGTTGTGGCCAGCGGCACCTCCAACCGCCATGTAAAGTCTCTGGCGAATAACGTAATCGATGAAGCCAAGCAGCAGGGCCTCAAGCCCTTTGGCACGGAAGGGGACAATGTCTCTGAGTGGGTGCTGGTGGATTTTGGCGACGTGGTCGTGCATGCGATGCTGCCGGAAGCCCGCACCTTCTACGATATCGAACGTCTCTGGTCGGTACCGGCGGGCAAACCGGGCGATGCGGATTAAACTGCTCGCGGTGGGAACCCGGATGCCGGCGTGGGTGGAGTCGGGCGTGGCGGAATACCGCAAGCGCCTGCCAGCCGAGTTCAGTCTGGACATACAGGAGATTCCGCTGGCCAAGCGGGGCAAAAATGCGGATATCCGGCGTGCCCGGCAGCAGGAGGGTGAGGCGCTGCTCAAGGCGGTGCCGCGTGACGATCTTATCGTCGCGCTCGATGTCACCGGCCGCTCGCTCAGCACCGAAAAGCTCGCCGAGACCCTTGGCGGCTGGCACGACGAAGGCCACAATGTGAGCCTGCTGGTGGGCGGGCCGGACGGGCTTGATCCGGTTTGTCTGGAGCAGGCGCGACAGCGCTGGTCGCTGTCCGCCATGACCCTGCCTCATCCGCTGGTGCGGGTGATGCTGGCCGAACAGATTTATCGCGCCTGGAGTATTCTCCAGGGCCACCCCTACCATCGCTAGCCACAATCAGGATGCCGCCACTCGATCGACTGAAAGACCCCAACCGCGAGCGCACCCTCTTTGGTCGCCGCTATCTGGTGGCTATTCTGATTATCGGTGTTTTTCTGGGAGTAATCTGCGGCCGCTATATTTACCTGCAGGTGATGCAGCATGAACTCTATCAGGTGCAGTCGGATCGCAACCGCATTCAGTTACAGCCCATTCCCCCCAAGCGCGGCCTGATCTACGATCGCAACGGCGTGCTGCTGGCAGAAAATATTCCCAGTTACAGTCTGGTGCTGATCAAGGAGCGGGTGCCGGATATCGACAGCACACTGGCCGAGCTGACCAAACTGATTGACATTGATGACGGCGATATAACGAAGTTCAAGCGCCGCTTGCGCCACCGTCGCCCCTATCAGGCTGTGCCGCTGAAACTGCGCCTGACCGAAGAGGAGATCGCGCGCTTTGCGGTAAATCGCTATCGGCTGCCGGGGGTGGACATCGATGCCCAGCTGATCCGCTACTACCCGCAGGGCGAGCTGCTGGCCCATGTGCTGGGCTATGTGGGGCGGATCAACGAGCGCGAAATGGAACAGATCGACACGGTCAATTACAGCGCCACCAACCATATCGGCAAGCTGGGCATTGAGCACTTTTACGAGGATTCCCTGCATGGCACCGTCGGCTACCAGAACGTGGAAACCAATGCCCGGGGCCGCGTATTGCGCGTGCTGGAGCGGCACCCGCCGATTCCCGGCGCGGATATGGTGCTCAATATCGATGTCAATCTGCAGCGGGTGGCGCACGAGATTCTGGGTGATGAGCGCGGCGCCATTGTGGCGATAGACCCGGCCGACGGTGGGGTGTTGGCGATGGTCAGTACACCCAGTTACGACATCAACCTGTTTGTGGGCGGGATCAGCAGCGAGAACTATAGGGTGCTGCGTGAATCCCCGGATCTGCCCCTGTTTAATCGCACCCTGCTGGGCCAGTACCCCCCGGGCTCTACGCTCAAGCCAATCTTCGGGCTTGGCGGGCTGCATTACGGTGTGGTGACCCGGCGCACAACGGTTTACGATCCCGGCTGGTATAAGCTGCCCTACGACGAGCGGATTTATCGGGACTGGAAAGTTGGCGGTCACGGCAACCGGATCGATCTGCATCAGGCGGTTGTCGAATCCTGTGATGTTTATTTTTACGACATGGCCTACAACATGGGGATTGACCGTATTCACGAGTTCGGATCCCGTTTTGGCCTGGGTCAGCGCACCGGTATCGATAATGACAACGAGCGCGCGGGCTTGCTGCCGTCTCGCGAATGGAAGCGCGAAGTCAAAGGTTCGCATTGGTTCCCGGGTGAAACCGTCAACGTCGGCATCGGCCAGGGCTTTATGCTGACCACGCCGATGCAGCTGGCGGTGTCGACTGCTGTGCTG
>PAKT01000082.1 GCA_002710725.1 Spongiibacteraceae bacterium
ACGCCGCTGGGCGAGTGGGCGCGCGACGAATTGCGTGAGGCACTGAAATCGGCTTCTGTTCTGTGAGTTATCGAATGTTGATGAGCCGTGTCTGGGTTGTAATACTGACTGTTCTGCTGGTAAGCGGGTGTACCTGGCGTGATCGCGCTAATGATTACCGCCAGGCCCAGCTTTCCAAGCCTCTCGTTTTGCCGCCGGGCATTGAAAGCACGGCGCTGCACGACAGCTACCGCGTACCGGGTATCGAATCCCACACGGTTTTACCGGGCAAGTTTGCTGTGCCTCAGCCGGACCCTCTGATCAAAGATGTCGAGCAGGGTGTGGTGCGCATTCAGAAGATGGGCGAAGACCGCTGGATACTGCTCGACGGTTCGCCGGGGCAGATCTGGCCCCGCTTGCGCGGTTTCCTC
Organism: Spongiibacteraceae bacterium; assembly: GCA_002710725.1. Classification (GTDB taxonomy): domain Bacteria; phylum Pseudomonadota; class Gammaproteobacteria; order Pseudomonadales; family Spongiibacteraceae; genus Litorivivens. Next base: position 411 of record PAKT01000082.1, read on the forward strand.
AATCTTGGCGGTTTTCCTGTGGCGCGCACCGACGCGGTGAACGGCATTATCGAAACCGGCTGGGTTCAGCCGCGCAGCGAAGGCCTGCCTCGTGAGCGTTTCCGCTTCCGCATCGAGCAGGGCGTTCAGCGTGGCACCAGCGAGATCTACGTTCTACAGTCGGTGGTCGATAACGACCAGGGCCACTGGCCGCGCGGCTCCTTCAGTGAGCAGCGCGAGCAGGACATGACCATGGCCCTGGCCCAGTATCTGGCCGATTCCGAAGCGGCGAGCAGTGTCTCGATGCTGGCGGAGCGCAATGCCGAAACCGGCGGCAAGATCTTTCTGGTGCAGGGTGAGCCTCCCTATATTCGTCTGTTGCTGCCCTTTGAGCGGGCCTGGGCCTCGCTGGAAAATGCCTTGAGCAAGGCCGGTTTTGTAGTCGACGACCGCGATCGCAGTCAGGGCCGTTATTGGGTGACCATTGATGAAGAGAGCGATGGCGCCCAGTGGTTCCGACGACTGTTGAAAGACAAGGATCTGGACGGCGATGCCTTCATTGTGCAGATGATTGAAGTCAGCCCAAATGAAATGCAGATTCGCGTTGTGCCGCAGGAAGGCGAACAAAGTGACGCGGACGTCATAGATCGGGTACTGAAACAGATCAAGGGCTTTATTTCCTGATACTGATAAAAAAACATGCGTTTTGCTTCATTAGGGAGCGGCAGTCGCGGCAACGGGACACTGGTTGAATCTGGTGATACCTGCCTGCTGATCGACTGCGGCTTTACCGTCAAGGAAACCGAGCGCCGCCTTGCGCGGCTTGGTCGCAGCGTTGATGATTTGAGCGCCGTTCTGGTGACTCACGAGCATTCGGATCATATCAAGGGCGTCGGCCCCCTGGCTCGCAAGTACGCTTTACCAGTCTACGCCAGTCACGGCACTGCCCAGTATGAGGGGATGGCCGGGCTGCCTGACCTGTGCGAAGTGAATACCCACGGCACCTTTCTGGTTGGCGATATTGAAATCTCCGCTGTGGCTGTACCCCACGATGCGCGCGAACCCTGCCAGTATGTATTTGCCAATCGCGACCGGCGCCTCGGCCTGTTGACGGATCTGGGCAGTATTACGCCCTTTGTGATTGAGCAGTATCGGGACTGCGACGCGCTGGTGTTGGAGTTCAATCACGACAGCGACATGTTGGCAGTTGGGCCCTATCCGCCGAGTCTGAAACGCAGAGTTGGGGGTGACTGGGGGCATTTGAACAATCATCAGGCGGCGCAACTGCTGTCGATGGTGGAGCAGGCCCGCTTGCAGCATCTGGTAATGGCGCATATCAGCGAGAAGAACAACACCGTCGCCCTGGCGGAGCAGGCCTTGGGCGCGGTGATGACGCGCTGCGAAGCGGTCTTGTCTGCGGATCAGGAAGGGGGTTTTGACTGGCTGGCGATAAACTAGGGTTAGCAGCGTTATCCGGCGCCGCGTCAGCTCAGTCGATCAGCCCGTACTGATCGCGCAGAATCTCAATGATCTCAGCTTTAGGGTTCTCCGACAACGTCAGTTTTTCTCCGGTGATCTTTTCCGCAATATCTACATAAGTTTTGGATACCTGCAGCATGACTGCTTCGGGTAAGGCGTTGTCGCGCGCCAGTGCAGTGCGTTCATCCATACGGTTTTTATTCAGCAGTATATCCGGATCCGGGAAGTGGCTGAGGAGCAGTTGCCGAAAACCCTCTTTGGAATTTTCCACGATTTCGCCCTGCCGGTAGGCTGCGCCGTCCCAGATACGCGAGGAATCCGGCGTGCCCACCTCATCCATGTAAATCAGTTTTTCATTGCCAGCCTTGTCGGTTACGTAGCCAAACTCAAACTTGGTATCCACAAAAATCTGGTCGAGTTTGGCGAGCTCTTTGCTGATCAGTTCAAAACCGGCGCTGAGCAGTTTTTCGTAGAGGTCGATGTCGGCCTTGCGGGCAAAATTGAAGGCGGCGAAGTTGTCTTCGATATCGGCGCGGGTGATATTCACATCATCCTGTTCCGGCACGCCGGGCAGGCCTTTGAGAATGCCTTTGGTCGAAGGGGTAATCAGCAGCTCCGGCAGCTTCTGATCCTTCTGTAAATTATCGGGTACCGCAATGCCGCAGAACTCCCTTTCACCCTTGGCGTAGGCCCGCCACATGGAGCCGGTAATATAGTGTCGGGCAATGGCCTCAATCATCACTGGGCGGGCTTTTTGCACGATCCAGACGAAGGGGTGGGGAATATCCAGTATATGGCTGTCGGCCAGCCCCTGGTCGCGAAACAGCTGGAACCAGTGGTTGGCGATGGCATTCAGGGCTGCGCCTTTGCCGGGAACACCCTGCAGGCCGCCTTCGCCGTGCCAGATGCATTCGAAGGCAGAAATGCGGTCGCTGATCACCATAATCGCCAGCGGGGCATCGGCGGCCACATCGTAGCCTTTCTCAGTGATCAGGCGGCGACTGTCAGCCTCGGTCAGCCAGTAGACCGAGCGCACTTTGCCGCTGTGCACCGGGGCATCGGTGCGGATGGGAAGATCGTTATTTACCGCCAAAACCGTGTCGGCAAGACTCATGCTGGTGTTGTCCTGATAGTGCGCGCGCAGGCTGAATCAAATACGAAGCCAGCCATCCCGTGCTTTCGAGGGTATTAAAGGAAGAGGGCCGAGTGAAGCCGCCGATTCTAGCAGATACGGCGCGGCTTGCCATCGCCCTTGAGCTGGGCCTCATTGGTGCTCAGCTCGGCCTGGATGCTTCGGCTTCCCAGGGCTTGGGCTTCTTCCACTTTTTGTTGCTGAGCCACCAGGTTTCCGGCTGTTCCCGGGCCGAGCGCTCGCAGGCATCAATAAAGCGTTCCAGTATGTCTGTGCCGCCGTTTGCGTGGGGCGGCTCGGCGAGAATTTCCCAGCGAATACTGTAGCGGCCCCGGCTAAGCCGGCGAGGGTGGGCGAAAATCACAACCGACTGACCGGCTTCAGCAATGGTCTGCGGCCCATAGTAAAAGGGCGCACGCTGACTGAAGAAGGGGTGCCAGAAGCGCTTTTCGCGGCTGATGGGCGACTGGTCGGCGGCCAGCAGCATGGCGCGAAAGGATTTGCGCTGGCGAAGCACTTCCCGCGCCACGTTTTTGATTGGGATAGGTTTGCCAAAGCGGGCCCGGCCCGCTTTGATGATGTTATCCATTCGTGCACTGTGCAGGGGTTTGTAGACACCGGCGACCGGGCAGGGCAGCGCCAGACAAATGCGGCCGACCATCCATTCAATATTGGTCTGATGCAGGGTCACAATGAGCATGGACTGCTGCCTTTCTATAAAAGGCGCCAGCAGTTCCGGATTTTCAATCGTGACGCGATCGCGTAGTTCGTCCTCGCTCATGCTGAAGCCCTTGAGGGTTTCAACAGCGGCTTCGCTGAAATTGCGCTGAAATTCCCGGCGTATGCGATTGCGCTCTGCATCGCTTGCGTCCGGGAACATTATCCGGAGGTTCTTATCGATAACCTTGCGCCGATAGCCGACAATATCGAAGGCGAGCACCCGCAGACAGGCAGCCAGGGCGTACAGCACGGGCATGGGGATGTAAGACAGGGCTTTGATCAGGGTGTTCATAGGGCTGTATTGCAGTGCTGGAGCGCGTATAGTAACGGAAATTTCACAATCAGACTTTATAATAATCGGCCGATGTTGTGATGCATGTCGGCGTTCGGTCACCACAGGGTACCCGCAGTTCCAGCCTCACGAACCAATGCCGGTAAGAGATACAGGTTTTATGCAGACAGTTCAACGCTATATCCCCCTTGCGAGCACGCTGCTGTTTGCGCTCGCCGGTTGGTTGGCAGCGCTGCTTGTCTGGCAGCTGGTGTTGTTGGTCACCCCGGCGAAAATAGACAGCGAACCTGCTGTGGCAGCGGCCGTTGCGACGCCTGAGCCGGCCGCCTATGACCTGAATACCCTGGTTTCAGTGCCGCTGTTTGGTGAGGCGAGTCAGGCGGTGGTTGCGGCCCCGGTCAGTGAGGACGTTAAACGCAGCAACCTGCGTATCACCTTGCTGGGGGTGGTGGCCGGCGGTGATAGTGGGGTTGCGATTCTCAAGCACGATGGCAAGGAATACGCCTATAAAGTGGGCGATCAGCTGGATGTGAGCGAGACTATCACCTTGGCGGCGGTGGCTCCGGATTATGTGATCATTTCCCGCGCCAGTGGCAATGAGAAAATCGAACTGGAAAAATTGCTCAAAGGTTTCGGTCGCAATGACGTGCGCGTGGTGCAGCGCGATGGGTTCCCCAGCAGGACCATCAATCTCAATGATCCCTCCATTCGCCGGCTGGTGGGTGACCCGAAGCAGACACTGAACAACAACCCTTTGCGCCTGACCCGCTATATTTCGGCCCAGCCCTACGTCGAAAACGGGAAAACCCTGGGCTTTCGGGTGCAGCCAGGCCGTGACAAGCGCCTGTTTGGCCAGTTGGGCCTGCATCCGGGGGATGTGGTGGTCGCCATCAACAACCTGCGGGTGGGTGAAGCGCCAGTGAGCGATCTGTTAAACTCCGTCAACAATAGCCAGTCGGTTGAGGTGGAAATCCGCCGCAACGGGCAGCAGCAGACAATAAGACTGAATCTATGATGAAAATTTTCCGGCGGGCCTGCAGTGTTCTGGCCTTGAGTGTCGCCTTGCTTTCCATGCCTGCAGTGGCCGAAGAAACCTTTGAGCTGGATATGCGCGGGGTTGATATCCGCGAGTTCATCAATACGGTGGCCAAGCTCACCGATAAAACCATCATTATGGATGATCGCGTCAAAGGTGACGTGAACATCAAGAGCCCGCGACAATTGAACCGCTCGGAGCTGTATGAGGTATTCCTGCTGCAGCTGGGTGTCAGCGGTTTCGCGGTGGTGGACATGGGCAGCGGTATCCTCAAGGTCATTCCCAATCAGGCCGCAAAAATCGAGGGTATTGAAGTTCAGGTAGAAGGGGATGAATCCCTGCAGAGCGAATCCATCATTACTCGCATTGTGCAGGTGCAGAATGTGGATGTGGACAAACTGATTCCATCGCTGCGGCCGCTGATTGATAACCGCACCGGGGTGATTACGCCTTACAGCGCCTCCAACGTTATTCTGATTACTGACCGCGAATCTAACGTCCGGCGTCTGCTGCAGATTATTCAGCAGGTTGATAGAGCCGATTCCCAGTCCATGGAAACAGTACCGCTGGAAAATGCCTCGGCCAAGGAGCTTGAGCGAATACTGACCAAGCTGATTAACGATCAGGCCAAAGAGCAGGGTACCCCGAAGCCGATTATCACCTCCGATCTGCGTACCAATACACTGGTCGTTTTCGGTGACCAGAACTCGCGCGCCTACCTCAAGAAGCTCATTCGCGAGCTGGACAGTGAAATCAAAACCTCCTCCAACGTAAAGGTTCATTACCTGCGCTATGCCAAGGCCGACGAAATGGTGCCGGTGCTGAAAAGCGTGAGTGAGGCTATGCTCAAGCAGGAGGGCGAGAAAGAGTCGGCCAGCAAGAGCAATATCAATATCGAGGCCCACGGGCAGACCAATTCCGTGGTGCTCTCGGGCAGCCCTCATATCATTCGCAACCTGGCCAGCGTTATCAGCAGTCTCGATATCCGCCGCGCCCAGGTGCTGGTTGAAGCCATCATTATCGAGTTGACCGATCGCCGCGCCAAAGAACTGGGTGTGCAGTGGTTGTTCCGTGGCGACCCCTCAGGGACTGCGCCGATCGGTGGAGTAAACTTTGGCTCTGCCTCGCCGGCGGGTATTTTCAATGTGGCCTCTGCGGCCAGTGCCGGTGGTGAAGCGCTGGCCGGTGTGCTGGGCAGTCTGCAGGGGGTTTCTCTCGGTGTTGGCAAGATCCGGGATAACGGCTTCAGCTTTGGCGCATTGATGACGGCCTTGGCGAGTGACACCGAATCCAACATTCTGTCTACCCCGAGCCTCTTGACGCTCGATAATCAGGAAGCGTCGATCCTCGTGGGTAGTGAAGTGCCGGTCATCACTGGTTCCACCGCCAGCGCAAACAACAATAATCCCTTCCAGACCATTACTCGCCAGGAAATCGGCATCAAGCTAACGGTTACGCCGCAGATCAATGAAGGTGATGCGGTGCAGCTCAGTCTGGAGCAGGAAGTCTCGTCGCTAAGCGGCGTATCCGCCTCGGATATCATTACCGACAAGCGGACCATCAAGACCTCGGTGCTGGTCAATGACAACCAGACCATCGTCCTCGGCGGCTTGATTGACGACGATATTCAGCAATCTACCGAGAAGGTGCCGATACTGGGTGATATGCCCATCATCGGTCGACTTTTCCGCGCCGACCGCACCCAGAAAGTGAAGCGCAATCTGATGGTCTTTATCCGGCCCACCATCGTGCGGGATTCGGAAACCCTGCGTGGACTGTCGTCAGAAAAATACAACTATATTCGCGCCCAGCAGATCATGTTGCACGAAGGCGGGATCAACCTGTTTCCGGAGGCGAAGGCGCCGGTACTGCCGGCCTGGACGGGTCTTGATCCCTCACCGGCCGGTGTGATGCCAGAGCTGGAAGCGGACGTCGAGCCCGCCGCGCAACCCGAGGAGTAGGGCGGCACTATGCTGAGCTATTCCTATGCGCGCAAAAATCAGGTCCTGCTGGAAGGCGAGGGCGAGAGCTGCACCCTGCTGATATGTGACAACACCCCGCCGGAAGCCCTGACCGAAGTGCGTCGAGCGCTGGGCCGAGGTGTGGCGACCGAGCGCTGTGAAGCGGCGATTCTGGCTGAAAAAATCAACGCCGAATATCAGCAGCAATCCGGCGCGGCGGGTATGGAAGCCATTGGTGATATCAGCAACGAAGTGGATCTGGATAAACTCATTGAGGATATTCCGGAGTCGCAGGATCTGCTCGAATCCCAGGACGATGCCCCGGTTATTCGCCTGATCAACGCCCTGTTTGCCGAAGCCCTGAAACTGGGAGCCTCGGATATTCATATCGAAACTTACGAAAAAATGATGTCTGTGCGCCTGCGGGTGGACGGCATTCTGCAGGAAGTGCTCAGTCCCAATCGCCGTCTGGCACCTTTGCTGGTGTCGCGTATCAAGGTTATGGCGAAGCTCGATATCGCGGAGAAGCGCGTGCCGCAGGATGGCCGCGTAAGCCTGAAAATTGCCGGCCGTTCGGTGGATGTGCGAATTTCCACCATTCCCTCCAGTTACGGTGAGCGGGTGGTTATGCGGCTGCTCGACAAACAGGCGGCCCGTATTGATTTGACCCACCTGGGAATGCCTGCCGGTACCCTGGAGCGCTTTACCCAGCTGCTGAAAAACCCCAATGGCATTATTCTGGTTACCGGTCCGACCGGCTCGGGCAAGACCACCACCCTGTATGCCGGGCTGACGCTGTTGAACGATCGCATCCGCAATATTCTGACGGTGGAAGACCCCATCGAATACGCCGTCGATGGCATCGGCCAGACCCAGGTCAATACCAAGGTGGGGATGACCTTTGCCCGCGGTTTGCGCGCGATACTGCGCCAGGACCCGGATGTGGTCATGGTGGGCGAGATTCGCGACAGCGAAACCGCGGAAATTGCGGTGCAGGCGAGTTTAACTGGCCACCTGGTGCTCTCGACGCTGCACACCAATAATGCCGTTGGCGCGATCACCCGTCTGGTTGATATCGGCATCGAGCCCTATCTTATTTCTTCGAGCCTGAAAGGCATTCTGGCGCAGCGACTGGTGCGCAGGCTCTGTACGGAGTGTCGCGAACCGCATCCGATGGATGAGGCGGAAGCCGCCCTGTTGGGTGATCGCAATCTCGCGGGCAATACGGCGTATCTCGCTAAGGGTTGTGAGTCCTGCCATCAAACAGGCTATCGCGGTCGCAGTGGTATCTACGAGCTCCTCACGGTCGACCGCAAGGTCAGCGAGCTGATTCACAACGGCGCCGGCGAACAGGCGATCGTAGACGCGGCGCGCGGCCATATGACCCGGCTGTTGAGCGAAGGTCGACGGCTGGTGCTGGAAGGTACGACCAGCATCGACGAAGTGCTGCGCAGTGTGCGCGAGGACTCAGACGATGCCGGCCTATGATTATGTGGCACTGGATGCCACCGGCAAACGCCAGCGCGGCATCCTCGAAGCCGACTCCGATAGACTGGCCCGGGCTCAGCTGCGCGAAAAGCAGCTGATACCGGTTGAAGTCAGCGAATCCCGCAAAAAACAATCCGGCAGCGGCGGTGGTTTTGCGCTCTTGCAGAGCGTCAGCGTCAACGACCTGTCGTTGTTTACCCGACACCTTTCCACCCTGGTGCAGTCGGGCATTCCGTTAGAGGAAGCCCTGCACGCCACCGCGCGGCAGACCCGGCATCGGCGTTTGCAATCGGTAGTCATGAGCCTGCGCTCGCGGGTACTGGAAGGGCACAGTCTGGCCGACGGTCTGCGCGATTTCCCGAGAGTTTTTTCGCCGGTTTTCCGCTCATTGGTGGCGTCAGGGGAGCAGTCCGGTGATCTCGGGCAGGTGCTTGAGCAATTGGCCGATTACACAGAAAACGCTCAGAAGCTCCGCTCAACCGTCACCCAGGCGATGGTCTACCCGATTGCGTTGACGGTGGTGGCAGTGTTGGTTATCGGGGTATTGATGGTTTACGTGGTGCCCAAAGTCGTGGCCCAGTTTGATCACTACGGTCAGACGCTGCCGCTGTTGACGCGAGTGTTGATCACGATCAGCGAAGGTATGGCCAGTTACTGGGTGCATGCACTTGTGTTGCTCGCTTTACTGTTTCTGGCCGGGCGCTGGTGGCTGAAGGATACAGACCGTCGCAAACGGGTGCACCGGAGGCTGTTACGCGTTCCGCTGGTTGGCGACGTCTTGCTGTCGGTGGATTCGGCCCGCATGCTGCACACACTGGCGATTCTGTTGGCCAGCGGTGTGTCATTGATTGAGGCCATCAAGGTTGGGCTCGGCACCCTGAATAATCTGCATCTGCAGGAGGGCATGGCGCAGGTCGCCAACGATGTCCGCGAGGGCAAGAGCTTCAGCTTTGCCCTGCAACAGATGGACGAATTGCCGCCGATGGCGGTGTATATGATTACCAGCGGTGAGCAGAGTGGTGAGCTGGATACTATGGTACGCCGCTCGGCGGACAATCTAGCGCGGGAAGTTGAAGCGCGGGTCAGCATCATGACCAGCCTGCTGGAGCCGCTGCTGATCGTCGGAATGGGGCTGGTGGTGGTGACTATTGTGCTGGCCATCTTGCTGCCCATTCTGCAATTGAACAATCTTTCCGGTTTTTAGTAACGGAGCATTAAAGAGGTGAGTGTGAATACAGTCAGACTGCAACGCACCGCAGGTTTTACCCTGCTGGAAATCATGGTCGTTATCGTTATTCTCGGGCTGCTGGTGTCTATCGTGGCGCCCAATGTACTGCAGAATCAGGACCGTGCCATGGTGGAAAAAGCCCGCGCCGATATCGCGATGCTGGAGCAGGCACTGGACATGTACAAGCTGGACAACCACAGCTATCCCACCACGGATCAGGGGCTGGACGCGCTGGTCAACAAGCCGACCTCCTCACCGGAGCCGCGCAACTACCGCAGCGACGGCTATATCAAGCGGCTGCCACAGGACCCCTGGGGCAATCAGTACCAGTACCTGCAACCGGGTGAGCACGGCCCCTTCGATCTTTATTCCACTGGCGCCGATGGCGATGAAGGTGGAGAAGGTCTGGCCAGTGATATTGGCAACTGGTAATCGCGCAGCACAGACTCCAGGCCGCCAGCGGGGCCTTACCCTGCTGGAAATCCTGCTGGTGGTGTTGATTATCGGCCTGATGAGCACGGTTGCAGTACTGACGCTGCCCTCCGACAACGGGCAGCGTGACGTGCGCACCATGGCCGAACGCATGGTCGCCCTGTTTCGCTACGCCCGCCAGGAAGCGGTGTTCAGTGGTCTTACCCACGGCATTGTCTGGCGTGAAGGACGCCCCGAATTGCTGCGTCGCAGTGAAGCGGGTTGGGATGTGGTGGCCGACAAGCGTCTTAAATCGCTGCAGGAGCGCGCCGTCGATTTCCCCATGTTTCTGGAAACCGAATCCCGGCGACTGGACCTGACTCAGGACTATGAAGCCCCCCAGATTCTGTTTACCAACGACGGCCAGGTATCGCCTTTTCAGCTGGTGATTACTCACCGCAACAGCGCCGCCGAGTTTCAGTTCACTGACAGTCTGACACTGGAGCCGCAGTCATGAAGCAGCGCGGCTTTACCCTGCTGGAAATCATGGTGGCCCTGCTGTTGTTTGCGGTTGGTGCGGTTTCTCTGGCCAAGGTTATTGGCGGCAGTGCCACGCATGTGGACGAACTGGCACGGCGTCAGTTTGCGATGCTGCTGGCGCATAACCAGATGGCTATGGCGCAACTGGAAGGCCGCGTTGCCAATGACAACGGCAAGGCGGTGCAGGGTCCCTATCAGTATTACTGGGAATTACAGGTATCCAAAACCGATACCGACGCGATACTGCGCCTTGATCTGGACGTTCGAGATGATCCGGCGGAGCCACCGCTGGCAAGCCTGAGTGCTTTTGCCGGGAAGCCTGGACTATGAGGGGAATTCGCAAGCGCAGTGCCGGCCTGACACTGATCGAGCTGCTGATCGCGATCGCGATTCTGGCGGTGCTGGCGGTACTGGCCAGTACCTTGCTCGGTACCTCGCTGGAAAACCAGAAACACCTGCGTATCAGTAGCGCCAATCTCGAAGAGCTCGGCCTGTCGCTGACGCTGGTGCGCCGCGATCTGGAGCAGACTTTGAACCGCAAAGGACGGGATCTCTATGGCGAGCGGCAGTCAGCGCCGATTCAAAGCTTTGCCGAAGGCGAGCAGTTTCTGCTGGAGTTCACGCGCGACGGCCGCCGTCAGTTGCCCGGCGAAACTCTGAGCAGTTCGCTGGAGCGGGTGCGCTATGCGCTGGAGGACGGCGAGCTGATCCGCTACAGCGCGGCGGTGCCGGATCCGATCAACGCTACGCGCTGGCGCAAGCAGCGCCTGGCCGACGATATTGTCGACGCCAGTTTTGGCTTTTTAAGCGGCGAAAAGTGGGAGCGACAGTGGCCCCCCGAGCAGGTAAGTGCTACGGGTGACTCGCTGGCGTTGCCGCTGGCCGTATCCCTGCGCCTGGAAACCCGGCGCTGGGGCGTAATTGAACTGATTGCTCTGCTGCCCGGAGTCAAAGATGAAGCGGGCTGAGCAGGGGGCGGCCATGATCTTTGTGCTGCTGGTGGTGGCGACGCTGTCAATTGTCGCGGTGCAGATTACCGAGCAGTTGCGCTTCAATGTTAAGCGGCTGGATAACCAGCGTCAGAATACCCAAGCCTACTGGTACAGCCTGGGTGGTGAGCAGCTGGCGCGCACATTACTGGAACAGATAGAGGCGGACAAGCCGGTTCATCGGGGGCAGGCCTGGGCGACTGAAGACGCTGTATTTCCAATCGATGGCGGTATGCTGCAGGGCCGGATTCGCGATGCCCAGGCCTGCCTGAATGTGAACAATCTGCTGGTTATGCGCACGCCCGGCGAAGCGGAACCGGCGCCGACAGCCAGCCAGCAGCAGTTTGTTGCCTTGTTGGGCCTGTTGGGTTTTGAGCAGCCTCGGGCGGAACTGTTGCGCGAGCGGATTCAGGACTGGATTGATGCAGACTTTCAACCCAATGGCCTGAACGGGGCTGAAGATCTGGTTTACAGCGATCGCGAGCAGCCACTGCAAAGTGCCAACCAATTGATGGTCAGTCTGACGGAGTTGAATCTGATGGCGGAAATGAGCGCTCAGGAACAGGCGCTGCTGGAGGGCATGCTGTGCGTCTTGCCGGTCAGTGACTCTGCCGTCAATGTGAATACCCTCAGTCCCGATCAGGCTCCCTTGCTGGTAGCGCTGCTGAATGCGGCCATTTCACAGGAGGATGCGCGGGCCCTGTTGCAGCAGCGACCGGAGAACGGTTGGGAAAGTGTCGATCAGCTGTTGGCTGATCCACTGCTGGCGGGCAAGGAAATACCTGAAGACTACCGCGCGACCCTGGCTGTTCAGTCTGCCTTCTTTCGTGCCACAATTAACGTTTTATACTTCGATACGCGGTTTAATCTGCAATCCCTGATGAAATTGGATAACAACAAAGCCAGCCTTGTAGCGCGGCGTTATGGAGAACTGTTTTGAGCGCCGTACTGTTACTGGCCCTGCGCGCAGAGGATGCGGGTGAATGGCTGTTGTGGGAAGAGGGGCGTGTGCTTGAGCACGGCCAGCTTCCGGCAGACCTTGAACAGCTCAAGCATCTGAGCCGGCAAACGCCGGTAACCGTGCTGGTGCCGGGCGAGGAGGTTGTCCAGTTTTCGGTCACCCTGCCGGTTGCCGGCGCGGCCGCCGTTTCCGCCTTGCCCTATCAGATTGAAGACCGCCTTAGCTGCGAGCTTGAGGCGGTGCACTATGCCCACGAGCGTATTCGGGCCAATACACCGTGTCGGGTGTGGGTGGTTGAGCGTGAGCGAATGTCCCGTTGGCACCAGTTTCTGCAGCAGTCGGGTATGCGTATTCGCCGGGTAATGCCGGATTACGCTCTGCTGCGCCGCGGTGTGATTGTTAAGGCCGCCGATCGTGTCAGCGCCAAATTGCCGGCTGCTGCTGCCTCGCTGGAAACCGCGCTGGCCGAGGACTGGCTGGCACTGCAATCGCTGGACGAAGCTTCACTCACGCGGGTAACGGTGGATGGCAGTGAAGGCATGTTGCTGCAAGCCCTGGCTCAGCACAGTGAAAATGACGAGGTAAATCTCTGTCAGGGACGCTTTGCGCTTCACGACCCGGTCAAAGACGCGCTGGCAATGGTGCGCTGGCCGGCGATCGCGGCCGGGCTGATCCTTGTCCTGCACTGGACCTGGCTGGCCTTGAGTGCCCTGCAGATCGGTGCGCAGGCGGACCAGTACGATCAGGCCGCCGAAGAGCTTTATCGCAAAACCTTTCCCGATGCGCGCCGGGTGGTAAATGCGCGCAGCCAGATGAAAAGCCAGCTCAATGCCCTCGAAGGTCAGCAGGGCGAAGGCGGGCTGCTGCCATTGTTGGCGCCGGTTGCGACGGCTTTCAGTGGCCAGTCCGATATACAGGTCAGTCAATTGCTGTATCAGGCCGCAGGCACCAGTTTGCGGCTGACCGTTGATGCGGCCAACTACGGCGCAATCGACAGTTTCAGCAATGCCTTGCAGGGGCAGGGCCTGTCGGTCAGTCGCGGCACTTTTCGTCAGAACGGCGAGCGGGTTGCCGGCCAGTTAAGCCTCACCCGGGAGGGGGGATCATGAACTGGCGTGAGATTGACTGGCGCATGACCCAGCGCACCCCGCGAGAGCGCCAAATCGTCTACGGGGCGCTGGTGATTGGCATCCCCCTGCTGATCTGGGCTCTGATTTGGGCGCCTTTGCTGGACTGGCGCGCCAGTGAGCAGCAGCGCCTCACCGCCCGCCAGAATACGCTGGAATGGATGCAGGGCGCCGCCGCAAAAATTGAGCTTTACCGTCGTTCCGGTCGCAATTCGGGTGCGCCGGTCAGTGGCTCGCCGGAGCAACAGATTACCCGCACTGCGGCGAGCCTGGGACTCGCGCTGTCGCGCATTGAGCCCGGCGGCGAGCAGCGCTTTAACGTCTTTTTTGCCGATGCCAATTACCAGAACCTGCTGCGCTATCTGCACCAGATGCAGGAGCAGGGCCTTGTTATTGAATCGCTGACCATGGGGCAACTGCCCCAGCCGGGACAGGTGTCGGTGCGCATGACACTGGGAGCATCACTGTGACCGTCAAGCGCGCGCTGCTGGCCTTTGGGCTCGCTTTCCTGATTGCTCTCCCCCTGACTTTCCCCGCCTCGCTGATCTCTCGGCTGGTGTCACTGCCCGAGGGAATCGCGCATGCTCCCCTGTCGGGTTCGCTTTTCAAAGTTCACACGGACTGGGTGCAGGTAAGCGGCATTCGCCTGAAAGGCGTATCGGCCAGCCCCTCGCTCGCTGGACTGTTTGCCGGTACCCCGCTGGCATTGCAGGTTTCAGCGCCAGTAGCGGCCGAAGGCCGGCTTGGCGGCAGCGGCAGTGGGCTGAAACTGTCGGCGGTGGACGCACGCAGTCAGTTTGAAAGCCTTCGCCCCTTGCTGGGCTTGCCCGGCTTGGGCATCGACGCGAGCATCGCTGTTGATATCGACACGGCCAAACTCCTTGATGGGCGCTGCGCTGAACTCGCCGGTGAACTGATTCTGTCCGCGCTGGAAGGGCAAGGTCTGCCAGAGCTCAGTGATATTCGCGGTACCTTGAGTTGTGATAAGGGCAACCTGCTGATTTCGGTTGCGCCGGACAACACCCTGCGCCTTTCGGGCACGGCGACATTAACGCCGCAAGGCCGCGCCGATGTGGACATGACCGCTGAACCGCCTCCCGGCCCGTTATTTGAACTGTTTGTCGATTTTCTTGGGCAGCCGCGCGATGGCAAACGCTTCCAGATCCGCTTTCGCTCCTGAGGCGCTGATCTGTCACGGTGACCCGCCTGCTGAATGTCGGCAGGTCGTCGAACGGCTCAAGCTTGATTTACTGACTGATGACAACTCGCTTGCCGCAAATACACTTTGTCTCTACTGGCGCGATGGCGCTTTAAGTCTGGGGCGGGCCGGCAGTCGCGAGCACCCGGTGGCGGTAGATTTTGTGCGCGCACTTCAGCAGCGGCGGCAGGGCCCGGAGCTGCTGATGAAGGCGGTTAACGGTCATCTGTCAGTAAAACCCTCGGTGATTGACGCTACCGCCGGCCTTGGTCGCGACACGACGATTCTGCTGTCGCGCGGTCTGGCGGTGACCATGGTGGAACAGAGCCCGGTAGTTGGTGCTTTGCTGGACAATGCGATGGCTCGCCTTCGCGCCGAGCCCGGACTGGCTGAGGTCGCGCAGCGCCTTGGTCTGAGCCGTCTCAATGCCTGCGACTATCTGGCAGTGAACCGGGCCGATGTGGTGTACCTCGACCCGATGTTTGCGGCGTCGGGCAAATCGGCATTGGCAAAAAAAGATATGCAATTATTTCAGAGCCTGCTGGGGCATGGCGATGATGGCGAGGCCCTGCTGAATGCGGCCCTTGCCAGTGCCGATTATCGGGTGGTGGTTAAACGCGGCGCGAA
The DNA here is from genome assembly GCA_002710725.1 of Spongiibacteraceae bacterium. GTDB lineage: Bacteria > Pseudomonadota > Gammaproteobacteria > Pseudomonadales > Spongiibacteraceae > Litorivivens. The sequence goes on from PAKT01000082.1 coordinate 15,579, forward strand.
AGCGCCTCCGCTGGCTGGCCGCGAGCCCGGCTTTGCCATCAAGGGCAAGGCGGTGCGCTTTGACGTTTACCCCTTGAAAAGTTTTAAACAGCTGGCTAACGGCTGATTTTCACCCTTATATTTCAGGGGCACAGCTGGCGTAGTATTTCCGCATATATGTCTGAAAGCTGCTCGATATCAGCGGCTTTCGCACATTCATCCACCTTGTGAATGGTGGCATTGACCGGGCCGAGCTCTACTACCTGGCTGCCGGTCGGTGCAATAAAGCGACCGTCCGAGGTCCCGCCGGCGGTGGACAGGCTCCCGTCACGACCGGGCACGGTTTTAATCGCATTCAGTGTCGCATTGACCAGCTCACCTTCGGCGGTGAGGAAGGGCTGACCGCTGAGATTCCAGTCCAGTTCGACATCCAGACCGTGCTTGGCAAAGATGGCTTCCGTTCGCTCGCGAAGGGCCTGATCGGTGGTTTCGGTGGAAAAGCGAAAGTTGAAAACAACTTCCAGGGTGCCGGGAATCACATTGGTGGCACCCGTGCCGGCGTTGATATTGGAGATCTGAAAGCTGGTCGCGGGGAAGTGATCGTTGCCCTGATCCCACTCGGTGGCGGCGAGCTCGGCCAATGCCGGCGCCGCCTGATGTACCGGATTCCTGGCCAGGTGGGGATAGGCCACATGCCCCTGAACACCATGCACCAGCATGCGACAGCCCAGCGAGCCGCGCCGTCCGTTCTTGATGATATCGCCTACCTGTTCGGTAGAAGAGGGCTCGCCCACCAGACAGAAATCGATCTGCTCTCCCTGTTGCTGCAGCCACTCGACCACTTTCACCGTGCCGTTTACCGCCGGACCTTCTTCGTCGCTGGTGATAAGAAAGGCAATGCGACCGGAATGGTCGGGATTGGCGGCGACAAAACTTTCGCAGGCAGTGATCATCGCCGCCAGGCTGCCTTTCATGTCGGCGGCGCCGCGGCCGTGAACAAAGCCGTCGAGGATGGCCGGTTCAAAGGGCGGGTTGCTCCACGCTGCGGTGGGGCCGGTGGGTACCACGTCGGTATGGCCGGCAAAACAGAACAGAGGGCCTGTCTCACCACGTACTGCCCAGAAGTTTTTGACCTCGCCAAAATTCAGTTCGGTGCAGGTAAAGCCAATGTCAGTCAAACGTTTCATCATCAGCTGCTGACAGTCGGCGTCTTCAGGAGTAACCGATTCGCGGCGAATCAGATCAAAGGTGAGTTCGAGCGTAGGTGAGAGAGACATGGGCATACCTTGAAGAATGTTGGCGCCATTTTATCAGACTCTGCCGTGACATATAGCTTTAACCCCGCCGTCGCACGCCTGTCATTTTCGCTACTTATGCTGACAGCCTCAATTCATCGGAGGAGGTTCGTGTTTATGTCAGCGACTGCAGGATCGGCGATCAACCAGCCAAGGTCTCACGAGCTGCTGCGCCAGCAGATCAAGCAGCAGATTGAGCAGTACCTTGCCGAGGGCGGGCAAATCCGGCGTCTTGCTGCGCCCGAGTTCCAGCCGCAGCGAAGTGTTTCCGTCAGGGGGACGCTGGCGATGGACTGATCGCCGTTCCTTCCTGGTGATAATCTTGTCTCTGTGATGTCAGTGGGGTTTCCACTGAATTTTAGGGGGCAGTTTATGTCAGACCTGCTAGGCTGTACTCTAGGTTTTAATTCGAACGAATTGGCTGGAGCAGTAAATGCAAGCAGACTGGCAGTCCATCGTACAACGGGCCACGGAGCTTCGGCACCGCCTGCATCGGCGGCCCGAAATTGCCTGGTCTGAATTTGAAACGGCGCAAACCATTCGCGGCCTGCTCGACGAGCTGGACATTCCCTGGCGCGCCTGCGCCGAAACCGGCACCGTTGCCTGTCTGGCGGCAGAGGCCGACGGCCGTCATATCGCTCTCAGGGCAGATATCGATGCGCTGCCGATTCACGAAGTCAGTGGCGTTCCCTGGCAGTCGGAAAATGACGGCTTCATGCACGCCTGTGGACACGACGGCCATACCGCCACGCTGTTTGCGGCCTTGTGGTGGCTGCGCGCCCACGAAAATAAGCTCCCCGGCCCGGTAACCCTGTTGTTCCAGCCCGCCGAAGAGGGAGGCCACGGCGCACGCCGCATAGCTGACGAAGGCGCGTTG
>PAKT01000083.1 GCA_002710725.1 Spongiibacteraceae bacterium
CCCTCTCCCTGGGGAGAGGGCTAGGGTGAGGGGAGCGCCCTCTACTTCATATTGCGCTGCAACTGGGCGATCAGCTTTTGTTTCATCGGGATCACCCAGTTTTCTTTCAAGGCGGGCGACAGCAGCCCGGCGTCCTCCAGCTCGTCACACAGCTTCATCTGGTGAGCCAGATCAAACATATCGAACTGCCGGACGATCTGGCAGCTGTCGTTCAGCGTGAGAAAGGAAACCCCCGGCGTCTCCCTATGCGAACCGTCTTCACGCAGGCCCGGCCCCCGATTCATCCAGTGGGTGATGATCTCATTGCCCTCCCCCACATAAAAACCTTTATAGGGAAAGGTCCAGTCTTCCCAGCCGTGCTGCATATCGCGGCCGTAATGGGTCGCCTTGATCTGATCCGTACCGCGCGCCTCCACCAGAATGACGCCGGCGTATTCGCAGGTATAGACACACTCGGGAGCATAGATTTCATCGACAAAAAAAGTCCACTCGTTACGCCGATCCGCTTCGGCGTGATAGCTGATGTATTTATCAATAAAGGCTTTTTTCTGATCCACTGACAAGCTCGCCACAGGCCACTCCCTTTTTATCTTTCCATCGAGTCTAGCGCAGCCGCCGGCCCGCCTCTATGCCATACACAGCAACATGGCCTCCGGCTACGCCAAATGAGGGAGGCGCTTCACTCACCTTCAAATCTGTCTTCAAAGGGTAAACGCGCTTCCGAAATCACATACTGGCGAATGGCTTCGCTCTCGGCTTCATCCAGGTCTGAGGCAAACACCGGCATGCCCTGCCCGGCTCTGGCACCGCCCAGCACCACACTGTTCCAGGCATCTTTAAGTCCGAGCAGCGGCGACCAGCGCAGGTCCGGCAACAGACCACTGGAAACCGCATGATCGCCATGACACACCAGACAGGAAGCGTTATAGAGCGCCTGCCCTTCGGCAATGACCTCGGCGGTCGCTTCCTGCGGCGGCAGCGAGGGCTTGGTTGCAGCGCGAGATGCAAGCTCCGACAGAGGGGCCTTACCGCCCAGCTTGAAAACCAGCAGTCGACCGACACCGGGCGCGCTTTCAGCGGGGAACAGGCCACCGTAGATCAAGGTAAAGGCGCCGCCCCAACCTGAGGCAACGGCGATATATTGCTCGCCATCAAGCTCATAAGAGATCGGCGGGGCCACAATACCGGTCTGCGCAAAGTGATCCCACAGCCGCTCACCGGTCGCGGCATCGTAGGCCACCAGTTTTGCATCCGCATTGCCCTGAAACACCAGCCCGCCCGCTGTCGCCAGCACACCTCCGTTCCAGGGGCTGTTGTGTTCCACCTTCCAGGCCGGCTTCTGCGTTACCGGATTCCAGGCCAGCAAGCGCCCCTTTACAGCCGCACGCAGGGCCAGATATTGGGCCTTGTCCGAAGGCAGCGAACCGAGACCGGGGTTGGCGCCCACGTTCCAGCCCACATCACTTTGCTGGAAGTTTTCGTCATCACCATAGACATAGGGTGTTTCCAGCACCGGAATGTAAACCAAGCCGGTCTGAGGGCTAAACGCGGTCGGGTGCCAGTTATGGGCCCCGAGCGGCCCCGGCAGCTGCAGATAGGGGGCGCGCTTGCCCCAGCGGGCTTCCGGAACCTCGACCGGACGCCCCGTTACCGGATCGATATGGGTGGCCCAGTTCACCGGCACATAATTATTGGCGGAAATCAGCTCACCGGTTTCCCGGTCTATCACATAGAAAAAGCCGTTTTTGGGCGCCTGCATGATCACCTTGCGCTTGGCGCCCTCGATGGTCAGCTCCGCCAATACCAGATGCTGGGTGGCGGTGTAATCCCAGGTTTCTCCCGGCGTGGTCTGATAGTGCCAGACGTATTCACCGGTATCGGGTTTCACCGCAACGATGGAGGACAAAAACAGGTTGTCGCCGCCTTCCGGGCTGCGAATGGCCTGATTCCAGGGCGAGCCGTTGCCCACTCCAAAGTAGAGAAGGTCCAGCTTCGGGTCGTAGGCCATCGAATCCCAGACCGTGCCGCCACCGCCGTATTGCCACCAGCGTCCGGTCCAGGTTTTGGCGGCCTCAGCCATGATCTCCGACTCATGCCCTTCCTGCGGATTACCCGGTACGGTGTAAAAGCGCCAGACCTGTTTACCGCTATCGGCATCGTAGGCGGAAATGTAGCCGCGAACACCAAACTCGGCACCGCCGTTGCCAATCAGCACCTTGCCCTTCACCACCCGCGGCGCCCCGGTAATGGTATAGGGTTTGCTCTGATCGACTGTCACCACGTCCCAGAGCTTTTCACCAGTCTTGGCATCCAGCGCAATCAGCCGGCCGTCGATGGTGCCGGTATAAATCTTGCCCTGCCAATAGGCCACACCGCGGTTCACCACGTCACAGCACAAATCGGCAGCCTTGCTGCGATCCACTTCCGGATCAAAGCGCCAGAGTGGTTGCCCGGTGCGCGCATCCAGCGCATACACCACGTTCCAGGTCGCGGTGGCGTACATGACTCCGTTGACTACCAGAGGCGTGGTTTCGATTCCGCGACTGGTGCCCAGATCAAAGCTCCAGGCGAGCCCGAGTTCATCAACATTGTCGCGGGTAATTTGCTTGAGCGGAGAAAAGCGCTGTTCGGAATAGGTGCGGCCATGACTAAACCACTGCTCAGGGTGCTGCTCGGCATCGACAATATCGAGGTGAGTCGCCGGCGGCGGCGCCTCTTTTGAACAGGCACTGACCAGCAAAGCCAGCGCAATCACACCGAACCTTTTATGCATTATTTTCCCCTACTCGGCAGCATGTGTCGGGTGAGGATATCGGCTGAGTGCAGCGGTGTACAGACGTAAAAAATCCGCTGGCAGACTCTGCCAGCGGATTCAACAAGACAACTGGATGGTGCTGAAATCAGTACAGGTAGTAGCGCACACCGAAGTTGAAGCTGTTACCCCGGTAATCCATATCCAGCGCCCGGTTGTTGTCTTCCAACACTATGTCCGGCTCGCCGGCAAAAACACGGTAGCCCAAATCCAATGTCACGTTCCGCGTTACCGCATAGGTCAGACCGGTGCCCGCCTGCGCCATGATGAACTCGTCATCGGCCGGCCCCTGGCGCAGCTGGCCCACACCCAGGCCCATGCCCACGTAGTAACCGAAGGCCGAATCAGAAAACTTGAAATCGCGCCAGAAGCTCGCCATCACACGGCGCGACTCGATAAAGTCTTCCTTGGACTCGGGCGATTTGATACCAAAGTCGCCCTCGCGGTATTCAAACTCGGTACGCCAGCCATCGCGATTGATGAAGCCCACATTGATGGCCGGATGACGGTCCGTATCAAAACGGCCGCGATAGTCGCGAGCGACAATAGAGCTGGTGCAGCCAACCAGAGGAGTACAGGTCTGCACTCGCTCACGGTCGTGAATCGTGTTGTTGTTGATGGTGCTCTCATAGGAGGTAGCACCGATATACCAGGTATCCCGCGCCCACGTCTGGGCACTGAAACCCATCAGCATGGACAAACCGGCGATCGCCACCCCTTTATACAAACGCATACTTCCTCCAATGACTGTCGTTTGAAATTTTCTGGGCACAGTGTACGTGTCTGAAGTTAACGAAAGCTGAACAGTTTCACTTTGTCGCACCTTGTGAGCGACGCCGGCACCTGTTTGTGGATTATTAACAAGCTGTAAAGCGCCCCGACAGTCAGCCCATTGCACAATGGCGCCAAATAACAGGAGCCCGCAATGAGTGAATTTACCCCACCCGAAGGCTTTTCGCCGATGCCGCTGGACGGCAGTTTCAATGACGCCTTCGCGCCGGTATACCTGCGCTTTGATGAGAACGGCCCTCAAGTTGGCCTGCAGGTAGCAAAGAAGCATCTCAATCCGATGGGGATCTGCCATGGCGCCGTGTACATGGCGCTGTTTGATATCGCCTTTGCCTGCGCCATCGGCTTTAAACTCGGCAAATTTACTGGCACGCCCACCATGAATATCAATATCGATTACATGGCCGCGTCGAAAGAAGGGGAATGGCTGCAGGTAAACGCCGAATGCCTCAAAACCACCCGCACCGCAGGCTATACCCAGGGCCGCATCGTGATGGGCGACACCATCAAGGCCGCCGCCAGCGGCATATTCCGCCTGCCGGACGACCTCGAAAATGCTCCCGGCATGGGCACCGGTGAGCTGCTAAAAAGTTAGCGCTTAAAGTGTGTGGGGGTTCACCATAACACCGCCGTCCACATCCAGCGTAGTGCCGGTAATAAACGAGGCGCGGTCAGAGCAAAGATAGGTCACGGCGTCAGCCACTTCCTCCGGTTTCCCTAGCCGCCGCATCGCGTGCACCCCGGCGGTATGCTCTTCCGCACCCGGCACCTTGGCGAAATAATCAACAATTGCCGGGGTGCGAATACCGCCGGGATTGATGGCATTTACCCGAATATTTTTCTGGGCATATTCCGCCGCCGTGGTGCGAGTCAGGGCAATCACACCACCCTTCGCCGCACTGTAAGGCGCCTGCATGGCTTCGCCGCGCACCCCGGACAGGGACGCTATATTGACGATAGCGCCGCCCCCCTGTTTCAGCATTTGCGGGATCTGATACTTCATGCAAAGCCAAACGCCTTTGAGCGAAACGTCCTGCGCCAGCTGCCAGTTTTTCTCTTCGATGTCCGGCACCAGGGCAAAGCCACCGCCGAAGGCGGCATTGTTGCTCGCGCAATCCAGTCGACCAAAGGCGGCAACCGTCTGCTCAACCATCGACCTCACGTCTTCAGCCTTGGCTACATTGGTGCGAATCGCAATGGCTTCTCCGCCCGCCTCGCGAATCATCGCCGCCGTTTCTTCCGCGGTTTCCAGGTGGTAATCCACCACCGCCACGCGCGCGCCGTCTTTCGCAAACATCAAGGCGGTAGCGCGACCAATGCCACTGCCTCCGCCGGTAACGAGACCGACCTTTCCCTCGAGCAACATTTATTTTGCCTCGCCGAAGAGCTTCTTGTGCAGCTGGGGCGCGAAGATTACCGCTCGATGGTGCTGCTCGAGAGCAGCTTCGTCGCTGGCCAGCCAATAGACAATATCGGCAATCGCCTGTGGCGGCGTGGGATTGAAGCGCGCCGCAATCTTGTCATCGAAACCATTGGCCTTCATGACCTCGGTCAACACAAAGCCCGGCTCTACCGAGAAAAAGCGGATGTCGCTGGCTTTATGCTCAACCCGCAACGAGGGCATCATGCGAATAAGTGCGGCCTTTGAGGAGGGATAGGCAAAGCCCCAACCGCCTTCGTCAGCCGGTGCGGGCGGATCGCTCAGCGCAGAACCAGACACCATATTAATCACCGCTCCGCTATTGCGCTCCAACATGCCCGGTAACAACTTCTGCACCAGCGCCAGCGGGGTCAACACATTGCCTCGATAGATTTTTTCAACCTGCTCAAGCTCCACCTCCAGCACCCGTTGCATATTGCCGGGCCCTTGATAACAGGCGTTGTTAAACAGCACATCCACCTTACCGAAGTGCGCCAGCGCCTGATCCGCAGCGGCCAGTACCGACGCGGTATCGAGAATGTCTGAGCGCAGCAGCAAAACTTCTGAGCCGAATTCTCTTGCCGCCGCCGCGGTGGATTCCAGCGAACCGGGTAAGGCCGTAGTGGTTGACTCCCAGCTACCGTATTCGTGCTGCTCCCCTTCCTTCAGGGTGCGTGCGGTCAGCACCAGATCGTAACCGTGGCGTGCGAACTCCAGCGCCGTGACAGCGCCTATGCCCCGGCTGGCACCGGTAACAAATGCTACGGGTCGGCTCATGCTACTGTCCTCCCAGAGACCGATCTTCGGTCCAGACCACGTTCAGATCCCGCTTCAGGTATTTTGCAATGCCGTCGCGAATTTCGATGGTTTCCTGATAGCGAATACCCATATCCATCTTGTGTTCCACCTCCTCTTTCACATAGAAATGCGAGGCGATGCAGTAGGTTTCACCGTTGTAGGTATCACCCTCCCACTCACCAAACTGGGAACCAATCAGATGGAAGGTGCGGCTGTACTGTCGCAGAAATTCGAGGTTGTCGATAAACACCTGCCGCGACTCGGCGCCAAAGCCGGGCCCGTGCTGGGTAAAGTCCGACCACATGATATCTTCGGCTTCATCAAACACGCGATCATCAACTATCCGCACATACTGGTTGGCGAGCTGCCAGGGAATATTATTTTTATCCATCATCCGATCCTCTACGCGAACTGTTTTTTGACTTCGGCCAGACGACCGAAAAATTCATCGAACATGGCCACGTCGTACACAAAGTACAGCGGCAGAATTTCGATGTAGGTAGCACCGGCTTCAAGCATCGCAGGGATCGTATCAATGGTGGCCTGATAGTCCGGATTACCGTTCGCATCAAACTTGTGCTCGACCATTGCGCGCACCTGCAACTCGGCGGGGTCGCGCCCCCCCTCTTCGAAGGCCCGGCGCAGTGCTTTGACGCCCTCACCAAATACGGCCGGATCCTGCTCGATAGGAATCCAGCCATCGGCTACCTGGGCAATGGCTTTGCAGTTTTCCTCGTTGGCTTTCACGCCGACCCAACAGGGCACGGTTTCCGGTGCCGGGCGACAGTAGATATCGTCGAAGGCAATTTTCTCGCCCTGGTAACTGGCCGGCGCATCCTTCCACAGGGCCTTCATCGCACCAATCTGCTCGAACATATAAGACTTGCGCCCCGCAAAAGGCAGGCCCGAGGCTTCAAATTCCTCACGCTGCCAGCCCGTACCCAGCCCCATCACCACACGGCCGGGCGCCAGCGCGTCCAGCGTGCCAACCTGTTTGGCCAGCAGCGCCGCCGAGCGCAGGGGGGAAATCAGAATGCCCTGGGACAGCTCAATCTTGTCGGTAGACCCGGCAATCGCCGCTTCGATGGTCATGGGCTCCAGCCAGGGAGTCTCGGGCGGCGAGGGGAACTCGCCGTAGGGATAGCGGTCAGTGCGACTGCCCATCACCACGTGATCGGTCATGGATAACTGGTCGATGCCGGCCGCTTCCGCTTTCTGGGCGACCTCGATCAAGCCCCTCGGGCTGCCACCGTAAAGATTCTCCAAACCATAAATACCAATACTCAGCTTAAAGCTCATGTTTTTAGCTCCTTGTTAAATCCATTTGTTTGAATGTGTTGGATACGTTGAATGTCGTTTTGAACCAGCGCCCCCAGCGCCGAGAGAGTGCGCTTGAGGGAGGTTTCCCGATCCAGCTCACCGCGCCGATAGGCCAGGGCAAAGTTTTTGGTGACTGCCGTACAGTTGTCGAGCAGCAGACGGGCGGAAAGCTCATCGGCCCCCAGCTCTGAAAAATAGCGCTGCCAGCGGTATTCATAGCGGCTGACCAGTTCCCGGTGATAGTTTTGAAAGTCTTCATTGAGCTCCGGCACCGTGCGCAAAATCAAACCGGCGCAGCCGTACTCGTCAATAACGTCCCAGATCAGGCTTTCCAGCCGCGTGCTCAGGCTGTGGTCTCCCGCCAGAAAACCCTTGATCGCCTGATACTGCTCCTCGCAGGTAAAGCGCTCTTCCAGGCGACGGTAAAAGGATTCGGAAATGGCAAAGTACAGATCGGATTTCTGCGGAAAGTAGGAATACACCAGCGGCCGACCGCAGCCCGCCAGCTCCGCAATACGGGCATGCTTGAGGGCATCGATACCCTCAAACTCGACAATGTAGGCGGCAACCTTGATCAGTTGCTCCCGGCGCTCTTCGCGCGATGCCCGCTGATTGAGCGTCTGCAGGGTCTGGCGATGCTGGGCTGCTGGCAAGGGAACACTCCCGAATAATCCAAGCCACTAGACTCGCCCTCTATTGACATTTTGTCAATAAGACGAGGTCAGCCGTTTGGAGTAGCTAGGCCACCAGATTCAATAGAACAGCAAAGGATGGCTGGCGTCATCGTCCTGCATAGACGCCAGGTCGAGATCTTCTTCGGGGTAGAGCGTGGTTATGGTCAGTCGCGGCTCAGAGACAAAGGCATTGGGGCCGAGCGCCCCGGCCATGGTGCTGACACTGAAAAAGCGGCGCAAGGCCCCCTCTACATTCAGCTGCACCCGAAAACTGGCCATCGGCTCGGTGCGCGCCGCACGTTGCTGCCAGTCATCCGGCACACTGGGGAAGGCGGTTAACCGCTCCAGTGTTTGCCAGGCCTGATCGTCGCCGGTAAACAAAGCCGCCTGCTGAATCGACATAAGAATTGCCGACAGGGTATCTTCCCAATCACTGACGATATTGCCCGCCCCGTGGCGATCAAAGATAAAATCGTAGTGATTGCGCACATTGGCGAGCTCTTCGGCAGGAACGACGCGCGAATAGAAACTTACCCAACCACGGTTAACCATTAGCAGATTGGCGGCACCGTCCATGACGGATGCGGGATAGGGATCAAGTGCGCGCAAGTTCATGATCATCGCCTTGCGCAGCCATTTAAGCTCAGGCGCATTGAAATCCGGGCCTTCACTGACCGGCGCGTAGCCGCCTGCCAACAGCAGATGATTGCGGTCACGCTTGCCGAGTGCCAGCGCTTCAGCCACTTCCATCACCATGGTTTCACTGGGGCGGCTGGAGCCGTTTTCCAGACGGCTGATATGACGCGGTGAGCTACCGAGACGAAAGGCCAGTTCTTCCTGGCTGACCTTGTGCACACTGCGCCAGAAGCGCAGAAACCGGCTGAAGACACTGTTTGAATCGTTTTTGTGCCGTTCGTTGTTGGACATCGAGACGCCAAGTATTTGAGGACGCGTTATTTTTTACGCGCTGGCGCCAGATTGCAAGCGGGCCTCACACTCGCCTGCATCACAACTTACTTGTTCTTGCCGGGCAGCGTGCCCATCAATTTGCAGATGATGCTCAACATAACCTCATCCGCACCGCCGCCGATGGAGGTTATACGGGTATCGCGATAGGCGCGCGCCACCGGGTTATCCCACATAAAGCCCATACCACCCCAGTACTGAAGACAGGAATCCGTGACTTCGCGCAGCAAACGCCCCACTTTTAGTTTGGCCATCGACGCTTTCATGGTGACGTCTTCGCCTTGCACATAGCCTTCAACCGCGTCGTAGGTTAGCGCCCGCAACGCGGCAACTTCGGTTTTCAATTCCGCCAGACGAAAATGCACCACCTGGTTGTCGAGTACAGATTTACCAAAGATTTTGCGCTCACGGGTATAGTCGATGGTTTGATCAATCAGCGAATCCATGGTTTTCAGGCCACCGGCTGCCGCATACAGACGCTCTTCCTGAAACTGCAGCATCTGATACACAAAGCCCTGCCCTTCTTCACCAATCCGATTTCGCTGCGGCACGCGCACATCGTCAAAAAACACTTGGGCCGTATCGGACGAGCGCATTCCCAGTTTGTCCAGGCGTTCAGAAAAGGACACGCCGGGGGTATTGGTCGGCACGATAATCAGCGATTTATTCAGGTGGGGTTTGTCGTCACTGGTATTCGCAAGCAAGCACAAGTAATCCGCCTGGGTTGAATTAGTAATCCACATCTTGCTGCCGTTGATAACGTAGTCATCGCCATCCTTGCGAGCCGTAGTTTTGATCGCCGCCACATCCGAACCCGCATGGGGTTCGCTGACGGCAATGGAAAATACGGCATCGCCTGCGATAGCCGGCACCAGGAATTCTTTTTTAATGTCATCGCTGCCAAATTTGGCCAGCGCCGGCGTTGCCATATCAGTTTGCACACCGATACCCATGGCTACGCCACCACTGTGTATCAAGCCCATTTCCTCGATAAACACGACCTGATAGCTGTAATCCAGACCCATGCCGCCATACTCGACCGGCTTGTTGATGCCGAGCAGCCCCAGGTTGCCAAGCTTTTTGAAAACCTCGTGTGCCGGGAAAATACCTGCTTCTTCCCAGGCATCGGAAACCGGGTTGATTTCCTTTTGAATAAACTGGGCGGCGGTATTGCGAATGGCTTCGTGCTCTTCGGTAAAGCGCATGGTGTTGCTCCTGATTCTATTATTTATGACAGCGTTGGGTGCTTTCCCTTAAAACAACTCCGGCGCATCCTCAAACGGATATTTCACCGGCTTAAACAAAGCCTCATCGCGCCCAATGGCTTCGGCCCGCTCAAAGGCCGGCCTTGCTTTCAAACGCGCCCAGTAGTCGTTTACCTGTGGTTCGTAAAACTGGTCGAGCCCCAGACTCTCACCCAGATACAGCGCATAGCCGATGGCAATGTCGGCGACGGTGAAGCGGTCATCGCAAAGAAACTCCCGCTCCGCGATGTGGGCATTGAGTCGCTTCAGGCGCTTGATAAACCAGGTACTGTAGTCTTCCACCGCCTGCGGCAGGCGCCGGTCTTTGGCTTCCAGTTGCGAGTAACGCAGTGCAATGGTTTGCGGAAAGGTGAGGGTTGCATCCGAGTGAAACAGCCAGTTGAGGTAATCGCCGTACTCGGCATGGCCGACCGGCACACTGAGTTCAGCGTGCTTCCAGGTTTCCACCAGATACAGGCAGATACCGGACGATTCCGTCATCTCTACCTCACCGTGAGTAAAAAACGGCACCGTGCCGAGCGCGTTGATATCCAGATAGTCGCGTTTGAAAATCCGCGGCGGGAAAGGCAGCAATTCCAGATCGTAATCGATGCCCATTTCTTCCAGTGCCCACAGGGGTCGCAGCGAACGGGCGCTGTAACTGTGCCAGAGTTTGGGTTTGCTCATACTAATTCCTACAGTTGATATTGCCGCACCGCGAGATCGCGCATGATTTCTTCACTGCCGCCGCCGATGGCGTTGACTCTCACTTCGCGATAGAAACGTTCAACCCGGTTGCCGCGCAGATAACAGGCGCCACCCAGAATCTGACTGGCTTCACGGGTGCAGTATTCCATGGTTTCGCTGGCCTGCACTTTGGCCAGCGCCAGATCACCCGGACTCAGCCGGTTCTCGATATGGGCCTGGGTAACGTAATTGATATAGGCCTGGGTGGCGTTGATTTTCTGCTTCATGGTAGCGATTTTGTGGCGAATCACCTGATGGTCGGCCAAGCGTTTTCCGAAGGTTTTACGCTGCTGCGCCCATTCCACCGCCTCTTCCAGGCAGACCCGCGAGGCCGCTTCCATGGTCACGGCCAAACCGATGCGCTCGGGGTTGAAGTTACTCATGATCACCAGAAAACCCTGACCTTCTTCGCCAATCAGGTTTTCCGCCGGCACCCGCACGTCGTCGAAGTAGATCGTGCCCGTTTCGGCACACCACCAGCCTTGTTTGCGATCCAGTCGGGTGCGTGACACGCCCGGCAGGTCGGTTGGAATAAGCAGCATGGAAACGCCGCGACCACCCTCACCGCCGGTGCGCACCGCCGCGCTGATCCAGTCGGCTTTCATCGCGCCGGAAATAAAGGTCTTGCTGCCGTTAACGATGTAGTGATCGCCGTCGCGGCGGGCGGTGGTGGTGATGTTGGCGACATCGGAGCCGCCGGAAGGCTCGGTAATACCCAGCGCGATGCGTTTCTCGCCCGCCATAATGGGCGGAATCACCTGCTGCTTGATTGCCTCGCTGGCAAAGTGGGCCACCGGCGGCAAGCCGATGCCGTGAATCAGCAGGTTACTTGCCAAACCGCCCGCCGACCCGGCGCGGGTTAATTCCTCGTTGGTGATATTGCTGTACCAGGCATCGATGCCCTCAGACAGGCCGCCATAGGCCTCTGGATAGCCCAGCTGCAACAGCCCAATCTCGGCCGCTTTCGGCCACAGCGAATCGGGTATCTCACCGGACTCTTCCCAGTCATCCAAAAAGGGCACCACCTCCGCCTCAAGAAAACGGCGCAGCTGATGGCGCCAGGCCTCATGCTCTTCGGTCAGATAGGGATTGTGCAGTCGAGCACTGTCAAAGGTGAGCGCCATCACATCTCCGGTACATGCGTTGTTATTGTCGCCAGTGTAGGCACGAGTTGGCGCCGTAAACTTGGGATATCACGCCAAGTTGCGACGCTGCGATTCACGCCAATTGTTCGAGCCAGGTTTTAATCAAGCGCAATATCTCCGCCCCGGCCTCCTGCGGCAACATATGACCGGCACCAGCAACGCTAAGGGCCTCAATATGCGGAGGCAGGCGGCGACACTGTCTTTTAAACTCCGCATCAGGATGCAAGTAGGATTTTTCACCCCGCAAGATAAGCGCCGGCATCGGCAACTCGCGAACTCGCGGCCAGAACTCGGCGGTATGCTGGAAATTCCAGGCTTCCCATTCCCGGCTGTAGGCCAGCTCGTAGCCGTCGCTGGTTTCACGCAGGCCGGCGGCGGTATAGTCTCGCATCGCTTCATCGGAGAAACTGCGATAGACCGACTTTGCCGCATAGTAGTCATGGAAGGCCTGAGGGCTGGGCCAGTGCACGCGGCGGCGCTTCGTGCTTTGAACCAGCGCCATACGCGCGCTAAGACCCGGCATAGCCTTCACGATCCAGGGTAGCCAGCGACCGGGGATGGTCGCCGGATCAATCAGTACCAGCCCTCGAAACAGGTCAGGCCGTTTGGTCGCGGCCATGGTCGTCACCGTGGCTCCAATGGAATGCCCAATACCGATAGCCGGGCTGGCAAGCGAACCGGATTGCAGAAAATCAATCAGGTCCTCTGCGTGATGCTCCCAGGTAAAGCCCTTTCGCGGCGACCCCGCCGCAGGCCAGGCACCGCGACTCTCAAGGCCCGCCAGAGGCAAACCCTGCGCCAGACTGGAAAGCAGGAAATCGTAACTGCCCACCGGAAAACCATTGGCAGCAAGGAAAACGCCTTGCGGCGCTCCTTCACCCCAAACCCGAAACTGATTATCGAACCCTTGCGTCACTTCAAACCCAGCATTGCACTTCAGACCTGCCGGAGCTTACCCCAAAGCAGCCAATCACCCCACCAATACAAGTTATTGTTTACGCGTATGATTCAGCGTCAACTTTGGCATAGCATTTGGCGCCCGTTTTAGGTAAATTCAGGCGTGGCACACTACGCACCAGCATAGTGCAATCATAAAAATGCATTCTCTCGGGGAGATGGATAATGAGAAAACGCCTGTCCTTGGCCGCAGCAATCGCCGCGGTATCTGCTTCATACAGCACACCGAACTTTGCCCAAACAGAGCAAACTGTTCTAGAAGAAGTTGTTGTTACCGCGCGGAAGCGCTCAGAAACCTTGCAGGATGTACCGTTCTCCATCGCGGCAAAAACCGAAGCGCAACTGCGGCGCTCAGGAGCCACCAACCTTGAAACCATGGCGGACGGTGTTGCCGGCCTCGCGGTGCAGAACCTTGGCCCCGGCCAAAGTCAGGTAGCCATTCGCGGGATTTCAGCAGGGCAGATCGTGCGCGACCAGCCCGGTGTTAAGGAGCAGGTCGGTGTATACCTCGACGAATCCGTTATCTCACTCTCCCTGTTCACACCCGACCTTGATTTCTACGACACCAATCGGGTGGAAGTATTGCGCGGCCCGCAGGGAACCCTGTTCGGCTCCGGCTCTCTAGCTGGCACGATTCGCTACATCAGCAACGAGCCTGATTTTACTGAAACCAGTGGCTCGCTCAGCACTACCGCCCAGCACGTTACCGATGGCGAATGGGGTGGCAGCCTGAAAGGTCACGTCAACGTTCCTTTCAGCGATACCATGGCCATGCGCGTTGTTGCCTATGCCGAAGAATTTGCCGGCTACATTGATGCATTACAGCCCAACGGCGGTAAAAAAGAAGACGTCAATGGCGGGACTCGCACCGGTGCACGCCTGGCATTCAAGTTCGAGCCCAATGAACGGCTCAGCCTGGCGCCTCGGGTTATGTGGCAGGATATCGATATGGACGGTTTTAACCGCGAAGACCATTACAATATTCTCGCTAACCCATTCACCACTACGCGTCCAGCCATTGATCTTGATGAGCGCGAGCAATACACGCAGCTTGAAGAAAAATTTGAAGATGAGTTTTTCCTTGTTGATTTAACCGCCACGTATTCCACTGACAACCTGATCTTCACTTCGGTTACATCCTGGACTGATCGCGAGGTGCTTGTACTGCGCGATGCCACCGCATTAACCGCGAGCATTACTGGGGGTTCTGCAGGTGAGAGTGAGACCATCTACACTCTGGATGCGCCGCTGTCTGACACTACGGAGGTTGAAGTCGCGACTCAGGAGTTTCGCATTGCGTCGAACACTGAAAACAAACTGCAGTGGGTAGCCGGTATTTTCTATTCTGAAATCGACCGACATTACGCCCAGTCGCTGCTTGTATCAGGATACGAAGCAAATGGCGGGACCGCCTTTGCCCCGACTGCCGGCCCGCGAGCAAGAACCGACGAGCTGTATTATTCCGATATTCCCTATGAACTCAAACAACTCGCCGTCTTCGGCGAAATGTCCTACGACGTCACTGAAAAGCTTAACCTTACCCTTGGCGCTCGCTGGTTTGACTTCGAAGAGGACCGCGTCCTGACCTTTGATGGTTCTTTCGCAGTCAGAACCATAGATGTGCCCGGTGAGACCGACAGCGACGGCGTCTCCCCTCGCTTACTTGCGCGCTACGACCTCAGTGACAACGTGATGCTCAACGCGCAGGTAGCCAAAGGCTTCCGTCTCGGTGGTATCAACGACCCACTTAACGCACCGCTGTGTAATGCAGCGGATTTGGCTACTTACGGCGGCAACCCTACCTTTGAAGACGAAACAGTGATCAACTACGAAGTAGGCAGCAAGATGACGGTCCTGGAAGGCCGCGGTACCGTTAATGTCGCGGTCTTCTACAGCGACATCAAGGATCTGCAGGTTACTCAGGACGCAGGCAGCTGCTCCTCCAGAGTTATCTTCAATGTCGATGAAGCCCACAGCCAAGGGCTTGAGATTGAAGCCACCCTTCGTCCTACAGCCAATCTGGAGCTGACCTTTGCCGGTAGCTACACCGATGCGGAGCTGGACAGCGACCTGCGCTCAAGCAACGGCGCCATCCTCGGCGGCGTTGAAGATGGCAATGAGCTGCCAACAGCCCCAGACTTCAGCTTGGCACTTACCGGCACCTACTTCTTCAACCTGAGCGACAACTGGGAAGGTTACTTCTCTACCGCGTTCCAGAGCGTTGGGGCACGCTACACCCAGATCAGCGACCAAACTGCAGGGGCGGGCACAGTCTCGCTGTTCCAGAACGTCGGCGGCGGCACCCAATCCTCCTTCAGCTTTGACAGCGAGCTGGAAAACTACCAGACCGTAAACCTGCGCTTGGGTGGACGTACAGCCAACTGGGATGTCGCGGTATTCGTTAATAACGCCACCGATGAAAACATTCGTCAGTCACTGGATCGCGAGCGTGGCGGCCGCGCTCGCGTAGGCTACCGCGTCGGCCAGCCCCGCACAGCCGGCATTACCGCTCGCTACGACTTCTAAGCCATAAAGGTGACCATTTGGTAAGGGCAGCCGTCGGGCTGCCCTTTTTTTGTCCACTCAAGGTAAACTATCGGCCTGAATTAGAGACTGACCGTTACCATGAGTGCAAAAGAGCAGATCACATTCCAACGCCGCCTCGACCTGGAAGGCGCCCCCAATATCCGCGATCTCGGCGGCTATCAGACCCGCCACGGCAATACGACCCGCTGGGGCCGTATCTTCCGGGCCGGACGCCTGTCCGCCCTGACGCCCCGCGACAAAGCCCAGCTTCAACAGTTTGATCTGCGGGTTATTTGTGATTTTCGCCGTGAAGATGAATACCTGAAAGACGTCACCGATCTGGGTGATTTTGCCGCGGCCGCCATCCACAACCTGGCCATATCGCCGGGCGACCATACCCAGTCCATTGCCCTGTCGGATTTTCAATCGGTCAACGGCGAACAGATGTTTGAGTGGATGGTATTGATAAATCGCGAACTGGCCCTCAAGCAAACACACACCTACCGGCGCATGTTCGAGCTGTTACTGGACACGGAAGACGGCGGCTTTCTCTTCCACTGCTCTGCCGGCAAGGATCGCACCGGCTTTGCCGCGGCGCTTATTCTGGAAACCCTGGATGTGCCCCGCGACACCATCATGGAAGACTACCTGCTGACAGCCCAGTACTATCCTCCAAAGGGTGAGCTGGAATATCTGGCCAGCAAGTACACCGAAAGCCGTGCCGATGTCGATCTGACGGCCTTTCAGGCCCTGATGGACACGCGGGAGGAATATCTGAGCGCAGCCTACAGTGCTATTGAAGAACACTACGACTCCGTAGAAACCTACCTGCGCGAAGAACTTGGTCTGGGTGACGCCGAAAGGGAATTGCTCAAAGCGCGTTACACCGAATAAAACATTAAAAAGCCGGGCAAAAGCCCGGCTTATCCTCACATTACTGCAACAGACTGCGCATCATCCAGGCGGTTTTTTCATGTACCTGCATACGCTGAGTGAGCAGGTCCGCCGTAGGTTCGTCATCCGCGTCGTCGGCTATCGGTAGCAGCTTTCTCGCCGTGCGCACAACGGCTTCCCGGGCCAGTACGATTTCGCGAATCATCGCTTCTGCATCTTCCTTGCCGCTGGCTTCCTCGATTGAAGACAACTCAGCAAATTCCTTATAGGAGCCCGGCGCGTACTCGCCCAGCGTGCGGATGCGTTCGGCAATGTCATCGATTGCCGGAGCCAGCTCCAGATACTGCTCCTCAAGCATTTTATGAAGGGTGTTAAACATGGGGCCCGTCACGTTCCAGTGGTAGTTGTGTGTTTTGAGGTACAGCGTGTATTCATCGGCGAGCAGGTGACTCAAGCCCTTCGCAATATCCTCTCGGGTCTTCTTCTCGATACCAATATCAATTGCAGGTGCTGTGTTACGCATGGTTCCTCCTTGCTTGATGTCTTTCCAATATTTGTCTTTCAGTCTAGGCCCTCACAAACGATTAATAAAATTGAAGCTCTTGATCGCTTCAATAGCAAAAACCTATAGCCCAACGCGTGCAGTCAGTTTAACGCCTGACTGCGTCAACTCACGGAAATATTGCCATTGGAGACGGGAATGGCTGCGCACTGTCAAAGTGACGAGCTAACGCCCTCGAATACGATCCAGCAGACGCGCAAAAAGTCCACGCTTACGAGACGGAGTCTGCATGTTCGAGGCCTCCATGCCGGCTGGCAATTCAAACGCCAGCTCAACCTTACCCAAACCGATAATATCTCCGTGCTTCAGGTAGGTGGAAAGCCCCTTGCTGCCGTTGACGAAAGTACCGTTCGTCGACATCCAGTTTACGACCTTCCAGCGACGGCCATCGCGGATCAATTGCGCGTGCTGCCCGGACACACTCGCATCGGCAACAACAATGTCACAACTGCTGTCACGCCCGATGTTCCAGCAAACCTGCTCCTCGCCGTCGGCGTCGAGCGGGAACTCCTGGCCTCGCTGCTCTGCAGTGATACTCACCAGGCGCGGAGAACTGCCGATGGCGGGAAGTTCCAGACTACCCTGACGATACGCGCCGGTAGCAGCAGACTCGCTCGGTGCCGCCGCAAACTGTGTGTGTGAGTCGGATTCGAGCCCTGCGCTATCGGACCACATGGCAGGAAGATCATCCTGCTGACCGGACATACTGATAAATGCCGTTGCATCATCTTCCGCCGCACTACCTTCGCTGCGTTCCACGCCACTGTGCACTTCCAGCTCACAGTCGCCGATGGAGAGAATCTCTCCTTCGTAAAGTGCTTGAGTTTGAGTGAGTTTCTCGCCGTTCACAAAACTGCCGTTGCTGGATCCAAGGTCGGTAAAAATCAACTGCCCTTCGCTCAACTCGAACAGACCGTGAGAACGGGAGATACCTGTACCCTGAAGCTGTATGTCACAGCTTTCGGCGCGTCCCACAGTCATCTTCCCCTCCAGCACAATGCGGCGCCCGCTGCTCTTATCAATCACATACACTTCGCTTGTCATATTGATCTCCGTACTGTCACTCTCGGATTACAGAAAAAACCACGCAACAATTATTGCCGTTATTGCCAACGCGCCGATCAACCATCCTGCCAGTCGGCTGCGGGGCGCTTGCGGTCGGGCAGCCACTGCACCGCGTTCGGTTTGAAGCCTTTCATCGCCCCTAACCGTAAACGCATGCTGCGTTGACTCGGAAAAGTTCTCGGGAGGGTAAAAATGCTCCCGACCTTCCCTATCCACTTTCGACACCGGCGACGGC
>PAKT01000084.1 GCA_002710725.1 Spongiibacteraceae bacterium
ATTTACCGGTTCGGGAAAAGTAATACCCCCTGGGAGGCCTCGGATGGCGGGGCTTTCAGCGATTCTTGTCGTTTTTGGACGGAAAATCCCTAGTACCCCTTCTTGTTCGGATCGATCAGAAACACCGAACGCACGGTCGAACTGTCATCCTCACCGGGATGCAGCATGTCGTAAAGCTGTGCGACCTTCCTGTTCTCATCCCCGATAATGGGGAAGTTGACCGCGCGGCCCTGGGTCTCCTCGATATCGCCGGACCAGGCTTTGTGATCCTCCACCGAATCCACCGAAACGGCGATCACCTTGCACTGGCGTTTGGCGAATTCGTCCTTCAGCCTGGCGGTCTCGCCCAGTTCGGTGGTGCATACCGGCGTGAAATCGGCCGGGTGGGAGAACAGTACGGCCCACCCGTCGCCGATCCAGTCGTGGAAGTTGATCCGGCCTTCGGTGGTGTCCGCCTCGAAGTCGGGGGCGGTATCGCCTAGATGTAAGCTCATGACTAAATCCTCCATACGTACGTTTGGGAAAAGAAAGGGAAACCGGCACCATTGCCGGATCGATCGGGACAAGGAATCTGTCGCTTTGAAAGCGCGTATTGATTCGGTGTCCTTATTTCGGCATAAGACCGCTCAGTGCCTGGCATAAACGTCGCCCGCAGCGTGTAAATGACGACAGCCATGGCAAAGGCCATCAGCGACAGTAGCGCCATGGCGCGGTGCAGATGCTTTGTCATCAGAATGTAACTCCACGTGGTTTCGATGATTATCCGGTTAGATCGTTCCCGCAGCGACACAACGCACGCGACTGCGGGAATTCCGGATGTCTTAGGCGCGATCAGCGCCCATCGATCAGGCCTGTGCGTGACGTGGAGGGAAGGGATCGGGCCCGGGCAGGAGTCGGCCGTGAAGTACGCCCAACAGAAAATCGGGTACGTCGCGAGTGCGGAGTGTACTCGCAGGGTCAGCACTGTTGATGGCCGCGACAGCGCCGCAAGCCGGCATAGAGCAGGGCGCCGTAACGGCTGTTGAGTCTTGCTGGTGGGATGAATCAGTCCGGCAAAGAGCGCAATCGCCAGCTTGATTGACCGACGGCATGGACCACGCCATCGCGGTCGGGCCTGCCACCAGGCCGCCGGATACGAATGCTATCAATAACAATTTGGCAATTTGCAATTTCACGGGTTTACGATAGCCGCTCGCATCCCGAACTTCAATACCGGCTGTTGTCGAGTCAATACCCGGAGGTAGGACCCTGGCCTATAACTCCGCACGCCAACCGCAGCGCGTTGCTGATCACCGACACCGAGGACAGGCTCATCGCCGCGGCGGCGATGTTGCACATGGTGCTTTCGGACAACCGTCGATCCTTGGATGGATCGGCCTATTGAGTATCCTGGTGCACTTGAGCACAGGTTTTCTAGCGGCAATATACCTGCTCCGAACAGTTCTGCTAATTCTTCTGTGTTTGGTGAACGCTGGCTGTTTAGTCTCGTTTAGCCTAAGAAGGTTTGACGCGGAAGATATCGTCGGCTGTCACCCCTAAAATTTTCCATCAAAGTGCTTAGCGGCTCAGGAAGTTCATCAAATGAAGCTGGTGCCTGTGTTAGTTCTTTCAACTGATTGTCGATAGTTGTGCGATCAAAAAAGTGCAGCACCCAAAATAGAAACATCATTTGCTCCCGTTCGTTCTCTTCGACAAGGCCGAGTTGGGCAGCATGCCAAACGATTCCGGTGTTCACCTGTATTTCCCCGAAAATGGTATGGAAATTTGGCGGTGACGAAAAGTATGCGGGGAAATATTGAACTGCAGGTATTGTAAGTTTTTCGGGCAAAGGTGAATTTTTCAGGATAAATCCTTCATATATATGGTGGTAAAATTCTTCCGCTATGAACATAAAGGGACGGAAGCTGGCGAGTCTGGATATCAAATACATGACGGTCCATTTGGCCTCAATGTACGGATGAACCCAATTTTTGATTTCGCAGACCCGGATAAGGATAAGTAATGCTGTCAGTGCGTCCATATTATTCAACATGCTGATTCGATAAAGCTGACTGTGGTTCGTCCATTTACGCCAAGTCCGATTGCCCGTGACTTTGTCGGTCTCTTTTAGGCGCTCGATCAGCGCCGGATTCAACGTTCCCGTGTACGAATCCAGTTCTCCCAGTGAGGCTTCCGGGTTGGCCAAGACCAGCCAAAGCGGATGCTCAAGGATGCGCCTGGTGCCAGGCAATATCTCTTCAATGGTCTCCACCATTTTCTTACTGCGCTTGAGGCTTATCGGAGCCCCTTTATCGTACCGGTAGAACTTGCGTGAGTAGTGCACCCAGAATTCTGGATCGGAAGATCCCTGAGTACCTAAGAGCTCTCGCTCGATTTTCCCGAATGAGATGTCGCCCATCCGGTGTTTGATGGTCTGTGCATAGAGCCTGCTTGCAATAGAGCGTGCTGTTTCCCTCTGGTTCCCCATATTTTAATGCTCACTATTTTCGATGTTTCACAGAGTTCTGCGAAACGCGATTCAAAATCTTTAATAGCTTGATTTATAAGAATTATGTTCAAGGTAACTGTGTACCAAATGCTTCGTAAAGACTACTAACGGTATTCATCGTAGCTGAATTAATCTGTAGGTCACACAGGGAAAGGAACCGCGTCGGCTCCATGACGCTATAGGGGAACAGAGATAAATTCGTGGGAAGTTACCAAAGGGGCGGACAAAGATGTGCTGTAGCAATGTGGAAGCGCAATATGAAAAGTAGTTGCTTAGGTTTGCGATACCGGTTTTTTCATGGTGGGTATAAACAGGCAGTTGCAGTCGTTACAGGCTATGTTGAGCTCAGGTTTTCCCCATACTTTTGTCAAGCAGTTGGGGCACTGATAGGTCGTTTTCTGTTTGGTTTTGGAGAGCGGGGGACTATAAAAAGTATCGTCGGGTAGAAGCTCGCTATAGGTCGCATACAGGTACGCCTCAGGAGCCCGGTCCTCGAACAGTCTGGCATGATCAATTTTAGTGACATCTTTTGAATGTGTGAGGGCATGGGTGGCGGAATCTGGACTGGATGGGAGGGGGTTGTGAGTGGGTTGATCCGAGTCGTCAGCCAGCCGTGCCTTCATCCGATAAATCCATGGAAGTGTGAACGACTTTTCTTTGACGAGTGAGTGGCACGCAGCCAAAAACAAGCCTTCGTCCAAAGGATAATCACTCATGTGTTGGCCGATGATATCGCCGCCGGGCTCCCCCGTGGACGAGGGTTGAAGGCCGATGGCGATCATCTTGTAGGCCCATTCCTTGTTGTGATAGCTACTGCGTCCTGGCCTGCCATGGCAATGTTGCCAACAGTGGACCATTTCATGCACAAGTGTTTGCAATACCTCAATGACGCGAGATTGCCCCATATGCGTCGGGTTAATAGCAATTTCATGGCAACGGTCGCCGTCCGGCGATGTCCAGCGCTCAGGGGCAAAATACCCCAGCAGATCTTTTTGTCGTTGAACCGTGAATATCACCGCAGGTAACGATTCGCCAAACAGTTCGCGGTTGAAGTGATCGTACGCGGTCGTCAACGCGTGGTAGAGCGTCTGGGAGGGGGCAGTGTCCAGTACGGCTATTTTTTTCATCGAATGATTATTGCATAGTTCAACCACATTACGGAATGGGTCGAATGTAAATAATAGTCAAGTAAAAACAATAAGATATGAATAATTTTTCGAGGCGACGGATAGAATTTCAGGGAATGAATCTGATCAAAAAATGAACAAAAAATGTATCGTACGATACATTTTTTGTTCATTTTTTAGGCGACAAAGGGTTCGCCACTGGAACTTTACAACAGTACCGGGGACGAGAATCAATGTCTACAACGAAGTCCGGCGCCAGTGTCACCGACGCCCGCGAGTACGAGCGTCCGCCACGTGTCGCGGCTAATGATCGTCGTCAGATTTTTGAGTTGCCGCCGTCGGCCAGACCCTACTATCGCAAATTACGCACCGGCATCAGCAAGCTGAATTTCCTGCTCCAGTATGGCTATTTCCGCGCGAGACACCGCTTCTATGAGCCTGATAAATACCCGGCCAAAGACGTCCAATTTCTTATCGAGCATCACCGCTTCCATGACTTAAAAGGCAGCTCAAAGGAAGACCTTCAATTTCTGCGCGATGCAATGGTAGGAGCGACCTCGACCCGCCACCGACAGGAAATTATGCGTCTGGAAGGGTATGTCGCCTTCGACCCAGAGGCTGAAGAGCGGTTGCGCGAACAGGCTCAGACCTATGCCAACCGGCAGATGAGCAAAACAGAAGCCCTAGGTGCCCTGGTCAATTTTTGTATTGAGCAGGGAATTGTCCTGCCTCCCATGCAGACACTGGATAGCCTGATTGGAAGTACCTTCCAGCAGGAGGAGGACCGGCTCATTGCCGTGGTCGCGACGCACCTGGATCCACAACGCAAATCTGCGTTGCTTGATTTACTGGAGGCGGGTAGTCGCCGAGCGACATTACTCAGTGAATCCAAATCGATTGACCAGGCCGTGAAAGCGCGGTCTCTGAGCAAAAATGCCCAGCGCCTTGAGGATCTTCAAGAGTTATACCTCGGGAATTTGTCGGTGATCGAAGCACTGGGCCTCACCGACCAGGCCTTAACCCATTACGCCAAATGGGTCACCAAAGCCAGAACGAGCCAACTGGGGCAGTTCCGCGATCCAAATAAAACCTGCTTGTACCTGTTAGCCTTTGTCAAATTCCAGTTTTTTCAGCGCCAGGATCATGCCATGAAATCTTTCCTGGCGGTGGTCAAAACCGCCCATAACAAGGCACTCAAAATGGCTAGGGAGCGGGTCTTTGATGAGCAGGCCAAACACGCCCCGATTCTCAGCGATATTGTGAGTTCACAGCAACGTTTGATGGACTTCGCCAGTGAGATCCTCCGTATTATGGAAGACGAGAGTATGACACCGATACAGAAGAATGAGCTGGTCCGAAATCTCGCCCTGACGACCCTGGATTTCGAGGATGATGAAGTCAGCGGCAAGGCGAATCTGGCCTCGGAGTATTTACGTCGCGCCCAGGAGCAATACCAATACTATGACACCTTGGAGGAGGGCGCCTTGGCGCTGGATCGTAAGCTCCGCCGTACGGTAAAGTTGCTGACCTTCGAAGAAGAGCACAGCGAATCACGCTTGTTGGCGGCGGTCCAGGCTTATCAGCAGCACAAACCGATTCCGCTCACATTTTTAACCCGAAAGGAGCAGGCAGCGGTCACCGCCACGGACGGCTTGCGCGAGCACCTTGTGGTAGCCTTGCTCTTTGTTCACATGATGAAAGCCATCAAGGGAGGGAAACTCAATCTGGCGTATGGGTTTGCCTTTCGCTGTTTACATAGTTATTTGATTGATGATCAACGCTGGCAGAGTCTGCGTATGGATCTGCTCAGGCAGGCTGGACTGCTGGAGTATGCGGATTGTGAGACACATCTGGCGTGCTTGAAAACCAAATTGAGCAAGACCTATCTCGCTGTGAATGAGCGCATTGCCTTGGGGAACAACGGGTATCTACGACCAAAACCTGGAGGCCGTTTTGGTGTTCAAACGCCTGCACTGGAAACGCCGACCCACAAATATATTGCCGAACGCCTGAGAGAGTCGGGGAACGTTTCGATCTTACAGATTCTGCGTGAAGTAGAGCACCATTATCCCTTCCTTGAGCAGTTAACCCATCAAAGTCAGCGTCATGTCACGCAAGCAGCGAACCCGCAAACTGCCTATGCGGCGCTGATGGCCTTGGGCTGCAATATTGGTCCGCACAAAATGGGCCGGCTTTCACTGGGTATCAATGCCAACGAGTTGCTTGAATTCGTCAACTGGCGGATGTCGGCCGACAACCTGCGCAAGGCCAATAAATCTCTGACTGATGTCATCGATGAGGTTGCGCTGAGCCGGGTCTATAAGGTGGAAGATGACCGATTGTATTCCAGCAGTGACGGCAAAAAGGTGACGGTCGCGCCCGAATCGTTACATGCCAAGTATTCATTCAAGTATTTCGGCAAAGAAAGTGGCGTGGCGGTCTACAGTTTTGTGGATGAGAAGCAGAGCCTGTTTCACTCAACGGTGTTCAGCGCCACCGAACGCGAAGCCGCCTATGTACTCGATGGCCTGGTGCACAACACGGCCGCATTAAATCGTGTCCACGCCACCGACACGCACGGCTATACCGAAGCCCTGTTTGGGCTAACTCATTTTCTGGGTATTTCCTTTGCCCCACGCATTAAGCGTATCGAAGAGCAGGGGCTCTATGACTTTCAGGGCAAAGCGTATTACGAGCAGCGAGGCTACCGTCTGTTGCCGCGCAACAAAGTCGATGTCACAACGATTCGCGAGCACTGGGATGATATGCTGCGCTTTGTCTGCACCATCCGCCTCGGGGTGAGCACCGCTTCCCAGCTATTCGCCCGTCTCAATTCATACAGCAGTGACCACCCTTTGTATAAGTGCCTGAAGGCTTTCGGGCGCATTCCCAAAAGCCAATACCTCCTGACCTATTATGATGACTTGCGGCTTCGTCAGCGCGTGCAAAAGCAGTTGAATCTCGTTGAACTGTCGAACAAGTTTCACGATGCCGTATTTTGGGACCGCAAGAGCGAGTTCCAGGTGGGCACCAAGGAAGAACAGGAGAAGTACACGCTGGCACGATCAGTGATCCAGAACGCCATCATTCTGTGGAACTATCTGACGCTGTCCACCCAGTTGGTTGCCATTCAAAAAACGGAGCCCGACGCTTACGACGCCATGGTCGAGGAAATTGGCCGGGGGTCAGTACTGACGTGGCGCCACGTCGACTTTCAGGGTAAATACGATTTTCGTCGACCGCCCAAGATCACCAAACTGTTTCCGCTGAAGCGCATTCAGAAACTGGAGGTGAAACCGCCGGAACGAACCATTGAGGAGCGGCTTCAGGACTGGGACAGGCCGTGAATCGCCAATATCTGGCTGTGAAATCGCGTCGACCAGTGAACACAGGTGTCGTACGCGAGCGAAAGATTGGACGGAGCTGAAGTGCGACTCTCATACCTGCTGGCATCGAGGTCCACCGCAACCTCGGGCAGGCCCGCACCATGGTCGGGTGAGGAGCTCACAGCGGTATCCCGGGATCGGACGGTCACCTGGCCAGGCAGGCGGTCGCGAATCACAGGTGGATTGCCGGGGATATCCTCGATGAGCCGCTCGGCATACTCGACCAGGGTCGGTTCGGCCGGCATATAGAAATAGGCTTTCTCGCGGCGTATCCCGTTGGCGCGGAGAATGCGGCCCAGGACCTGGCGGAAGTACAGCTCGGTTTTCACCCGGGTCAGGTGGCAGCACACCCGGAGCCGGGGCACGTTCGTGCCCTCGCTGATCATACCGACGCTGACAATCCAAGGCGTCTCGCTGTCCTTGAACTGGCGAATCGTCGTCAGCGGGTCACGTTCCTGGTAGGTAGCCACCGCGGCCTGCACACCGAATTCCCGCAATAGAATCCCTGCAATCTGCTGTGCATGATCGACACTGCTCGCGACGACCAGGCCGCCAGCGCGAGGATCGTGTCGGCGCAGGTTGTCAAGCTTGCGGGTGGCCTGGCGCAGGCTGTAGGTGATGAGTGCCTCGGAGCGCAGGATATCCTCATAGCGGCAGGCGTCGCTGTCGACCAGCGCTTTGAGGCCGTTAAAGTGCTCCGTATGGCCATCGCGTTGCACTCGGATGGTGTCGTTGTCGATCAGGGTGAGTTGGGGGACCCGGCACACACCATCGACAATCGCCCGATCCAGGCCATAGCGGTAATCGCAGGTTACGTTGTCGGTCCCGTAGCGGGCCAGCGCAATGGGGCGCTGGTCGGAGCGCCATGGGGTGCCGGTCAGGGCCAGGGTATACGCCGCCTGTTCCTGGAGATTGGCGATCAGCAGGGCACCCCAGGCATTCGCATCCGCGAGCTCTTGGCCAGCGCAGTGATGGATTTCGTCGAAAATGGCGAACACCCGCTGGGTCTGGAACAGCGACCAGAACGCCTCCGGCTGCGTCAGCATCGACTGATAGGTCAGAGTCAGACCGCGGGCACCGAGACGACCGTCAAAGCGCGCCCCGGTTTGTGCGGCGAGCGCGGCCTGAATGTCGTCCGCCACAATCACCGACGGCGCAAAGCCGATAACCAGGTCCACGAGGTCAGCTTCCAGCAAGGTAGCGGCTAACGTTGCGGCGAAATGGGTTTTACCGGCACCCGGCGTGGCCAGACACAGGAAATGGCGCTGTCCCTGACGGTACTGTGCTTCAGCCTGATGCAGGCACGCCCGTTGCCAGTCCCGCAGTCTCATGCCGCACTGCTGCTTTGCGTGGCGATCAGCGTTTCCAGGGCGCGGATACGCCCCAGCAATTTCAGGCTCCGATCCTTGGCCTCGTTGTATTGGGCTTGCACGCTCGGCTGCAGCGTGGGCAGATCCGTGCAGATTTCATCGTAGGCCTCGGTTTCCCCGATCGTGGACAGCAGCTCTACCCGTTGGCGTTGCAGCTTCTGGCGAAGGACGGTCAAGGTGTCCGGCGCTGACGTTTCCGGCAGGGACGCCGCCAGGCGGTACCGCGGCGGCTGGTCGGGATCGCCCGGCAGGGCCGTCAGCACACCGGCACGTGCCAGGCGCCGGATGTTGCGGTCGATGAACTGCCAGGATGCGCGGCCGGTGCGACCGTGCTCGTGGCTGAGCGCCCGGTACTCGGCCAGCAAGGTGTCGCGGGTAAAGGGCGTGCCGTCACGGGCGGTCAGCAGGCGGAGGAGGGTGGGCTCAATGCGCGGGGAGGACGTCATGTAACAACAGCTTGTCTCGAATTTCGCGACATTGTAGCGCGTCTCTACTATCGCGACAATGAGACACTCTCCGTACACACAAGACTACAACGCGCTGCGCGTCTGGCTCAAAGCCCAGCGCGAGGCTCAAGGCTTGACGCTGCGTCAAGCGGGGGAGCGTGTCGGGCGTCACCATAGTGTGATCGGCAAGCTTGAACAAAACCGCCGGCGCATCGATGTCGCCGAATTCGTCGACTATTGCCTGGGTCTGGGGTTCGATCCCCATGAAGGGCTTGAGATCCTTATTCGCGCGCACCAGCGGCGCCGCTAATTCCCCTTTTCACAATGGCTACGTTCGGGCCGGGTGGCCGCTTGCCCGGTGTTTTGCGTTTTCGGCTGATTTTTCGTGTTTTGCACCCGTTCCCCCTATTTTGGTGCACCGCGTGTTGGCGCCTTTTTTCTGGCGTTTTCAGGGTTGCACACGGCGAAAGTGGGGCGTATAACTAGGACGAAAGTGCACCAGGGATTCGGGTGAAATGGTACGGATTCAGGACAGCGGACGGGGATTTCCCACCCCGCGCCCCCAGCGGCTTTTCTACCCGAAAACGCCGCGCCCGGACACGTTCCCCATCCAGCACGTGCAGATCGACTGGGACCGCCTGATCGCCAAGCGCGAACTGGTGCTCGACACCATCGACGCCATGCCGGCCTACCTGCTCAAACCGGAAGTCCTGGGCCTGCTCGACGCCGAAAAGCACCCGACCTACCGCC
Source organism: Spongiibacteraceae bacterium (assembly GCA_002710725.1). Lineage (GTDB taxonomy): Bacteria > Pseudomonadota > Gammaproteobacteria > Pseudomonadales > Spongiibacteraceae > Litorivivens. Next base: position 9,568 of record PAKT01000084.1, read on the forward strand.
TGATACTCGATTTGATGTGGACCACCGGCGCACGTGTCTCCGAGGTGCTGGCGCTCACGCCGGGCCACTTCCGCGATGATGGCTATGATTTTCTGGTGGTGCTGCGCACGCTCAAGCAGGGTCCGGGGCGGCCCACCAAGGTCCAATTGGCGCGCAGCCCCAAACGCGCCGTACCCATCGTCGATCCCTTATTGCAAGACCGCATCCAGAGCTACCTGTACGCGGGGCATTTTCGCCAAGACGAGCGGATTTTTACGATGGCGCGCCAGACCGTGAACCGGCACATCCATAAGCTCGTGGAGCGGGTAGGGGGCGCGCCGATCAATATCACCTGTCACACCTTCCGGCACAGCTTTGCCATTCACCTGCTGTTGCACGCGCGCCCGCTCAAGATCGTCAGTCAGCTCATGGGCCACAAGTCGATTGAAAGTACCGAGATCTACACCAATGTGCTGACCGTGGACGGGGGGCATTTCCTGGAAGGGGTGGATTTTCATTGATAAACGGCTTTCGACCCAAAGCGGACATTAATCTAGGCAGAATAATTTTGTATTACGAGAGTGGCACTGTCATGAATCTTAAAATGGAGGCAATACGGCGTGTTTAACGAACCCAGAGTGATATTTTGGCCTGTTGGAACAGGTGATAGCATCAGCATCGTTATTCAGGATGGAATTGTCCTCCAGGTGGACTTACGTGATCTGAATGATGCCGATAATTCTGAAAGTGATCGTATTGCACTGGTTGACAAACTCGCGGAGAGTTTGCCAAAAATTGACGGAAAGCCTTATCTCTCCGCATTCGCGCTCACGCACCCTGATCAAGATCATATCCTCGGTTTTGAGAAACTGCTCGAAAGAGTCACTATCGGTGAACTCTGGTTTACGCCTAGAATATTTATAGAAAACGATCAGGATTTGTGCGATGACGCTGTTGCCTTTAAAGAAGAGGCTGAGCGCCGTATACAGGAAACGATCAAGGCCGGAGGTGATGCAGGGGCTGGTGATCGTGTAAGGGTCATCGGTTACGATTCGCTTCTCGATACGAACGAATTCGCGGGCTTTCCAGAGGACCGCCTAACCATTCCCGGTCACTCGGTCACCGAGATTGACGGCAACGACTATGAAGGAGAATTTAACGCCTTCATACATGCGCCATTTGCAGAAGAAACGGAAGGTGACCGCAACAACACAAGCCTGTGCATGCAAGTTGTGCTCGGTGACGCCCCCTCGCAAGGCGGCATACTTCTCTTCGGAGACATTGCTTATCCTCGTATTCGTAGGATTTTTGACACAACCAAAGAGGCAGGGAACGAAGATTTCTTAAGATGGAAAGTTTTTCTGGCTCCACACCATTGCAGCAAGTCAGCGATGTATCAAAAAGAAGATGATGCTGAAGTTTTAAAACAGGACATGCTTGATGATCTTGCTTCGTATCAGGTTGAGGGCGGAATTATTATAGCGAGCAGCGTTAAAATTCCTTCAACGAATTCGTCCGGTGACAATCCACCGCACGCCAAGGCAAAAAAACGCTACGAAGAAGTCGCGGATGGTGGGTTTCTTTGCACCCATGAAGACGGAGAGAGCGGTGAGCCACTAGTTTTTCAAGCTGATAATGGTGTTTTAGCAGCACCTGATGTTACAGAAGCGGTGAGCGCAACAGCGACAAGCAAACTTGCCTCAGCTGTTGATGAGGCTCGTGGTTCGGATAGCCCACCCTCAGAACAGGTCGGGTATGGTTGCTGAATACTTGTCATGGGGTCAACAACTCGCACTAGATCAACTTACTGACATCGCATCTGCCAGCGATGACGCTATAGAAATCGTTCGTACAGAGTTGCCTTCCTCAGAAGGCGGACTTCTAGTCTTACGCTTGTCGATTGAGACAAGTGGCTATCAGTTTCAGATCGGTGGATTTAAATTTCGGCGGCGCGAACCAATTATTTTGAAAATCCCCTCGAAGTTTCCACTTCAACCGCCATCAGCGAATTTTGGCCATAAACGTTTTTTAGGGCGTGCCCACGTTCAGTGGGGTAATCATCTTTGCCTATATCAGGCAACTGACGTCGAATGGTCGGCAAGCGACGGCATGTTTGGCTTCATCAAACGATTGGATCAATGGCTCCGTGATGCGGCGCGGAACCAACTCGATCCTAACGACGCGCCGCTACATCCACCAGTTGAGTACCCTAGCTCCGATACAAAGTTTGCCGTCGATATTAACACCCCAGAGCTAGCGAATGGAGCATTCTTCTGGGTAGGTGCTGCCAAGCTGACTACCCGAAACAAATACTGTTATGACATTTCTGAATGGAGCGAAATGCCAGAACAGCTTCCAAAGGATGAGCGATTTGCAGCTGTTGTTCTTATCAACCAGCCAATGCCAATGGAGTATCCAAGTACGACCTCTGAACTACTTAATGTGCTTCAGGATCGTGGTATTTCCTTCAGTTTTCTGTTCTCCATACTTAAACTTCTTGCTTTGTGCCAAAAAGATGGCGAGCCACTTTATTTCATACTTGGTGCGCCGATGCGTCGTCGTGCTGCTGACGAACCATTGCGCCAGCATCTTACCGCATGGAAAATGGATTCTGAGCATGTCAAAGCCTTACGTACCATTGTCCTTAGTGACTCAGGCGAAGTTACCGAAGAAGCGTGGAATCTCATCCTTGATTGGGCAACTAAGACGCCGACAGAATGGTGCCGGGTTTATGATAATCGCCCTGAGGTTACCTACAGGCGAGATCAAGAAACAAATGCAAGTTGGTTTCTTGAAAAGCGAGTTGTATTGCTTGGATGCGGTGCTCTTGGCTCTCACATGGGTGAATACTTAGTGCGTGCAGGAGTAAAAAAGCTAAGCCTTGTAGACAACTCGACTGTAAACCCTGGTATCTTGGTTCGACAACAATTCAGGCACTATCAAGTAGGGTATAGCAAACAGAGCGGCCTTGCTGTTCAACTAGGTTCAATCAATCCAAAAGTAGAAATAGATCACAAATATGCTGATCTCACAAAGGGGTGGCCCGACCCTCTCTGTTTGCAAGAGTTTGACCTCGTGATAGATGCTACAGCCTCAAGGCGTGTTGCTTCCGCTCTTCAGCATGACTGGGATGCACTTGAATCAACTCCTCCTATACTTAGGGGTTCAATTAATGGAAATGCAACACAGGGTATTTCAACCCTCAAAATGCCCAGGTCGGGCTTTGGCCCTTCAGATTTAATTCGGCAAACAAAACTCGCCGCTTTCCATACCCAGGAATTGAACGATTTTGCTCGCGCGTTCTGGCCGCTAGAACAACATAAACCCGGTTTTCAACCTGAGCCTGGGTGCTCTGAACCGACATTTCTTGGATCAGCTGCTGACGTTGCTTTCTTTGCATCATCCTTTTTTAATTTTTCGGCTTATATGCTTCAGCGGGAAAACGATGATGTCGCAAAAGCCCTGTTTGTATCGGCCTGTAACCCCCCTGATCAAATGTTTTCCCGTATCATAGACCTCGGAAAATCTGATACCAACAACGATGTCTCTCACGATTATCGTGTATTAGTTTCACCCGCAGCGCGGCGCGCTATAGAAGGCGAGATTAAAACAAACGCACGCACAGGAAGTTCTACCGATGAAACAGGAGGCCTTTTGCTAGGCGAGATTGACGACGCACTTAAAACCATCTCAATTGATGTGGCCACAGGCCCACCGCTAGATAGCATTAAGTCATCGGATCATTTTCTTTGCGGCGTCGAGGGAACAGAAGAACAATGCAAATTTTACGCAGAAAAGAGCGGCAACTCTACGAACTTCGTTGGGGTTTGGCACACACATCCAGTATCAATGCCTGAACCAAGTTCTGTTGATCTTGAGGCAATGGCGCAACTTCTTCACTGTCAGGAAAAGACACCACGACATGTCGTTATGCTCATTGTCGGGTTTGCTGCGACTCGTCCGCTTTGGCGATTTCATCTTTTTCGCAAGAACCAGTTCCAAGTCATTCACATAGAAAAAGGAATAGCATCGAATGACAACTGAAGAATACAAATTCGGACTAGCTCTTTCTGGTGGGGGCTCCCGCGCTGCTGCGTTTCATCTTGGATGCATGCGGGCTCTCAATGATCGCAGCATCCTAGATCAAGTCTGCACGATATCTACCGTTTCCGGCGGCAGCGTTATCGGAGCCCTGTGGGCATACTCCAATGATAACTTCGATGAATTTGATGCAAGGATGCAGGCAATACTTCGCAAAGGATTAAAAGGCGGAATAGTAAGATATACATTGTTCTCGCGCACTACGCTAAAAATTGCAGCAACACTCGTGTCATCGGGTGTCGTCGCGGCAGTTTGCTCTGTTGTACGTCTCGCACTTTCTCTGCTGGGAGTGATAGGCGTTTCTAACTCCGCTTTACGCAAATTGAAAAAAGCTCTCCAGGCGCCGCTCCCACGCTTCTCAAGTCGAACAACGGCTTTTGCAGAATTTCTAGATAGCGAGTTTTTCAAAGGGGCAACACTAAAAGATATTAAGCGAAAAAACCTTCAGATTATTATCAATGCAACTGAATTAAGAACCGAGTCAGCCTATCGCTTCGGGTCAATGGAATCAGGTTGCTGGCGTTTTGGCAAACTTGTGGACGATACGAAGGTCGCAAAGGCAGTGGCTGCAAGCGCTTCTTTTCCAGCAATTTTGCCAGCATTAGATGAGCAAAGGAGATACATTAAACGTGGTGAAACATCAACCCATAGAACAATAGTGGCAGATGGTGGTGTATACGACAATCTCGGTACGAGCTGTCTAATCCCAGGCCGAAATAGCAATTTCAGCACGAATGTTACTGAAACAAACTTTATCATTGCTTGCGTTGCTGGACAGGGGATTCCAGATGGCTCAAATCTTCCTTATTTTTGGCCTTCCCGCATGGTTGCGACGATCAGCACCATCCACCGTCGCACACATTCAATGACTTTTGATCTTCTACACAGACTTCAAAGTAGCGGCGAGATCAAAGGGTTTTTACTTCCCTATCTTGGACAGAATGATAGTGCTCTTCCTTGCCCGCCAAAAGACTTGGTGCCCCGTGATGCTACTTTTGATTACCCAACAGACTTTGATCCGATGAGCCAGAAAGACTTGGACATGCTTGCATTACGAGGCGAGCAGTTAACGCGGAACCTGATCGAAACGTATTTTCCGGAGCTGTGATTGTTAAATGTCCGCTTATGGCCGAAAGAAGACTAATTGAGGTTATTCAACGCATCCTCAATAATTTCTTCCGGAGGCTCCTCATATATCAAAGTAGTTGATGGATTAACATGTCCTGCAATCTTCTGAGCCACTTTGACAGACTTTTTCTGTTTATGGATAACATTAGTAATCAAAGACCTCCGCCCACTGTGCGAACTCGCCTTTTCTACGGAAGCCCAGTCTCTAAGTATTACCGCCATGTGTTCCTGTAAGGTGTTCGGCGAATAGGCTCCGCCTTTCTGAGTGATAAAAAGAGGGGAGGAGGGTTTCAATATCCCAGCTTTTTCAATCCGGAGGCGTAAATGGTCCGTGAGAGCGGCGCGAAGTGCAGCATCAACCATCGGAAGATCTCGTGATTTTCCACGATGTTTCCTGACGGGTGGGTAGAAATCTTCTGGATTCACCTCGGCGCCAGCTTTGGCAAGCGCTTCGACCTGGCGGACGACTTGATCAAAACTTCCCACATCGAAACTGACCGTTCTGCGCTGATACTGACTTTGGGAGCGTCCCATGGCGTCAGCGCCTTTGGTATAAGCAGCTGGAAGACTCATGACTTCGAGCAGTTTGAAGTCGGTGCCTGACGGATTGAGCTTTGCAATCTCCTTGATCTGGAGCAAGGCTATTTCCTGGGCCCGCAGTCCGAGCTTGAAACTGATCTGCATGATGGCGGTATTCTTTTCAGGATGCCGGTGATGCTGAATCACGTCGAAGACACGATCTTGTTGCACAGCGTTGAGGACGCGCGCTTGGCCAGATTTGGGCATAGAAGACCTCGAAGAGGGCTGCAATTATAATCCGTAATAATGATATTTTAACGGATTAGTGGTGTATGAGTAAGGTTTCAGCCAAAAATTCGATCTTTCTTTTATATCAGTCCAGTTTTTCGCGTCCTACTGGTTTCATGTTCAACCAATCATGATCTTCTTGGTTTTGTCCAAAATCTTCCGTCACTTTGTCTTCTGAATTGATTAGCGAATCCCAAGTGTCAGACATTTCTGAGTCTGAGCTTGGTCTTAGAGAAATTTCAAAGAATGTGCGTACAGATTCCCAATCAGGAAACTGCTCACTACCAAAAAGTATTAGGGAGCCCTCGAATCGATCTTGTCCTTTACCTGACGGCATATCGTCAATGAGGTAGTGGCCTTTGTTCAGGTTTTTATGTGGTGTGATGATGAGATTTCGAACAACGGACATGCCTAAGTGTTTTTCGACCCAATCTCGCTTTTCTGAATATGAATGGGAGTTATGAACAGACGGCGCCGTCAGTATGTAAACACGCGTATTGGGGTGGTCGTTCAGCCACTGGTATGTCTCGATGGCGCCAGGTAACGGGTTCATCCCTATATACATACCGGGCTGACTTTGAGGGAATTCCAAGTCGGGGAACAAAGCCTTTTGCCTCGAAAATCCGTCCTTGTAGTCGCACAAGACGTGATCCATATCGACATAGATAATCTTTTCATTGCTATGTGCCACGTTTTTTCCTCGGGAGATGAAAAACACCGATAAGAAAAATAGCATAAATTCAATGATTTAGGTATTTCTGTGAAAGGAGGCAACCGCATATGTCGAAACACCCGCATTATCTCTCACCGCTAATTGCGCATAATGTATATTATGTTAAATGAAGTGACTACTCATGGTTGGATAGAACTTGTTGTATACAAGCAGCAAGTCATAAGACAATCCGTGTCTAGTCGTTACTAAGTACTACCCGCGCCCTGCAATGTGATCAATTTAGAACAGTTACCACCTACACTTGAGGTTTGTTAATGCGTTTTCAGTTTCCGATCATCATCATTGATGAAGATTTCCGGTCCGAGAATACGTCCGGTCTTGGTATCCGTTCGCTGGTCAAACCCATCGAAGATGAAGGGATAGAAGTCCTGGGTGTTACCAGCTACGGCGACCTGACTTCGTTTGTTCAGCAACAGAGCCGAGCATCCTGTTTCATTCTCAGTATTGATGATGAGGAATTCAGCGATGAGCAAGCGGAAAGCACATTGCGACAGTTACGCGACTTTGTGGCCGAGTTGCGTCATCGCAACCCCGATATCCCGATATTCCTCTATGGTGAAACGCGAACCTCCCAGCATATCCCCAACGACATACTGCGAGAACTACACGGCTTTATTCATATGTTTGAGGATACGCCGGAATTTATAGCGCGCTATGTCGTTCGCGAGGCTCGCGCGTATATGAACAACTTGGCCCCGCCCTTTTTCCGCGCTCTTGTTGATTATGCAGCAGATGGCTCCTACTCCTGGCATTGCCCTGGACACTCCGGCGGTGTTGCCTTTCTGAAAAGTCCAGTGGGCCATATGTTTCACCAGTTTTTTGGTGAAAACATGCTTCGTGCGGATGTTTGTAATGCGGTCGATGAGCTGGGCCAGTTGCTTGATCACACCGGCCCGGTAGCAGCCAGTGAGCGCAATGCGGCGCGAATTTTTCATGCCGATCACCTGTTCTTTGTCACCAATGGCACCTCGACGTCAAACAAGATTGTCTGGAATTCCACGGTTGCTTCCGGTGATATTGTTATTGTCGACCGCAATTGTCATAAATCGATTCTGCATTCGATTATCATGACCGGTGCCATCCCGATCTTCCTTATGCCGACCCGCAATAATTTCGGCATTATCGGGCCTATCCCGAAGAGTGAATTCAAATGGGAAAATATCCAGAAGAAGATCGCCAAAAACCCTTTTATCAACGATAAAGATGCAAAACCGCGGGTGCTTACGATTACCCAGAGCACCTACGATGGTGTGTTGTATAACGTTGAAGAAATCAAGGAAGAACTGGATGGCAAAATAGATGCCCTGCATTTTGATGAGGCCTGGCTGCCGCATGCGGCCTTCCACGATTTCTACGGCGACTATCACGCCATTGGCGAAGACCGCAAGCGCTGCGACGATTCAATGGTCTTCGCAACCCAGAGCACTCACAAATTGCTCGCCGGCATTTCGCAGGCATCCCAGATACTGGTGCAGGATTCCAGCAACCGCCGACTGGATAAGGACCTGTTCAACGAAGCGTATTTGATGCACACCTCGACCTCCCCCCAGTATGCGATTATCGCCTCCTGTGATGTAGCGGCTGCCATGATGGAGCCGCCGGGTGGCACTGCCTTGGTGGAGGAGTCTATTGCCGAGGCAATGGAGTTCAGACGGGCCATGCGCAAGGTCGACGATGAATGGGGAACAGACTGGTGGTTCAAAGTCTGGGGCCCCGATTATCTTGCCGAAGAAGGCATGGGCTCACAGGAATACTGGACCTTAAGACCCAATGATCGCTGGCACGGCTTCGGCAATCTTGCTGATGGATTCAATATGCTGGATCCAATCAAAGCGACAATCATCAATCCGGGGCTCGATGTGGATGGTGACTTTGCCGAGCACGGTATTCCCGCGGGCATTCTAACCAAGTACTTGAGCGAACACGGCATCATTGTTGAAAAGTGTGGCCTGTATTCCTTCTTTATTATGTTCACCATTGGTATTACCAAAGGTCGCTGGAACACGCTGGTCACCGAACTACAGCAGTTCAAGGATTGCTACGACAACAATACGCGCTTGTGGCGATGCATGCCGGAGTTTATCGCAAAGCATCCTCGGTACGAAGCCATGGGATTACGCGATCTATGCGATCAAATCCACGGGGTGTATGCCCAATTTGATGTCGCTCGTCTGACGACAGAAATGTATCTCAGTGACCTTACTCCGGCCATGCGCCCTTCCGATGCATGGGCGAAAATGGCTCACCGGGACATTGAGCGTGTGCCGATTGATGAGCTGGAAGACCGTATCACCGCTATGTTAGTGACGCCCTATCCTCCTGGTATCCCCTTGCTTATTCCAGGAGAGCGCTTTAATAAAACGATTGTAGAATACCTGCGATTTGCCCGTACATTTAACCAACGATTCCCCGGTTTTGAGACTGATATTCATGGCCTGGTCAAAGAGTCACATGACGGCAAAGTTGAATACTACATCGACTGCGTGCGCGACTAGCGGCAGGCAGTGGGCTTGCGCACGGGCGGTGCTTATACCATGACCGAAGATGGTCCCCAAGGGCTCAGATGCCACTGCTGAAACGCAACAAGGGCTCTACTACTGCCCTGCTGCGCCGTTTAGCGAGTCCATATGCCTGATGTTGCGATCAATGGTCAGACTCCGTGAGAAATCAGGCCGCCACACCACGTTCCGAGGCCCAGTAAACACCCTTTAATTTCCGAACGCCGGCTTCACGCGCGGCAATGGCCATTTGCTTGGCTCTTTCCTCGCCGAACTGCTTTACGCTGAAGGTTGCTTTGGCGCTGCCGCCTTCCTGGGTAGGCCAGGTGGTTTCCCAGTACCACAACTTGCGCTCTTTTCCGTCTGCCAGCGTGTAGGGTTTCGCGTAACGGTAAACGCCGGGGATACCGGAGTTGTTGTGCCGGCGCAGGGTCGAACAGAACTGCTTACGCGTGGTGGGTGGATATTTCGCAACAATCTCGTCGCGATAGGCTTTCGCCGCAGCCAGTGCGCGGCTCTTGCTGCCGTAGCGTTTGTCAGTAAAGTTTTTTACGATCATTCGGTTCTGACGCCGCAGGCTGACACGCCATGCGTAAGTTCGGTAAACCGGGTCGTCAATGCGAGAGATGCCATACATAGCTTTAGAACGAGACATGAGATCCTGAGTAATGTCCAAAAATGAAGTCAAAAATTAAGTAGCACAAACCGTGCCGTCTTCGCGTAATCGATTAGTCCTGAGCCCGGCGCTAAAGTTCCCGGTTAAAACCCGCTGTTTTCCGGTGTGATTTGTGCAAATTTTGCTCACTTACTGCACCACCCTTTTCCGCGCCGCACTAAAAGCAGGCCTGTCTGAGCTTCACGTGCCACCTTAGGGCGCACGAAGGCGGGTATTTTAATGTATATCGGCTGTCGCGGAACAGTGCCGCCGTTTGTTTTGTTGGCAGATTCACGCAAAAACCTCTTCAGTAGAGTTAAGGCGTGAAGCAGGCCTATAATTCAGGGCCTGCCTTTGCGGGTACATCCACAATTGGAAACGGTGCTGACTGTCTGTGCGCTTGGCTAAAATTTTCTACCTGTTGATTCTGCTGTTGGCAATCCAGCCGCCCTCCGCGCGCGCCGGTGATGAATTGCTGGTGGCCGTAGCCTCCAACTTTATTGCGCCCATGCGTGAGATTGCCGCTGCCTTTGAACAGCAGACCGGACACAAAGTGACCCTGGCATCCGGCTCTTCCGGCAAGCTGTACGCCCAAATTCGGCACGGTGCCCCCTTTGATGTTTTCCTGTCGGCCGATGATGTAAAGCCCAAGGCACTCGAGGCCGGCGGCTACGCCCTGCCCGGCTCCCGATTTACCTATGCGCTGGGGGGATTGGTGCTGTGGTCACCCGATTCGGACGATCCCAAGGGCCTGTTGCAGGGGGATTTCGCGCGGCTGGCGCTTGCCAATCCGCGCGTGGCTCCCTATGGGCAGGCGGCACAATCGACTTTGGCCAGCCTGGGTTTACTGGAGCGGACCCGCGACCGCTGGGTGCAGGGTGAGAACATCGCCCAGACCTATCAGTTTGTAGCCTCCGGCAACGCCGATCTGGGCTTTGTGGCGCTGTCACAGCTCACTAGCCAGTCGCAGCGCGGTGGGATATGGCAGGTTCCGCCGGAACTTCACGCACCCATCCGACAGGATGCTGTTGCAATTATGAGATCTGCAAAACCTAAATTATCCAGTGCGTTACTGTGCTTTCTTAAGTCTGATTCTACGGCTGAAATCCTCAGTCGCTACGGCTACAGCAGGCCTTAGGCCTAAGCGCTTCTTGCTAAAGTAATCGCTTGTTTTGGTCGATATCCCCTTAAAGCCCAAGAGCGTTTCGGCGTGAATTTCGACAAGCCTCTCTACATAACCAGCCCCACGGTATCCGGTGTGGTGGACACCAGACAGAAGGCGATGAGCTTTCGGGTCGGGGCTATTCTGGACGTTCTGGTTGTTGGTCAGCAGGACACCTCCAGCTATACCCTGAAAATGGGGCGCCAGCAGATGAACGCTACCAGCGAAATGCCGCTGCAGGTCGGAAAGCGCGCCTTGTTACAGGTGCTGGGAACTGACGCTCAGGGGCGGGCCGCTTTACGGCCGTTAACCGAGCAGCAGAGTCAGGTGGCGCTTCAGTTACAGCAACGCGTAGCTGCGCAACAGGGGAGCCCGATTCGACAACTGGTCCAGGTACCGACGAATAATCTGATGCGGCAGACGCTCGAACCCTTGCTGGCACTGCTGCCCCAGCGTGAGGATGTGCTGCAGCCAGGAAAGTTGCGCCAAACTCTGCAGCGCAGCGGCGTATTTCTGGAGGCCTTGCTGGCTCGGGGGCAGTTACCGGCAGCGCCGGATTTAAAATCGGTCATGCTGCGGCTGTTGGGGCAATTGCAGGCTCCGCCGTCGGAGGGCGCGCGCCCCGCCCCTCCGAATCCAGCACCTCAAGGGAGCGCCGCGAATACGGGAGCGCCTCCGCCGCAGTCATCGGCTCCGTCACCCGGCCCGACTGGGCAACCCACAACCTACGCACCTCCGCCCAGACAGCCGATGTCGCAATCACCTGCGACTCCCAGCGCCCTGCCACCGCAAGCCAAGGCGCCGCCGACCTTGCCTGCCAATCTATTGGCCGGAGCCTCCATGCCGCCAGGCACTGCAAGCCGGCCGGCCGCTTCGCTACCTCTATCCACTCACGCATCCACCCACGCTCAGCCCCTTCCGGCCTCGCGAGAAGCGCAAATCAGTAGCGCTTACCAGCAGACGGCATCCAGCACCGTCACACAGCACGGACTTCAGCTTGGTAAGGCTTTGGCCGGCATGGAAAGCAAACTCGAGAGCCTGCCGCAGCTGGTGCGGGCACTTGAGAGCGGTGTGGCGCGCATCGAGTCACAACAACTGGCATCGTTACAGGCCCGGGAACAGGGGCAGGTTCAGTGGCTTCTTGATCTACCCGTGCGCAATGGTCAGGAAATCGATTACTGGCAACTGTTTATGCGTCGCGAGCAATCGGCACAAAGCGATCAGAGCGAGAAGGAGAAACGCTGGCTGGTGACGCTCAGCGTCGAGCTGGAACTTGCCGGAAAGCTGGCCATACACATTGACCACAGTGAGCGACGCACCTTTGTAAAGCTGTTCAGTGAAGAACCGGCCGTACTGCAGTGGGTGGCAGAGAAAAGTCCGATACTGGAAGCGAAACTGTCGAAAGCGGGTATTGCTAACAGCGAGGTAGAGGGGCATTTCGGCGCGCTGCCCGATTCGCTGCAGCCCGATGTGGCCTTGCCGGGGGTGAATGCGACCGCATGAAGAAACCGGAACCGCCGCGCACGGCTACAGCACTGGAGTACGATGGCTTCAGTACCCCACGGGTAACTGCCCAGGGTGAAAATACGGTCGCGGATCAAATTCTGAAGCTGGCGGACGAGCACGATATTCCGATCCGTCGCGACCCGAAACTCGCAGCGCTGTTGTCCAAAGTGGATATTGGCGAGGAGATTCCGCCTCTACTCTACGTTGCGGTGGCCGAAGCGCTCGCCTTTGCCTATACCCTGCAGGATGAACTGCGCTGGGTGGAAGAGTAGCGCATTACCTAGCTGGACGCTGGCCCGCGATAAAGGCTGGCTATCAACTTGGCTTCGCTGGGGCTGATCCCGGCGCGCGAGCTGAGTTCAATATCGTCGGCGCAGCGTCCGGCGATACCGATCGCTTCATCCACACGCTGGCGGCGCTGGGTCGCTGAATCGAGCACACGCTGCTGATGGGCGTTGAGCCTGTCGACGTAGCTTTCAAGGCTGTGCAGACGTGTTTGCAGGTAATTAACTTCCTTGCGCTGAGTTTCCACAAGGCGGCACACGGTCTTAAATTTTTCCCTTTCCCGCTTGCGCTCGGTTTTATGGGCGATACGTCGCCTGGCCAGGGCAAGCAGCGCAACTCCACAGGCGACTACGCCGAGTAAAAACAGAAACAGAGCTTCGGGAGGCGTTGCGACCAGATCGTTCAGAAACTGGTTTACTTGCTCTTGGCTCGGCATAAGGTTACTCCTGCTCAGGGGTTGATCCAGTCCGACATGCGCTGCTTCAAACGCAAAATGGCCTGACCGTGTATCTGGCAGACGCGCGATTCCGAGACATCCAGAACGTCGCCAATCTCTTTCAGGTTAAGTCCCGCGTCGTAGTAAAGAGACATCACCAGTTTTTCTTTTTCCGGCAGCTGATCGATGTGGTTTGCCAGCGATAGCTGAAAATCACTCGCCGCTACCTTGTCGTAAGTTTCTTCCGGCGCGTCATCGGCATCGCCAAAGACTTCGCCTTCTTCATTGCTGACCTGTTCAAGGCTGCAGATCTGGATGGTGTTCGCGTCTTTCAGAAGACTGTGGTATTCCTGCAAGGGTATGCCAAGCTCATTGGCGATTTCCTGACCACTGGCTTCGCGACCGAGCCGGTTTTCCACCTTTTGAATGGCGACGGCCAGCTCGCGCATTTGCCGGGATATGGCCCGAGGGGCCCAGCCTGTACTGCGAAGCTGATCGATCATGGCGCCGCGGATTCTCAAACTGGCAAAGGTTTCAAAGCTGGCGCCGCCGTCAGCCCGAAAATGGCTGGCCGCCTCCAACATGCCGATCATGCCCGCCTGAATCAGGTCTTCCACATCCACGCTGTCGGGTAATCGCGCCACCAGATGATAGGCAATCTTTTTTACCAGGCCGGCATGCTGCAGGACCAGCGCGTTGCGGTCACCGAACTGGACTTCATTGTAGGTTGCGTAACCTGCTGTCATACGCTCAGCTGCTCATTCGGTCCACGAAAAATTCCAGGCCACCGTGCGGTGCATCCGGTGTTTCCCAGCTATCTACCCGCTTGGCAAGTTCCTGAAAGGCTTTTGTTGAAGGTGCCGCGGGAAAGGCTTCCGATACACAGCGCTGGCGCGAAACCGCCTTGGCCACACAGGGGTCATCGGGAATGTAACCGGCGTATTCCAGCTGGACATCCAGAAATCGATTGGCCGTCTCTTCCAGACGCTTGAACCCGGTGCGCGCTTCAATATCGTTCGCCAGACGGTTGCGCAGAACCTTGAAGCGTTTAACGCCCGCATCCCGGCTCAGTACCTTGATCAGGGCGTAGGCATCGGCCATGGAGGTCGGCTCGTCGGAACAGACCACCGTGACATGGTGGCTGGCCTGGCTGAAGGTGACCACACTGTCGCTGATCCCCGCCGCGGTATCGACGATCATGACGTCAAAATCTTCGTCCAGTTCACTCATCGCCATCACAATACCCGCGTGCTGACTCTGTGCCATTTCCGCCATGGATTTCTTACCCGATGCGGCAGGAATAACCTTGAAACCACCAGGGGCGGTTATCAGGATATCTTTCAGGCTGCAGTGCCCTTCGAGCACATCTGACAGATTGCGCTTGGGCTTCAGGTTCAGCAGGATGTCGACGTTGGCCAGGCCCAGGTCGGCGTCCAGCAGCAATACTTTGCGGCCCGCACGGGACAGCTGGTAAGCGAGATTGACCGACACGTTGGTTTTGCCAACGCCGCCTTTACCACTGGCAACGGCAATAACTTTGACTCGACTCACGCGACGGCCTCCCGGTACCCGCCAATCCCGGGCTCACCCATGGGCAGACTGCGCTTGAATTCACGCGCCAGTCTGATGGCTTCCGAAATAATCCATTTGCTGTCAGCCGCTTTCAGGTTGCCGGGAATACGGGTGCCGTCACTCAGCCACACTGCAGGCAGTCGGCTCTGAATCAGAACCGACATCAGGGCGCCCATGCGCACACACTGATCGAGGTTGGTGGCGACAATACCGTTGATCGGCAAGGCTCGACGAAAACGCTGGGTAATCTCCCACTGGGTGTGCTGGTCGCGATCCGCCGGCAGGGTCAGAAATACGTCCATATCGGGCAGCGCAGCAAACAGGCTCTGCAGTCGGTCGAGCCCCCCACTGTCGCGAATACCGACGCCTTCGGTATCAATCAGCAGGTAGCGTTTGTTCGACAGCATATCGATCAGATGGGACGCCTCATTGGCATTCGCGGCGGCGTGAACCGGTATCTGGAAAATATTGCCGTAAATGCGTAGCTGCTCTTCGGCGGCAATACGGGTGGTATCGGTAGTGATCAGAGCGATATCGTCGCTTCTGCCGCGGCGAACAAAGTCTGCGGCGATTTTAGCGATACTGCTTGTCTTGCCTGCACCGGCCGGCCCAACCAGCGCGGTGACGCCTTCGCGTGGCACCGGCAAGGTTCGCAGCGCACGGCGCAGCATGCTGTGCAGCATTTCCTGCTGCACTTCCAGGCGCTCGTCTGCCGGGATCTGACGCAGCAGTGCAGCGCCGATTCGGGGCTCGATATCCAAGGCTTTAAGAAACTCAACCAGTTTGCGATTTGACGGATTTTTGGCGCTTTCACTGGCCCAATCAGTGTTTCTGGCAAAGTGGCGAAGATCGCGCTGGGTTTGATCCAGTTCTTGTCGCAGCTGCTGACGCGGGCTTGGCGAATACGCAGCGGAAGGCTCCGGTTGCGCATCTACGCCGACGACAATTTCCACGCCGTCTTTTACCCGGCGACAGGACAGAAGCGTAACGTCATCACCGAGGGCTTGTTTGACCTTACG
Source organism: Spongiibacteraceae bacterium (assembly GCA_002710725.1). Lineage (GTDB taxonomy): Bacteria > Pseudomonadota > Gammaproteobacteria > Pseudomonadales > Spongiibacteraceae > Litorivivens. Next base: position 25,449 of record PAKT01000084.1, read on the forward strand.
CATGGCCTGCGTGCTGTCTGCACCTAAAAAGGTTTTTGTTTTCATCGCCTTACCTGTTCTCAAGAATTGATATCGTCAACTTCCAGCGCGCGCTGGTGGTTGAGCGTGGATACCAGGCGAACCTGTTTGGTATCGGGCACTTCGTTGTAAGAAAGAATGTGCATGTTCGGTAAACTCCGGCGGATAAACCGCGACAGCCAGTTGCGAATGGGCGGTGCTACCAGCACCACGGCGGGCTGACCGGACGCTTCCTGCGCTCGCGAAAACTCGGCGAGATCTTCCTGAAGCTGTTGGGCCAGACCCGGTTCCAGGCCACCGCCACTGCCACGCACTACATCGTGCAATATGTGTTCCAGTTCTGCGTCGAAAGCCGCAACGGGAAGTTCTTCGGATAAGCCATTGATTTCCTGAACAATCATTCGTCCAAGGGCTTGGCGGACACCCTGCAAAAGTTCGTCAGGTTCCTTGGTTCTTGGCGCCTGTTCCGCCAAAGATTCGGCAATCAGACGCAAGCTGCGAATGGAAACGTTCTCTTTCAACAGGTTTTGCAGCACCCGAACCACCACGCTCAGCGGCAACTGTTTGGGTACCAGGCTCTCTACCAGCTTCGGATCAGTTTTGCCCAAACGCTCAAGCAGTTGCTGAACTTCTTCATGCCCCAGCAGCTCATGGGCGTGGGCCTTGATCACCTGGCTCAGGTGGGTGGCAATGACCGTACTGCTGTCGACCACGGTATAGCCCAGCGTCTGGGCCTGATCGCGATTGGCGGTGTCTATCCAGAGGGCATCCATGCCGAAAGCCGGATCTTTAGTGGGGGTGCCGCGCAGGTTGCCCTGAGCGCCGCCGGGGTTAATGGCCAGCTCCATACCGGGCATGATATCGCCGCTGGCTATAGTGTCTCCTAACAGGGTGATGCGGTAGGCGCTGGGCGACAGTTCCAGGTTGTCGCGAATGTGTACCTGCTGAATCAGAAAGCCAAGATCTTTGGACAGCTTTTTCCGCACGCCAGTAATACGGGAAATCAGTTCGCCACCCTGCTGGCGGTCTACCAGCGGAATCAGGCGATAGCCGACTTCCAGGCCCACCACATCGAGGTTGGTAACATCATCCCAGTCCAGATCGGAGCTGGGTGCGGGGGCTTTGCTGTCGCCAGCATGAGCGCCCTCTTCCTCCTCAACCACTTCCGGTTTGGTGGCGCGCTGTTTGTCGAGCATCCGACCGGCGACAATGCAGCTGATACCCAGAATCAGGAATACCAGGTTTGGCATGCCCGGAATCAAGCCCAGCGCGGTGAGAACGCAGCCAGCGAGAAGCAGCACGCGGGTGTTGGCCAGCATTTGGCCCTTAAGTTGCTGCCCCAGGTTCTGTGAGCGGGATATACGGGTAACGATGATGGCGACTGCCGTCGACAGCAGCAGCGCCGGAATCTGCGCGACCAGACCGTCGCCTATGGTCAATAGCACATAGTTTTCGGTCGCGTCGCCGAGGCTCAGGTCATGTTGAAAGACACCAATGGACAAGCCGCCAATGATATTGATAAACAGAATCACGATGCCGGCCACGGCGTCACCGCGGACAAACTTGCTGGCACCATCCATCGAGCCGTAGAAGTCGGCTTCTGTTCGAATTTCCTCGCGGCGTTCACGGGCCTGATCGGCGGTGAGCAAACCGGCGCTCAAATCCGAGTCGATAGCCATCTGTTTGCCGGGCATGGCATCCAGGGTGAATCGCGCGGTTACTTCAGATACGCGACCAGCACCCTTGGTAACCACCACAAAGTTGATGATGACCAGAATGATGAACACCACGATACCGACCGCATAGTTACCGCCGATAACAAAGTCACCAAAGGATTCAATCACGCGACCGGCCGCCCCCGGGCCGGTGTGGCCTTCCAGCAGAACGACGCGGGTAGACGCTACATTCAGCGCCAGGCGCAGCATGGTGCCGAGCAACAGCACTGTCGGAAAAATGCTGAAATCCACGGGACGGTCAACATAGATAACCGCCAGCAGAATCACCAATGACAGCGTAATGTTGAAGGTGAAAAACAGGTCCAGCGCAAAGGGCGGCATGGGCAGCACCAGCATCGCAAACAGCGACATCAGTAGCGCCAGAACACCGACACCACTGGCCAGGAAACTCTCCAGCCAGGGTGGAATCAGAGGGTTGGATTTGGTCGCACTGTTAGCCATTGCTCTTTACTCACTCTGCATGCGGATGCAAACCGCGCAAATAATCGTCGTCTACATGGGGTTCAGGCTGTTCCGGGGCGTCGCCGCCAATCGCCTGCCAGTCTCGCAACTGATAGACATAAGCCAGTATCTGAGCCACGGCCAGATAAAGCCCTGCGGGTATTTCGCCGCCGATATCGGTTGTGGCATAAACGGCCCGGGCGAGTCGGGGGGATTCGTGAAGTAGCCGGCGACAGTGATGTGCCGATA